>NZ_CM002139.1:952363-1252363 GCF_000454545.1 Xanthomonas cassavae CFBP 4642
GGAGGATCGGCAGAAGGTTGTGAAAAATTTCTGTGCTGACAGCGAGTTAGCCCACTTTGGGCTGTGTTTTACACGAATCCCTGCCAACCCTCAATTCGGTACCTGGCGAACGCGAACTGCAGTTGGTGCTGCTGTCGGCACAGCAGGTGATCGGCACGGTGGGCTTTACCCAGATCCAGCGCGGTGCATTTCAGGCCTGCCATCTCGGCTACGGCCTGGATGCCGCAGCACAGGGGCGTGGCCTGATGCAGTGGGCCGCCATGCAGGGCATCGCTTTCGCGTTCGGTCCGCTGGGCCTGCAGCGGGTGATGGCGTAGTACGTGCCGGAGAATGTGCGCAGCGCGCAGGTGCTGGCGCGGCTGGGCTTCCAGATCGAAGGCCGCGCGCGGCGTTACCTGCAATTGAATGGCGTGTGGCGCGATCACGTGCTGACCAGCCTGTTGCGCGAGAAGGGGGAGGTCGAATGAACCTCATACATCAGACTCTTATACAGGTGCTCACGTCACGACGTCCCCCATCCTGAGTCGCAGTCGGGTTTAGAGTCCGGGGTTGATGATATCGCTATTGGCCAACTGCTGGGCCTAGGCCGTCGGCGTCATTCCGCCGATTGCTTTCTTGGGGCGGTGTTCGTTGTATTCGCGGCGCCAGCGTTCGATCCCGGTGCGCGCATGCAGCAGCGTTGGGAACCAATGTTCGTTGAGACATTCGTCGCGTAGCCGGCCGTTGAAGGATTCGACGTAGGCATTCTGGTTCGGCTTGCCAGGGGTGGATCTGGCGTAGCTGCACGCGATTGGCATGCGCCCAGGCGACCATGGCCTTGCCGCAGCACTCCTTGCCGTTGTCCGTGCGGATCAACAGCGGCAAGCGGCGACTGTGTGCCAACCGATCCAGCACGCGTGCTACCCCGTGGCCGGAGATGGCGCGTTCGACCTCGATGGCGACTGCCTCGTGTGTCGCGTCGTCCACTATCACCCGAGACTTGATCACCCGACCTTCGGCGGTGCGGTCGAACACGAAGTCCATGGACCACGCCTGGTTGGCCTTGGTGGGCCTCAGCAACGGCGCACGCTCGCCTACCGGCACCTTTTTGCGCTTGCGGCGGCGCACCTGCAGCTGCTGCTTGCGGTACAACCGCTCCACCCGCTTGCAGTTCACGATGTGGCCTTCTCGCCGTAGTTTGAGATAGATCATCCCCACGCCATAGCGGCGATGGCGATGCGCCAACGCAACAATGTGCTCGCGCAGCTCAACGTTGCGGTCCCCGCGCGGGCGATAGCGCAGCGCACTGGCGCTCATGCCGATCGCTGCCAGGGCGCAACGCTCGCTGGCCCCAGCTTCGATCCACTCGCGCACCAGCGCACCGCGCGCCGGCGCGCTCACCATTTTTTTGTAGCGCATCCTTGGATCAGGTCGTTCTGGAACACCTGCTCGGCCAGCGACTTCTTCAGTCGCGCATTCTCGGCTTCCAGATCCTTGAGCCGCTTGGCATCGGGCACGCTCATGCCGCCGAACTCGCTGCGCCACAGGTAGTAAGAAGCCTCACTGAAACCATGCCGACGGCAGAGGTCCTTGATTGGACTCCAAACCAAGGTGCTACTCAAACTTGGGGGGACGTCACATGCCATCGACGCAGCAGTGAGTGCACAGCTCGGCCATCGCCGCCATCCGCGTGCCCGAGTCCACCGGCCTGCATCGCGTCGAAGTCCGTGCAGGCCGTCTGCAGCAACAGCCATTGGCCGAAGCTACGACCTTGCCAAAGGAGGCGCGGCTGCGCGCATCATGCCTGCGGGCGTTATGCCTCAATCCGCATCGCGGCGCGGGGGAATGCGGTTTATCCGCAGGCGTTGCTGCCGCATGATGGGAGGCTGCGGCGCAGTGCGCGGCATCTGTTTCCGTTACGGAGTTCGCCTGGATGATCCAACGTCGTCATTTCCTCAAGAGCGCCACCCTGGGTGCCATCGCTTCCGGCCTGGCCGGATGCGCACGTGCGCAGGCCGCGGCCGCTGGCACGGCGGCGGTACGTCCTGCGGCATTGCCTAAAGGTCAGGCACGGGTGATTTCCACCTGGGATTTCGGCGTGGCCGCCAATCAGGCCGCGTGGGCGCTGCTGAGTACCGGTGGCATGGCGCTGGATGCGGTGGAGGCCGGCGTGCGCGTGCCCGAAGCGGACCCGAACAATCCGACGGTGGGCCTGGGCGGGTATCCGGATCGCGATGGGCGGGTGACGCTGGACGCCTGCATCATGGACCACCTGGGCAATTGCGGCGCGGTGGCGTCGCTGGAAGATGTGGTGCATGCCATTTCGGTGGCGCGCGCGGTGATGGAAAAGACCCCGCATGTGATGCTGGTCGGCGATGGCGCGCGGCAGTTCGCACTTGCGCAGGGCTTCCCGCAAACCAGGTTGCTGACGCCGAGTTCGGAAGCGGCGTGGAAGGAGTGGTTGAAGACGTCGAAGTATTCGCCGGAAGCCAATGTCGAAAACCGCGCCTGGCGCGACGCCAAGCTGCCTGGCGGTAAAGACAACCATGACACCATCGGCATGATTGCGCTGGATGCGCACGGCAATCTGTCCGGCGCGTGCACCACCAGCGGCATGGCGTGGAAGATGCACGGGCGGGTCGGCGACAGCCCGATCATCGGCGCCGGCCTGTATGTGGACAACGAGGTGGGCGGCGCGACCTCCACCGGCGTGGGCGAAGAGGTGATCCGCAATGTCGGCAGCTTTGCAGTGGTGGAAATGATGCGCCAGGGCAGATCGCCGGCCGATGCCTGCCGCGAGGTGGTGATGCGCTTGATCCGCCGCAAGCCGGAGCTGACGCGCACGCTGCAGGTGGGATTCCTGGCGATGAACACGCGTGGCGAGGTGGGTGCGTTCGCGATCCAGAAGGGCTTCAGCTATGCGGTGTGCGATGCGCAGCGGCAGGATCTGCTGGTGCCCGGCGACAGCCACTACACCACCGAGCCGGCCGCGTGAGCGCGTTGGGCCTGGAAGTGGCTGCCGATTCGGTGGCATCGGCCGTGGCCGCGCAGGACGGCGGGGCGATGCGGGTGGAGCTGTGCGGCGGGCTGGATGGCGGCGGGCTGACGCCGTCGTTCGGCACGCTGGCGGTGGTGCGCGCGCGCTTGTCGATTCCGCTGTATGTGCTGATACGCCCGCGCGTGGGCGACTTCGTGTTCAGTGCCGATGAGGTGGAGGCGATGCGCCGCGATGTGCAGCAGTGCGTTGCGCTGGGCTGCGATGGCGTGGTGCTGGGCGCGCTGGATCGTCATGGTCAGGTCGATATGGACACGATGCGCGTGTTGATCGAGGCGGCTGGCCCGCTGGGCGTGACCTTCCATCGTGCGATCGACGTCAGTGCCGAGCCGGCGCGCGCGCTGGAAGATGCGATCGCGCTGGGCTGCGAACGCGTGCTGACTTCGGGCGCACGTGCGAGTGCGCCGGAGGGAATCGACACCATCGCCGCGTTGGTGCGGCAGGCAGGCGGGCGCATCGGCATCATGCCGGGTGCCGGGCTATCCGAGCACAACATCCGCACCGTACGGCAGCATACCGGCGCCCACGAATTCCACGCGTCGGCGCGAGGCATGATCGCCGCCCAGGTGCCGTCTGCGCACCCGTATATCCGTGACCTGGGCGGAGACTATCAGCGGACCGATATCGTGCGGGTACGAAGGATGGTGGACGCGTTGCGGCAACAGTGAAACACGCGCAACGGGTCGTTCGGCCATGGGAGGCGCCGCCCGACCTGCTCAGACACGACGACGGCGGTGCCCGATTGGCCGCTCTGCATGTCGCGTTTGCCGCTATTGCTGGTGTGAAGGTTCCGAGGTTGTTTGCTGTTCGCTATCAGTGTCGTCGCCGACTTGCTCTGGAATGTGCAGTGGGAAGGAGGGAAAGCGTGCCCGTTCTTCGGGGTACGCATTGACAATCAACTCCCGGGTCTTCCACATCTGGACTGCCTTGGCCAGCGTCTCTGCGTTGAGCTGGCTTGCTTCGTGATAAATGAACTGCCCGAGATGATCGACGATGCCCAGGTGCGCGTTCTTCTGCGCCTTCCAGTTGCTGACGTTCGTGTAGTGGCTGCGGAGGCCTTCCTCGGTCGGGTGTTGGACTCTGGGGGATGGGCCTGCCATGTCGCTCACCCTTGCCAGGAAATGGCCGTCCCTGCCTTCCTCCAGCATTTTCTTCAATGCCGGAATCTGGCCGAAGGTGGTGGGAGTTTCGGCGTCGCGCTTTTGTGGAAGATAGGAGGGGGCGCCTTCCAGAAAGGGATTTCTTTCTTCATCAGTGACCGTGCTCAGCATGGCCTGCGCGGTGTCTTCGATGCGTTCGAGCGCAACCTCGCGCAGAAGTCCGGTTGTGGTCGCCGAGGAGGATGCGCTGGCTTGATCGCCGGCAACAGGGGGCGAGAGATCCGGGATGGCTGGGCCAGTCTGCTCTGGTTCGGCGGGGCGCGCAATCAGACGAAGACGGTCGAGTTCCGCCTGTAAATGCGGCGGCAGCCGGATAGTGCAACTGGCAGGTAATCTGGCGATCGACGAGGGCAGTCTGGAGAGATTTTCGCAGCCTCGCAGGTCGAGTTCTTCGAGTTGCGTCAGGCGGTGAATGTCCAGCGCCAAGGTGCGCAGGTTGCTGCAGTCTTTCAGACGCAGTCGTTTCAATGGCGCACTGCCGCCAAAAATCGGCGGATAGTTGCACAGCGCTGTGCAGCCTTCCAAATCAAGTTCTTCCAGCCTTGGCATTCGATGGATGGCCGGGGCAAGGGTGGACAGCGGCGAATTGCGTATCTGTAGCGTTCTCAGGTTCTGTAGGCCGGTGATGGAAGCCGGAAGCGATGTGATCCCGGTACCCATCAGCTGCAGCTTCTGCAGGTTGACCAACCCCTCGTGCTCGCCGGATGCATTGGTGCTCGCCAGGCGTTTGGGCAGTTCTTTCAATTCCGGGCAGGAAAGGATGGAGAGCTCACGCAATCGGCTGAGGCTTGCGATGGATGCAGGTAGCGAGTCAAGCGGATTGTGCGCAAGCGTCAGTGTTTCCAGGCACGCGAATTGCTGCATGGCCGGAAGTTCCATCAACCCCGCCGCGTTGATCGTCATGTGCTGCAGATGAGAAAAACGGTATACCTGATCGGGAAATTGCGGAAGGGGAACTGAGTGCAACTCCAGCGCTACCCGCCCCGGTAGGGTTGCGTCTTCCAGCATGTCGGCTGTTGCCTTGAGCGCCCGGGCCGTTCTTGTTTCGACTTGCGGATCGTTGCTGTTGGCCTGGCGCCATGCGCTGTGCCAGCGACTGCGATCTGTGCTGTAGTGTCGTTGCCATTGCGACAGGACGTCGCGGTACGGGCGAAGCGCTGTGGAGCGCTGTAATGGTGAAGCGTCAACGGTCGGTGGCACACTGGGGCGACCGGACCGGTAGCCAGGCACATGTCTGGTCAGGCCGCCGAGTATGCCGGTAGGGCGCTCGGGCGCGGGGCATGCGGGTGGGACATTGCGCGCGGGGGCATTCGCAGTGGACGCATCCTGCTCCGGCAGTCCGACAGGCGTGCCCGGTAGGCGTGGTTGATCGACGCGTCGCATCGCATTCTTCGTCTTGGCTGTAGCTCGCCGACGATGATCGGCATGCAACGCTACTGGCGAATCCGTGGAGGCGAAGCCACCGTCATCATGACGAAGGAACGGCGGCGTGGCCGCACGCCGTCGTGCAGCGCTCAGACAGCGTTGCGGGGGCAGGCGCCTGGCAGGGGCCGCATGCGTCGATTCGCGTGGGATCGAGCACCACATGCTTGATTCGTCGGCGCTTCCAGGTGTAGCTGATGTGCACCAACCCATCACGGGTCTGGATCGCGGCCGGATATGAAAATTCATCATTGGCGCTGTCTTCCAGCGTCAGCACGCGTTGCCAGTGCACGCCATCGTCCGACAGTGCCACCGCCAGCGTGCCGCGTCCCTCCCACCAGTCCTTGCCGGCGATGGCGGGGTTGTAGACCAGCAAGGCGCGACCGTCGCGCAGCAGTACCGCGTCGGTGCCGGAATTGGGATTTTGCACATCCAGCAGTTGCATCGGCTGCCAATGCAGGCCGCCATCGTCGGAGAAGGTGCTGAAGAGCTTGTTCTGCTGGCTGCGGCCCAACGCCTGCAGACGACCATCCGGATACAGCAGCAGGCTGGGCTGGATCGCGCCGATCACGCTCGGGACGTTGAGCGGCATGCCGCGCTGCCAGTGCGCGCCGTCGTCGTCGCTCCATTCCAGATGCGCGCGCCAGCCGCGGTCTTCGCTGCTGCTGGGTGCCAGGATGCGCCCGCTCGGCAACTGCAGCGGTTTGTTCTTGATCGGCCCAAGGATGCCGTCCGGCAAGCGCTGCGGTGCCGACCATGTCGCGCCGCTGTCCATGGAGGTGAGCCGCAGCCCCCACCACTGCCGCGGGTTGGGGCCGAGTTTGTAATACAGCTGCACCGGCCCGCTGGCTGATTGGAAAAGCACCGGATTCCAGGCCGGCACATCGCTATCCTGCTTGCCGGCGTGCGCGCCATCGGCGATGCGTTGCGGACCCTGCCACTGCTGCGGGCCACGCCGCGCCAGCCAGATGCCGACATCCGGCGCACCTTCGCGCGCACCGCCGAACCAGGCGGCCAGCAGCTGCCCATCGCGGGTTTCCAGCAGGGTGGAGGCGTGCGCCTGTGGCGTGGGGGCGGGGTCGGCGATGAATTCGCTGCGCACGATGGGCGACGCCGGAGAGACAGGAGAATGCGCCTGCGCGCTGCAGGCAGCAAGACTGGCAACAAGGCAGGTCAGCAAGCGCGTGGAAAACATCGGTGTCCAGTGCGGTGTGGATTACATAGAGACCTGTTTATCATCTATTGCATGCCTGTGCCTTGGTCGTCCCAGGCGCAGGTGGCCGTGGTTGCCGACCATGTGCGGCAAGGGCAGCCGGTCGAGCGTATCAGCAAGGCGGTAGGCAGGAACGTCATGGGCGTTGGCATGTCTGCGCCGTCCTGGGATCGCCACGTGCGCCGATGCCAAGGCCTGGGACACGTTCATGTCGCGCAACCGGTGGTGCTGGCCTCGCGCTGTGGCTTGATCGCCATGGGTGGCTCGACGGCACATCGGGAGTGCGACGTGCATTGCGAAGCTGCATGGCGTGGATTCAGCGGTACGCGTGTGCGCCGCTATCGGAAAGGCACCGCGGTGCGCTGCAGCCTGGCCTGTGTATCGCGACGCCGCGTGCAGGTCGTTGGTGGTCAACGCGCATCACATCGTGCATTGCGTCCACTCAGGAGCCGGGCATGGCCTTTCCAACTGCAGTCAATCAACAGGTGACCGATGCCGTCACCCAGTCCAACGTCAAGGTTGTAGGCGAAGCGCCGGCGATGGCGATGGGCTCGATCTACCAGGCAATGGCACAGTCGAGCGGTGTCCTGTTCCAGAACGCCGTCGCGGCGCAGCAACAGCAAACCACCCTGGCGCAGGCCGCGGCCAATCAGGGCGTGATGCAGGTCTACAACGTGGATACCACGGCGGCGGCCGGTGCCGGCGCAAAGAATGCGCAGGCTGGCGTGGCCGACAACCTGACCAGTCTGCTCACGGTGCTCCAGGCGTTCAAGTGAGCAGGCGACCGGCCACTGGCGATCGCAGATCGCGCTCGCCAGTGGTTTGCGCGTTCGGTGTGCTCAGGCTGCGTTGTCGTCGCGGACCTGCGGCGGCAACAGCGTCTGCGGCTTCTTTGCCGATTCGGTCTGGAATAGGAAGGCCATCCGGTGCGCCGCCTCGGTGCTGTCCATGGGCTTGCCGTGGACCTGCTCGGCGAACGCGTGCTGGGTGTGTTCCGCATCGGCGGGGATGGGGTCTTGCGTAACGGTGGACGAGGACATGCAACGCTCCTGGAACCTGCAATCAAGCCGTCTACGTCGCAAGCAAGCGCATCCGTAGCGGGGTCAGCCGGTGATCTTGCCTGGAATCTGGTCCGCCCGATACATCCACGGTAGCGGGCGCCGCGGCGCCACCGGACGTTCTGATAACGGCGGCACGCGTCGCTGCTGAAGGGCGGACGACGGAAATCTGCCTTGGGCGGCGACAGGCCCTGGCTCGATGTCGGCAGGCGCTGGCAGGATATGGCTGCCGCTTCGGCTGCGCCGTCGTCCGACAGTGCGGCCTGGTCAGCGTCAGCAGGTCCTTCCACTGCACCACTTGGTCCATCTCCGACAAGAACGCCTCGTGCCGTTGTGCCGCGCGCTGCCGAAAGACGGTTGCATCGTGGTTGTCTCCCTGGGCTATGCACGATTGTCCCCGGAGCGGAAGGAGTTGTTCAGACCTTCTTTTGCCGACGAGGTGCGTCTTGTCCTGGATGAAATCGGTTGAACAGCGACCTTGGGTTGGCTTGGTTGAGATTCGCGCTGAGGCATGCGGCAACCCGCGCGCTGCGTGACTGGGGCGGCGCGATTAGGTGGAACTGCTGCGCTCAGTGCATCGTTCGCTGCTGACGATTGGGTTTCAACGGACTTGCAGGGGCATTTATCGAGTCAATTTCTCGAAGGTTACATGCACGCCTTCCTGGAGCCGCAGCGCGGCATCCTTGATGAATGGGTCCGCCAGCAAATCCTCTGCGGTGGCACGATCTTGGCCAATCACGCGGTTGAAAAAAGCGACGATCTCATGCTTGCGTTCCGAGGGCAGCTGTTGCAGCGCATCCATGAGTGAAAAGACTTCCTTTGACTGCGCCCCGGAAATACCCACATAGCCCATGTGGTAATCCGGATGTTTGATGAAATACACCAGGAGTTGGGCAGCGCTGTAAACGTCCCGTCGACGACTTGCTTTCCAACTCATCTCGATATAGCCGGGTGTGCCCACAGGCGACGGAAGCAGGCCAGCCCATCGGTGTAGACCTCGCAGCCGGGCGCCAGGCGACGGGCAATCCAGTCCTGCAGCGCTGTGTTGTCGAAGCTGCGCACCGGCTCGATCACCACAAAGCGCGGCGCGGTGAAGGTGTCACCGGTCTGCATCGCAATCAGGAATGCTTGTTTGTTCTCCGATCCGTGTCCGGCCTTGCCACCGTTACGCTCGCCGCCGAGATAGGCATCGTCGATCTGCACGAAAACGGCGTGCCGCTGGCAGTGTGCGTCACCGGTGCCAATCGACACGACTCGGTTGTCTTCGAGGAGTTGCTTGATGCGTTGCCTGAAATCGGCGGAAAACCAGGGCGTGCGCGACGCTGGCCCGGCAAACTGCATGCTGACAAGGCTTACGACATCGACCGGTGCCGCACTGCCCGCAAGCAGCGCGGCATCATTGCGCGGATTGCCCGCAAGGGCATCGAACGCAACGACCGTCTGGGCCGGCATCGCTGGGTCGTGGAGCGTACGCACGCTTGGTTCGCCGGGATGGGCAGGCTGCGTATCCGCTTCGAACGCCGCATCGATATCCACTTAGGGAAACTCTGAACAACTCCCCCTGATCCTGCGACAATCGCACAGAGGCACCAGGACGATGACGATGCAACTGACCTTCGGCGACGCGGAGTACAACAGCAAGCGCAANGAAAACGGCAAAAAACCGGGGGTTTGAGCGCCCTCAGCGCGGCGGATGTGGCGTGTTTCGTTTTCCGGCTGCGTTGATCAGACCATCCTTAGCGTCGCTCTCGCTTGCATGCTCCATCATCTGCTTACGCATGCTTCCTGGGGTTTTATTAGCCGCTCTAAAGCAACGAACACACGATGCTTTTCAGGTGAAGTCCTCAATAGCTCAGTAAACCAGCCCTGAATGCGCCTTGCGCTGCGATTCGTTCCCGGGAAAGTGAATTCGTAGAACGGCTGGTCCCCGTGGGCAGGAGGCGTAGCCTCGCCGCGTCACGTATACGGAGTCTGAGCTATGCGTATCCAGCAACACGTCAGCCGTCATGTTGGTCCTTCTGATTCTCCCGCTCCAGAGGTGGCTGTTTCAGTTGAAGATCTTCCCGCTTCCAACGGCTGGCCCATGGGTCTGGAATCGTTAAGAAAAAGTTCTCGTTGGAAAAAATCCCCTCCCGTGCACGCGTCCGGGAGGCGCATCGGGGGAGATGCCATGGCCGAAATTCAGGAAACAGAGGCAGCGTACGATGCATTCGTGGTGGCCAGGTATCTTGCAGATCCACTGCATGGCACTGCAGACAAGATAGCGGAACTGCCCAACTCGGGCGAACCGGAACATTCTCCGGAAGCCGACCAACCTGTGCATTCCCACGAGCACACGCCGGTCGATCACACGGCATTGTCGGCAGACCATCAGACTCAGCCTGGTAACGGCGTGGAGCACTCTATGGAGCCACATCCGATCGAGCCTGCAGCGCACGAGAGCATCATGCACACCCTGGCTGAGGAGGGGGCGCCCGGGGGCGTTGCCGATCTGGCAATGAGCTTGAGCATCAGTGGCGCCATGCTGCCGCTCTCTGGCCTTGCGATCTATGCCGCCTACAAGGAAACCCGCGAAGTGATTGAACAACGCGGTACCCTGCGGAAATGCAAACGTCAACTTCAGTCGGACAGGGCGTTGCTGCAAACTGCTCTGGAGAGCGGCCCGTTGACTGCAGTTGCAGGCGCTCAGATCGATGCCTTGAGCGAGGCGATTGATACAGTCGCTTACCAACAGCAGCGCAACGCACGTGATGGCGCCATCGCGATGACTTCAATGGCGTCTGCAGGCATGATCTTCACCAAGGCCACGACAGAACTCGGTATCCAGGGCGGGCTGGCACTCGGGGCCAAGAACGCAAATGCTGCTGGCTTGATCGGCCACAGCACCGCCGCCGCAGGCGCAGCGTCGGCGGCCGGTATTGCCGGCACATTTGTCCTGGCTCCGCTGGCAAGCGTCGCTGCCACCGCGCTGGGCGTTACGTTTCTGCACCAATCACGCAAGGAGAAAACGCGCGTGGTTGCCGATGCGGTGCGTGTCGAAGACTTCATGCAACGCCTGGAAGCGGGCGAGCTCAGCCCCGGCGCGCAGCGCTACCAGCACTTTTTGAGCACCAAGCTGACCCAGCGCAGCGGATTTGCCGGCAGCTTCAACAACTGGAACAAGGGCTTTGTCGTTGGCGGCGTCACCTACACGGCCAGCACCTTGACAAAAACCGGAGTCAGTGCTGCTGTTGTGCTGGGTGCAGCCACCGTGGCCGGGCCAGTGGGCACCGGTTTGGTGGTCGGTGCCGGTCTGCTGGGTGCGGTGACGATGGGTGTCGGGGGCCACCAGTTTCTGCTGGCGCATGGCAAGCAAAAACGCTATCGCAAGTACGAGACTGCGGAGATGCCTAGCGTGGACCGGGCATTGCTTGCCATGGCCGACCTGCTACCCACGACCGAGGCAGGCGTCGCTGCCTCACCGGGGGAAGTGAATCCGCATGGGACACCACGCGTCAGTGACGGTGCCTCGGGAAACGCGTGGGACACCGTGGTGACGACCGGCACTGGTGACCAGCTCGAGTCTAACCCTGTCATGCCCGGCTCAATCGAACACGCGGTGGCTGCCCAGTCGGTAGCAGCAAAACAGGCGTCGCCTGCAGCCGGCGACGCATCAGCCGCTACGGAGGCAACTGCTGCCGTTCCGCAGCATGGATTTGAACTGCGCAGCGCCCTGTACGCCTGTATCGACGGTCAGGAAAAAGCACGGGACGCGCTCTTGCAGAACTGCGCCAACGACATGAGGAAACGCTATCGGGCAGTGCCTCGATCTACCGATCAGCGCCCAGCAACTGGTCAGGCGGCTCAACCGTCCTCGCTCGCCAAGCGAGCCAGGGCAGCGCTTTTTGCAGGGGCGACCTACGGGCGAGCAGTGCTCACCGGCAAGCCCCGCGTCGCTGGCGAAAAAGCCGCGCGAAGCTATGCAAAACATACCGATACACTGACCGAAACAGCATTGAACCAGTGGCTGCAAACGTCAGGCTCGGTCAAGTCGCAGGTTGCGTACATGCAAAGTTGCCTGGAGTTACAAAAGAAATATCTAGACTCGAAACTGCGCTTGCGGGCGGAGCTACCGGCGGAGGATGCTGCCAGTGGTGCAATCCCCGACACAGAAACCACAGCCACGACGGCTGCGCAGGCCCACGCACGCTTGACCACGCAACTGCACGAAGCGCGTGAGCGCGACGAGTTTCAATTGCGATCTGTCAGCTTGATGTTGGAAGAGCTGGGCATGGCAAACGAGGAACTGGAAAGTTCGGACATGAAAAAGATCCGGCGCGCAGAAAATAGGATGCAGGGGTTGCAACAGCGCCTGATCGGTGCGTTGACCGCAAATGCGATCACGCCGCAGCCAGGAAGTGCGGGCTTTGCGCATTTCTGCATGAAACAGGCCCGGCGGCACACTACCGATGTGCGCGGCACGTTGCTGGCAACCGAAATGCAGGCTGCGCGCATCCGTGAAGGCGCTGCGGCTGCGACAGCACCGTCCTTCAACCCTTGAGCAATCGGCAGCCGTGGCGTCATTGCCAGTGAATTGCACATGCCGCCACGGCCTGGCGTGGCTGACAAAGCGTTGTGAGCAGTCTTTGGCGTGTGCGGACGGTGCCTCATCACCGCAGCGCACGCGTGGTACGTAGCGATTCCGAGCGACGCCGCGCCCATCTGACGGTGAGCGCATTCGTTTGTTGGCCGCGCTTACTCCTTCGGCGTGATCCACGCCTGCTGTTTCAGGCCGCGCACGCTGGGGTTGGCGGTGCTGTCCAGGTCGAACACCACCACGGCGTTGTCGCCCTTGCGCTGGAACGGCGCTGGGAAATACAGCGCCGTCTGCGGCCCGATGGACCAGTGACGGCCCAGGTTGACGCCGTTGGCCCAGGCGATGCCCTTGCCGAAGGCGCGCATGTCCAGATAGGTGTCGGTGGGGGTGCCGATGCGCAGGTTGCCGCGGTGGAAGGCGGGGCCTTGCACAGACCTGCGGGTCCAGCCGCGGAGGCTGTCGGGCGAGCGCATCGGCAGCGGGAACGCCTGCCAGCCGGTGAGTTGTTGGTTGTCCAGCAGTACCGGGTCGACCAGGCCGGCGCGGCCGTCGGCCGTGCGCGGGCCGTAGTTGATGCGGCCGCTGTTTTCGACCAGGACATCCAACGTGTGTTGGCCAGCCGGAATGTCCACGTCGGTGGAGACCTGCTGCAGCCGGCGTTCGACGCTGCCGACCGGTTGTTGATCGACATAGACGCGTGCTACGTCGCGCACCTCGCCCAGATACAGCGACCCCTTGCGCGGGCCGGTGATGGTGGTGCGGTAGAGAATGTAGCCGTAGTCCTGGCCGAAGTGTTCCATCGGCTGCGGGGTGTCGATGGCGATCGGGGCGGGCAGGTTGTCCCACAACGATGCCGATTCGCGCAGTTGGGTGTCCGGCAGTGCGGCCATCGCAATCGGTGCAGGCAGCGCGGGCGGTTGCACGCCGGTGACGCGGGCGATGGCATCGCGCATCAGCGAGAACTTGGGTGTGGGGTGGCCGGCTTCGTCGAGGATGGCATCGTAATCGTAGCTGGTGGTTTGCGGTGCGTAATGGTCGCTGGGATTGCCCTGGAAATTGGCGCCATTCATGAAGCCGAAACTGGTGCCGCCGATAAACATGTAGAGGTTGGCCGAGTGCCCCTGGCGCAGGATCCACTCCAGTTCTTCGGTCTGTTGCTTGGCATCGGTGCTGGCGTGCGGCGTGCCCCAATGATCGAACCAGCCGGCCCAGTATTCGCCCACCATGCGCGGTTGCTCGGGGCGGAACTTGATCAATTTGTCGAACGCGCTCTTCGCCTCGCCGGGCGCGAAATTCACCACTGCCAGGGTGTCGGGCAAGGTGCCATTGGCGAGCATGTCCGCGCCGTCCGAGGTGAACAGCAAGGCCTTGTCGAAGCCGGCCTTGACGAACATGGCGCGGTTGTCGGCCATGTAGGCGTGGTCGTCATCGTAGGAGCCGTATTCGTTCTCCACCTGCACTGCGATGATCGGGCCGCCATTGTGGTTGAGCAGCGGTTGCACCTGTTTTGCCACCGCGTCCAGGTAGGCCTGGCTGGCGGCCAGAAACCGCGGGTCGCGGCTGCGCACGCGGATGTTGTCCTTGCCGAACAACCAGGCCGGATACCCGCCGGCTTCCCATTCGGCGCAGGCGTAGGGGCCGGGGCGCAGGATCACGTTGAGGCCTTGCGCGGCGGCCTCCTCGACGAAGGCGGCGACGTCGTTGTTGCCGGAAAAATCGAACTGGCCTTGCTGCGGTTCGACCAGATTCCAGAACACGTAGGTTTCTACCGCATTCAAGCCGAGTGCGCGTGCTTTCTGCAGGCGATCCTTCCAGTAGGCGCGCGGAATGCGCTGGAAATGGATGGCCCCGGACAGGATTTGGTACGGCTTGCCATCGCGCACGAACTGCGTGCCCTGCGTGCCGAAGGCGGGCCAGGACTCGGGCGTAGCAGCGGCGGCGGGCAGCGCGAGCGCAAGGGCCAGAACCAGGGGAGCAAGAGTGGTACGCAGCATGGAGGTCTCGATGTAGGTGGGGCCGGTGGTGCGGGTGGATGCAGGCGGCGGTGTTTGCGTTCTGCCCTCATCCGCCCTTCGGGCACCTTCTCCCGCTTGCGGGAGAAGGAGGAGTGATACCCGCTTGCGGGAGAAGGAGGAGCGATACCCGCTTGCGGGAGAAGGAGGAGCGATACCCGCTTGCGGGAGAAGGAGGAGCGATACCCGCTTGCGGGAGAAGGAGGAGCGATACCCGCTTGCGGGAGAAGGAGGAGTGATACCCGCTTGCGGGAGAAGGAGGAGCGATACCCGCTTGCGGGAGAAGGAGGAGCGATACCCGCTTGCGGGAGAAGGAGGAGCGATACCCACTTGCGGGAGAAGGAGGAGCGATACCCACTTGCGGGAGAAGGAGGAGCGATACCCACTTGCGGGAGAAGGAGGAGCGATACCCGCTTGCGGAAAAAGAGAGCAACTTCCACTGGCGAATGAACAAGCGATCCCTGTGTGCGTCAGCGGGGAAGGGCGTTCCCCATCCGCGCAGCAAGAAACGAGCGCGCCGCTCGCGCAAGCGACGTACTGGCATTACGCGAACGACGGTGGCAGATCCTTCTTGTCTGCGCCGAAGGCCGGGTTAGGCTTGGGCCCCATCGCAAATTCCAGCGTGCCGCCGGCGGCCAGCTCGGTGTGACGTAGCCAGGCGCGGGTGAGCGATGTGCCGTTGAAGGACAGCGACTGCACATAGACATTCTGCGCGCTGTTGTCCTTGGCCACGATGCGCAGTGTGCGGCCGTTGCCAACGTCTAGCGTGGCGCGTTTGAACAACGGGCTGCCGAGCACGTAGTTGCCGCTGACCGGGTCCACCGCATACAGGCCCAGCGCGCTGAGCACGAACCACGCGCTCATCTGCCCGCAGTCTTCATTGCCGGACAGCCCATTGCGCGCGTCGTGGTACTGCTCGCGCAGCAAGCGGCGCACCATCGCCTGGGTTTTATACGGTTGGCCTGCGTAGGCGAACAGATACGCCACATGGTGGCTGGGCTCGTTGCCGTGCGCGTACTGGCCGACCAGGCCGTCGATATCCGGCGGCGCATCGGCCGGCAGCTCGGAGCTGGTGGAAAACAGCTCGTCCAGTTTGGCGACGAAACCCTCGCGGCCGCCGTACAAATCCATGTAGCCGTACAGGTCGTGCTGGTTGAGGAAGGTGGCCTGCCAGGCGTTGGATTCGGTGAAATCGCGCCACTTGGCGATGTGGCCCATGCCGCGCGGGTCGAACGGTGTGGCCCAGCTGCCATCGGCAAGCCGCGCCTGTACGAAGCCACTGCTGCGGTTGAATACGTTGCGGTAGTTGCGCGAACGTGCGCGCAATGCGCGTGCATCGTCGCTGGCACCGGCGGCCTGCGCCAGGTGCGCACAGGCCCAGTCGTCGTAGGCGTATTCGAGGGTGCGGCTGACCGCTTCGTCCACGGTGTCGGCGGGGATATAACCGAGCGTGCGGTACTCGCCCAGGCCGTGGGTGGTGTCGTCCATCGCACGTTTGCGATACGCCGGCCATGCAGCTGTGTAGTCGATGCCGGTAAAGCCCTTGGCGTGCGCTTCGGCCAGCACCACCGCGGAGTGGTAGCCGATCATGCAGCCGGTTTCCACGCCTTGCAGCGGCCAGATGCCCACGCCGTCCGGGCATTCGTTGGCGCCGCGTACCAGGCATTGCACCAGGTCGGGCACGCGCTCGGGCTGCACCAGGGTGAGCAGCGGATGCGCGGCGCGATAGGTGTCCCACAGCGAGTAGGTGCTGTAGTTGTGATAGCCCGTGGGCGCGGTATGGATCTGCAGGTCCATGCCGCGGTAGCAGTTGTCCACGTCGCTGAACAACGTCGGCGCCAGCAGGCTGTGATACAGCCCGGTGTAGAAAATTCGCCGTTGTGCCTCGTCGTCGGTTTCGATGCGGACGCGGGCCAGTTCCTTTTCCCAGGCGGCGACCGCCTGTGCATGCACGCGCGCGAAGTCGAAGTCCGGCAGTTCGGCGTCCAGGTTGGCCAGCGCGTTGTCGGCGCTGACGGCGGAGATGCCGACCTTGATCAGCAATGGCGCCTGGGAGGCATCGGGGAAGTGCAGCACGGCCTTGAGATGGGTGCCGTCGCGGCTGTGCGTGCCGTCGGGCAGCGCTTGATCTTCGTCGTACAGCTGCACGCTGGCGAATGGCCGCGACAAGCGCATGGCGAAGTAGATGTAGCGCCCCTTGGCCCATTGATAGACACGACGGCCGCCAGTCAGGGTTTGCGTGTCGACCACGCGCAGTTGCGCATCGCTCACGCGAGTGGGAATGCCCGGCTTGTCCTGCATGCCATGGCACAGGTCCAGCAGCACATGCGCCGGCTTGCCCTTGGGGAAGTGGTAGCGGTGCAGGCCGACGCGCGCGGTGGCGGTGAGCTCGGCATGTACGCCGCTGTCCTTCAGCCGCACGCGGTAGTAACCGGGCGAGGCGGCTTCATCGCTATGGTCGTAACGCGAGCGGTAGCCGGCATCGGGATCATCCAGCGGGCCGGGCACCAGCTTGACCTCGCCGGTGGCCGGCACCAGCAGGAAATCCAGCATGTCGCCGATCCCGGTACCGGACAGATGCGTATGCGAAAAGCCCATGATCGAGCCATCGGATTCGTGGTACCCCGAGCACGAATCCCACACCGCGTTGTAGGTGTCCGGGCTCAGTTGCACCATGCCGAACGGCAACGTCGCGCCGGGGAACGTGTGGCCATGACCGCCGGTACCGATGAAGACATCCACATGCCGGGTGAGATCGGCGCGGGTGCGCGCATCGGCCGGTAGCGCGTAATTGCCGGCGCGCGCGCGCGCCAGGCCGGGCAGGCCAACGCTGCCAAACAGTGCTGCGGCGATGGCGCCTTGGAGAAAACCGCGTCGTGTTGCCATGTGTCTGGTCTCGGAGTTTGCGGGCCGATGCCGGGGCACCCTCATCCGCCCTTCGGGCACCTTCTCCCGGCGGGAGAAGGGAAGATCAAGTGCTGTGTCGTTCCGCCGGGAAAGAGCGGATCCGGCGTTTCGGACAATCAGCTACTACGCAGCAGCTGGGGTTTGCGTTGGTGCAGGTCGATGATCAGTTCGCCGAACAAGGTGTTGGCCCAGGCGAACCAGTCGCGGGTGAAGCTGCTCGGGTTGTCCTTGTCGAAGGCCTCGTGCATGAAGCCGGTGCCGGCATGGGTGGTCTTGAGCCACTGCAGGCACTGGCGCAGTTGTGCGTCGTCGTCGCTGACCAGGGCGTACTGGATGATCGACATCGGCCAGATCGTACCCATGCCGCTGTGCGGGCTGCCGACGCCCTCGGCCGCGCTGCCGCGCGAGAAATACGGGTTGCGTTCGCTCCACGCCAGTTGGCGGGTGCGCAGGAATACCGGGTCGGCGCGGTCGCAGCAGCCCAGGTAGGCCAGGCTGAGCAGGCCCGGCGCGTTGGCGTCGTCGATGAACAACTGATTGCCGAAGCCATCCACTTCAAAGGCCCAATACGCCTGGCCATCGCTGTCGCGTTGCTGGCCAAACTGGCGGGTGGCGGTTTCCACTTCATCGGCCAGCGCGGTGCACTGGGCGGCGAAGGCGGTGTCGCGATGCAAGGCCGTGCTCATCGTGGCCAGCTGCCGCAGCGAAGCCACCGCAAACAGGTTGGCCGGCACGAACAGCGGGAACACGCAGGCGTCGTCGGAGGGGCGGAACATCGAGTGGATCATGCCGTTGGGCTTGGTCGGCTGGCCATAGCCTTCCAGCACCAGCGTTTCGGTGGCCAGCGGCGAGGGCCGCTGGAACACGTACGGGCCGCGATTGTCCTTGCGTTGTTGCTCGCGGAAGGTCTTGACCACCACGTGCATCGCCGCGCGCCAGTCATCGTCGAACGGTGCGGTATCGCCGGTGGCGCGCCAGTATTCGTGCGCAATGCGGAGGGGATAGCACAGCGAGTCCACTTCCCACTTGCGCTCGCCCACGCCTGGCTTGATCTGCGTGATGTCGTTGAGCGACCACTTCAGGCGTTGGGTCTGGCCATCGGGCAGGAAGGCGTTGGCATAAGGATCGAGCGTGATGCACGCGGCCTGGCGCTGGATCAGGCCATGGAACATGCGCCGCAAGGCGGGGTCGCGCCTGGCCAGCGGCACGTAGGGGTGCACCTGCGCGGAGGAGTCGCGCAGCCACATCGCATGGATGTCGCCGGTGATGACGAAGGTGTCCGGCTTGCCGTTGCGGGTGCCGGTTTCCACCGTGGTGTCGAGCGTGTTGGGGTAGCAGTTCTCGAACAGCCAGGCCAGCTCGGGATCGGCGATGCGCGCGCTGATCTGCACGATCTGCTGCTCGACCGCCTTGCTGACGAAGCGGCGCTGTGCCTTGGGCGGGCGCTTGCTGACGAAGGCGCCGGAGGTCGGGGCATCGCTGGCGGCGAAGGCGGGCAATGCGCTGGCCAGCAGGCTGGCGCCTGCGCCGGCACCGAGCAGTTGAAGGATGTCGCGACGGGTGTGCATGACCTCAAGACTCCGTGGGTTCACTGTAGCAATCGCACGCGTGCAGATCGGCGCCAGCCGCCGCAACCGGGCAGGTAGCGATGAGACCTATGCATGACCAATTCCCGATGACCATACAACGTGTGCGACAAGGATGCCTAGTGCGTCCGCACAATCCATTGCCGTATGCGCGCGGGTCATGCGCGGTGCGAGTCGGTCCTGGTCCCATCGCACGCGCTAGCGCCTGCTCCCCACTGGCATAAGCATCTGCGTCCCGCACGTTCTGCGCTACAGCACGGCAGACAGTGCAACCGGCGCCGTCAATTGCGGCCGATTCCCCCGTCGGCTGGACCACGCGGCCAGGCGCCGGAACGATTGTGCGCCCGGATGCGCTATTACTTCGGCAGTGGCGATCTTCCCTGGATCGTCAGCGCCACTGCCGCGCCGGGCGCGCCGGTGTCCGGCTGCCCACCACCGACAAATACCTGGTAATCGCCAGCTTCCACCGCACGCTGTCCGGCGCGATCCACATCGCTGAGTGCGCGTGCGTCCAGGGTGAAGGTCAGCTCGCGCTGTTCGCCGGGCTTGAGATGCACGCGCCGGAATCCGACCAGGCTGCGCAACGGCGACTGCGGGCGGTCCGGGTATTGCAGATACACCTGCGCCACCTCATCGCCGGCACGCGTGCCGGTGTTGCGCACAGTGGTGGTCACCTGCAGCGTGGTGCCGGCCTGCAGCGTGGTGCTGGACAGCTGCGGCGCGTCGTAGGCAAAGCTGGTGTAACTGAGGCCATAGCCGAACGGAAACAGCGGCTCGCCCTTGAAGTAACGGTAGGTGCGGCCCTTCATGTCGTAGCTGACGTAGGGCGGCAGGTCCTTGGTGGAGCGGTAGAACGTCACCGGCAGGCGCCCGCCGGGCGTGTCGTCGCCGGCCAGCGCACGGGCGATGGCGGTGCCGCCGGCCTGGCCCGGGTACCACGCCGCCACGATCGCATCGGCGTGCTGCTTGGCCCAGTTCAAGGCCACCGCGCTGCCGCTCATCAACACGACCACCAGCGGTTTGCCGGAGGCCTTGGCGCGTTCGAGCAGGGCCTGCTGCGTGGCGGGCAGGGAGATGTCGTTGCGGTCGCCGCCATCGAAGCCGGGCACGTCGATGCGCAGCTCCTCCCCTTCCACATCCGGAGACAGGCCGACGAAGGCCACCACGGCATCGGCCTGCGCCATCGCCTGCTCGGCCTCGGCCAGTTGCGCGCCAGCCGGTGCCAGCCACTCCAGGCGCACGCCCTGGTCCTGGCCGCGGTGTTCCATCTCCAGGCGGATCTTGCGTGGGCGCGTATCGTCGAAATGCAGCACGGTTTCCACGCTGCGGCCATCGGCGTTGTGCATCCCGGCCGGCACGTGCTTGTCTTCGGCGTTGCCGGCAACCACCAGCTTGTCGTCGATGTACAGCCGCACCGGGTCGTGGCCGGCGCAGTCGAAGCAGCGCGCCACCCGTGCCGCCAGCGTGTAGTCGCCCGCGCTCGGCGGCAGCAGTTCGCCGCTCCAGCGCACCGCGTAGCGATCGGCCGGCACGCCCTTTGCGGGGGCGACCTGATCCCAGTTGAAACTCACCGTACGATCCTGCCGCACCACGCGCGGCGCACCGTCCAGATCGACATTATCGAAATATTCGCCACGCAATCCCGGCTTGCCGTCGCTGCGCAGCGCGGTTTCCGGAATCATGCCGGGCACACCCGCGGCCAGCGGCGCACCTTGTGCATAGTTGACCTGCTGCGCGCCGAAGCGCCGGCGCAGGCCCAGCAATGGCGTCACCGGCTCGGACGAGGTGCCTTGATAATTGGCTTCCAGCGCCGCCAGGGCATCGGCATTGGGGCCGATCACCGCCAGCCGGGTGCCGGCCTTCAGCGGCAAGGTGTCGGCCTGGTTCTTGAGCAATACGATCGACTCGGCGGCCGCCGTCAGTGCCAACGCACGATTGGCGGCGTTGTCGATGTCCCTGGCGCCGAGCCTGGCATACGGATCCTTGCGCGGCGCTTCCAGTTCGCCCAGGCGATAGCGCGCGGCGAACAGGCGCACCAGCGATTGGTCCAGCAAGGCTTCGTCCACTTCGCCGCGTTCGATTGCGGTGCCGAGTTCGCGATAGGCATGCCCGCAATTGAGATCGTGGCCGGCCTTGAGCGCTGCAGCCGAGGAGCCTGCATTGTCCGGGCGGAAGTAGTGGAACTGGGTCATGTCGTCCACCGCATCGCAGTCGGACACCACAAAGCCCTTGAAGCCCCAGTCGCCACGCACGCGGCCGTTGAGCAGCCAGTCGGCCGCGCACGCCGGGGTGCCGTGCAGCGAGTTGTAGGCGCACATCACCGAGCCGGCCTGTCCCTGGACCAGCGCAGCGCGGAACGCGGGCGTGTAGGTTGCTTCCACGTCGCGTGGCGACACATCCACGTCGAAACCATGCCGGCCCGGCTCCGGGCCGCTGTGCACGGCGATGTGCTTGGGCGTGGCGATCGTCCGCGGATGGTTCAGATCCTCGCCCTGCAGGCCGCGGATGAAGCCCACCGCGAGCTGCCCGGTCAGGAAGGGGTCTTCGCCGTAGGTTTCCATACCGCGACCCCAACGCGGGTCGCGAAAGATGTTGATGTTGGGCGACCAGATGGTCAGCCCGGCGTAGCGCTTGTGGTCCTTGCCGGGAGCGCCGGCGTGGTTGAACTTGGCACGCGCCTCGGTGGAGACCACCGTGCCCACCTGCTGCATCAGCTCCGTATTCCAGCTGGCGGCCAGGCCGATCGCCTGCGGAAACACCGTGGCGTAGCCATTGCGGGCGATGCCGTGCAGGCCTTCGCTCCACCATTCGTAGGCGGGAATGCCCAGGCGCGGAATCGCCGGCGCATCGTTCATCGCCTGGGTGACCTTTTCCTCGCGGCTCATCTGCGCCACCAGCGCGGCGGCGCGCTGCTCTGGCGTTGCATCGGTTTTTTTTGCAGCCACTGCCGGTGCAGCGATGAGTGGCAGGGCCAGGCTCATACTCAGTGCGGCGGCCAGGCGGCACGGGAAGAAGGACAACGACATCGGTTTACTCCTGCGTGGCGGTCATGGCCGCCACGCGTTGCTCTTGGGTTGCCCGCAGCGATGCTGCAGGTAGTGGTATGCGGATCGCTTGCCGGGTGTGTGCGATGCGTTGCATGAGGCAGGCATCGCGCCACATGCAACGCATCGCGGATTGCAGATCGCGCAACGCGCTCACACGCGTGCTGCGTGATCGTCTGACACCTGTCCCTGGCGGTTTACTTTGTTTCGGCAGGTTCCGGCGGTGCGCCCGCCAGCGTGGCGGCCAGGTCGCGCACCTGCAGCGTGGATTGCAGCTGCGCCAGTGCCGCCTTGCTGCTCACGCGCACGGACAACGGCTCGCCCGGCAGCAGATCGAAGGCGTTGTCGGAGAGCGTGGCATCCACATCGCCGAACGACAGCCACACCTCGCGCGCCAGCGTGTTGCTGGTCAGGGTTAGTGCATAGCCATCGCCATCTGCGCGCCACTGGCTGTCGATCTTTGCGGTCGGCAATGCGAGCTGCTTGGCGGGTGCGAAGAACACCACTTCACGCGACAGCCGCGTGTCGCCATCGAACAGCTCGAACACTGCATAGGTGCGCTTGGGATCGGCGCTGCCCAGCAACTTTTTGTCGCTGAAGTCGCCCACCTGCAGGCTGCTCAGCGGCTTGACCGTGGCCTTCTGCTCGCGCTTGCTCAGCACCTTGCCGTCCATGCCCATCACCCGCATGCGCCAGCGTGCATTCAAGGCAGTGGTGCGATCGGAGACCAGCGAGACCTCGGTCTGGCCCTTGTCGTTGCGCAGCGCGGCGATCATTTCCGGTGCATAGAAGCGGCGCGCGTGGTACTGCAGCGCCTTCCAGCGGCCGTAGTAATCCACGCTGGACCACGACGCGCCCGGCCACACATCGTTGAGCTGCCAGTACAGCGAGCCCATCGACTGCGGACGCGAGGCGCGCAGGTGCGAGGCGGCCAGGTTGATGCCTTCGGCCTGCATCAACTGGCTCAGGTAGACGAAGCTTTCGAAATCCTTGGGCTCGCCGAATTCGCGCCGGATGTACAGCATCAGCCGCTTGTTGCCATTGCCCTTGTCGAACTTCTGATGCGCGCGCATCACCGGCGATTCCGGATCCAGGTCGGCCGCATCGGCAAATACGCGTACGGTGCGCATGTCAGGGAACGACTGCAGGCCGTATTCGGACATGAAGCGCGGGGTGACGTTGAGGTATTCGGTGACCGGCAGTGCGGGGCCGCCCCAGACTTTCCAGTAATGCATGTCGCCATCATTGGCCTGGTCGGCGGCGCCATCGAAATTGGTGCCCGGCGAGGTGGCCCAGTACGGCACGTCGCTGTCGTAGGTGGCGACCACTTCGCGGAACACGGTGCCGAACAGCGTGGTCATGCCGCGTTCGACGCGGCTGCGTTCTTCCGGGTCCAGCGATTGCTTGAACTTGACCCGGTCGCCCCAGTTTTCCCAGCCGGTCTGCACTTCGTTATTGCCGCACCACAGCACCACGCTGGGGTGATCGCGCAGCCGCTTGACCTGTTCGATCGCCTCCTGCCGGGTGTTCTCGCGGAATTCCACGTCGTACGGCGGCACTGCGCCACCGAACATGAAGTCCTGCCAGATCATGATGCCCAGTTCGTCGGCCACCTCGTAGAAGTGGTCGTCCTGGTAGTGTCCACCGCCCCACATGCGCAGCATGTTCATGTTGGCATCGCGTGCGTCCTGCAAGGTGCTGCGCATGCGCTGGGCGGTGACGCGCGAGGGGAAGGCATCCAGCGGAATCAGGTTGGCGCCCTTGGCGAAGATCGGGATGCCGTTGATCACGATCTCCATGCTCTTGCCCCAGGTGTCCTTTTCGCGGCGCAGCTCCACCGAACGCAGGCCGGTGACGCGCTTGACCTGCTGGCTGTCGCCATCGGCATCGCGCACGCTGGCCACGAAGGTGTAGCGGTCCTGCGCGCCATAACCGGCCGGGAACCAGCGCTTGGGCTTGGCGATGCGCACGGCCAGATCGATGCGATTCTGGCTCGGGTCGACCACCGCATCCTGGGTGAACTGGCCCACCTTCTGTCCATCCGGGCCCAGCACATCCAGCGTCACCTGCACCGGCCCGCTGCGGCCGGCCTGCAGTTCCAGCTGCGCCTGCAACTGCGCAGCG
Source organism: Xanthomonas cassavae CFBP 4642 (assembly GCF_000454545.1). NCBI lineage: Bacteria > Pseudomonadati > Pseudomonadota > Gammaproteobacteria > Lysobacterales > Lysobacteraceae > Xanthomonas > Xanthomonas cassavae. The sequence goes on from NZ_CM002139.1 coordinate 976,500, forward strand.
TCCGCGTCGACGCGTTGCTGGGCGATATGCAGCCCATCCACGCGCAGCGCATCCCAGGCTTCCACGCGCACATCCTTCCAGATGCCGGCGTTGACCATGCGCGGGCCCCAGTCCCAGCCATAGCTATACGGCGCCTTGCGCACGTAGGTGGAGCTGTGGCGGCCATCGGGCTCATCGCCGAATGCCGAATCGTAGGCGCCCGGCAGCGCATACGGCTGCTTGGCCAGCCACGGCTGGATCTTCTTGATCGGCGAAAGGAACTTGATTTCCAGCACGTTGTCGCCGCGCTTGAGCAGCGGCTTGGCGTCCACCCGCCATCGCCGGAACATGTTGTCGGCACTGAGCAGCGTCTTGCCATTGAGGGTGACCTCGGCCAGCGTGTCCAGGCCATCGAACACCAGCTCCACGTGCTCGCGCTTGAGCATGGCCGCATCCACGTTGAGGCGGGTCTGGTACTGCCAGTCGCTCAGGCCTGCCCACTGGATCTTGCCTTCGTTGTCGCGCAGGAACGGGTCGGGCACCACCTTGGCGGCGATCAGGTCGGTCTGCACCACGCCCGGCACCTGCGCCGGCATCCAGCTGGCGGCCTTGGAATAGGTCTTGGCCTGTTCCTGCCCCGGCACCAGGCGCACCTGCCAGCCGCTGTCCAGATTCACTGCCGTCGGCGGTGCCGCCCAGGCCTGCGAAAGTGCAAAGGTCAGGGCAAGCCCGAGACGTGCGGGTGTAAGCAGGGACAGTGCGGGGGCAGTGCGGTGCGACAGGGGCATGGGTGAGTCTCCTTGGATGGGTCAGCGCGTGGCGGCGGGGGGCGCCTGCGCGGTGGTTTCAATCAGTTGGACGGCACCGATGGCATACAACGGGCCGCGAATCGGCGCGGTGAAGCGCAGGCAGAGATCGTGGATGCCGGTGCGTGCGGGCAGCGGGGTTTCCAGGGTGAATTGTTCGCCCAGGGCGTCGCTCCTGGGCAGCTGCACGCTGGCGATCAGTTCCCCGTCGCAGCCCTGGCGGACTTCCAGTTCGCCGCCGCGGGTCTTGGCCGGGTACTGCACCACCTTGGACTGCTCGTGCGCCAGACCGAAGTTGTTGGGCAGGCGCGCGGCGTCGATGCGGATCGCATCGACGCCATCCAGTCGTGCCTGCGGATACAGCCGGCAGGCATGGAACAGATCGACGTTGTAGACCGGCGTACCGGCGCCGGTCATTTCCGGCAACAACGGCAGGCGCAGGCCAAGCGCGCCCTGTGCCACGCAATCGCGCAGGCCTTGCGTGTCCACCCGCAACAGCGAGGCGCGATCGAAGATGCGGCTGCGCGTGGCGGCAAGCGGCACGCCGTCGGCGGTGAATGCGGTGGCCTTGACCGTGGTCGGCAATCGAATCGTAAACGGCGCCTCGTAGCGCGGCGATGCCGGCGTGGGATCGCTGCCGTCCACGGTGTAGTGCAGCGTGCCTGCTCCAGTCTGTGTGCTCAGCGCCACCATGGCCGGGCTGCCGGCGAGTACCGGGTTGGGGCCGTTTTCCAGGGCGATATCGGCGGCGAAGGCGCCGTCGCTGTAATCGATGCCCAGTGCCTTGTAGCGCTGCAGCTGCGCTGGCATGCGTGCCAAAAAGCTATTCCAGTTGCGTGCCGCCGGCGTTGACCAGGTCACGTCCGCCACCGCAGACAACCGCGGGAACAGCGCGTGGTCCACATGCCAGCGCGAGGGGATGTATTCGGACCACAACGCGCCCTGCGCGCCCAGCACGTGTCTGGCCTGTTCGGCGCTGAGCCCGGCTGGCAGCGGGTCGAAGGCGTAGACCTTGGACAGCGGCAACACGGTCAGACGACCGTTCGGTTCGTCGTTGCGGCTGGTCTGCAGGTTGTCCAGATACAGCCAGTCCCCTGGCGCAAGCACCACGTCGTGACCTTGCTTCGCCGCAGTCACCGCACCTTCGACGCCACGCCAGGACATCACCGACGCACTGGGCGGCACGCCGCCTTCCAGAATCTCGTCCCAGCCGATCATGCGCCGGCCGTGCTTGGTGAGGTAGGTCGCCAGCTGTTCGTTGAACCAGCCTTGCATGGCATGGGCATCCTTGACGCCCAGCTTGCGCATCTGCGCGCGCACCGCAGGCGAGGCTTCCCATTGATCCTTGACTGCCTCATCGCCACCGATGTGGATATACGGCGACGGAAACAATGTCAGCACTTCATCCAGCACGTTGGTGATGAAGCTCAGGCTGCGCTCGCTGGTGTTGAACAGGTACGGGTTGACGCCCCAGTCCACGCCCACTTGCGTGCGCTGGCCCGGCACGCCCACCTCTTCCGGATACGCGGCAACGGCTGCCTGCGCATGTCCGGGCATGTCCAACTCGGGCAGCACGGTGATGTGCAGGCGCGCCGCGTAGGCGACGATCTCGCTGATCTGCTGCTGGGTATAGAAGCCGCCGTAGCGCTCCGGCGTGCCATGCCGGCCTGCGCCCGGCGGCGTGCGCCAGGCACCGACCTCGGTGAGTTTGGGGTAACGCTTGATCTCGATGCGCCAGCCCTGGTCATCGGTGAGATGCCAGTGCAGTACGTTGAGCTTGTGCACGGCCATCGCATCGAGCACATGCTTGACGGTGTCCACGTCGTGGAAGTGTCGGGCCACGTCCAGATGCTGACCACGCCAGCCAAAGCGCGGCCAGTCGACAATACTGACGCCGGGCACGGCCACGGGGCCCTTGCGCGCATCCGGGGTCATCAACTGCCAGGCGCTGATCGCCCCATAGAACAGCCCGGCACCATCGCGGGCCGCGATGCGGATGCCTTTGGCGGTGACGTCCAGGCTGTAGCCTTCCTTCTGCGTCACCGGTGCCTGCGCGTTACGTTCCAGGCGGATGCTGGCCGGCGAAGGCGTGGCCTCGGCGCGCACTTCCAACGTCAGCCCGCGGGTGCGCTTGAGCAGGCCGGCCAGATATTCGGCACTGCGCCGCGCATCGGCGTCGCCGGCCTCGATCGAAATCACGGTGCCGGTGTCGATGGTGAAACGACCGGCCGCAGGCGTCGCCTTGACCGGTGCTGGAATCAGGGGGGATGGTGCATCGGCCGATGGTGCGGCCGCCGTGGTGCCTGCACGTGCCACCGCCGGTGCGGTGCCGGCTTGGCGTTCACCGCAGCCGGCCAGCATCAGCGCGACCAGCGACAACGCAAGCAGACGCGACGGCAGCGCGCCCGCTGACAGCATGCCCAATGACCGCGTGCGCGACGCAGACGCGCTTGATAAGGGTGTGCCCGATGGCGACGTGTCCAGCCACAGCACTCTCGACAATGGTGTGTGTGGAGTCCGGCTGGTGTTGACCATCATGCAATCACATCCCGATATGGCGGAAAGCGGGGCGCTGCGACAAGACACCGACGCAGCGGGGTAGGGCAGCCGCATCGTGCAGTGCCGCAAGCCAGCGATGTCTGGCCGCTGCGACGATGCGACTCACACATGTGGCAACAATGGCTGCAGCCCCGTTGCAGTGTACGAGTGGCAACCGATGATTTCGAGCGCATGCCGCATTCCTTGCCGCATCGGGTGCACATGGCGGTCTGCTCATGCATCGCGCAACGCACAGTGACAAAGCCGCCACGTTCCACACAGGGACTGGCGCACGCTTCAACGCGCTGCGCCAGTCGGGAGGGTGGGTCAGCGCTGCGCGACCGGCAATTCGTCCCACACCTTCGGATCTTCCGCACCCAGCACCCAGCAGCTGAAGCCTTCCAGGCCGTACTGCTTGGCCATGTCGTAGCGTGCCTTGAAGCTGCGCGCGTCCGGGCGGAACACCCACTCGCGCATATCGTCGCGGTAGAAGTAGAACCACGCTTCCTGCTCGACCGGATCCCACTGCACGGTAGCGTTCTGTTCGATCGCCAGCGGGAAGGATTCGTCGGCATCGATATATGTCGCGGAAATATTCGACGCCTCGGTACCGTCTTCCTTCACCGGGTTGCCGGTGTACCAGCGGTAGCCGTAGGTGGCGATGCCCAACGACAGCTTTTCCTTCGGTACCTGGGTGATCGCGTAATCCAGGTGCTTCTTCATCCACACCATGCCGTCCACCGGGCCCGGTGTGGTCCAGCGGGTGTGCTGGTCGTAGGTCATGATGCTGATCAGGTCTGCGGCCTGGCCCAGCGCCTTCAGGTCGTACGCGCCGCGCCAGTATTCCCACATCCACTTGGAAAACTGGCCGCCTTCGGCATGGCCTGGTGCATTGGGCACCACCGCCACCGACATCTTGAAGCCGGCCTTGTGCAGCGCATCGGCGGTCTGCTTGACCATCAAGGTGTAGGCATCGCGGTCGGTCCAGGCGATGTTCTCGAAGTCGAACTGGAAGCCGTAGTACTTGTGCTGCTTGCCGTGGATCAGCAGCGATTCGATCATGCGCTTCTTGGCCGCTTCATCGTGCATCAGCTTGTGGAAGCCGTCGCGCCCGGTGGTCATCGACAGGATCGGCATCACCCGCAGCTTCTTCTGCTTGGCGATGTCGTACAGGTACAGATTGGGCGTGCCGTTGACCAGGCCGTTCTGGTCCACGCCGTACCAGGTGGGCACCACCACATCGATCTTGTCGACTCGTTGGCAATGAACGAGTTTGTCGATTTCTGCGTGTTCATCAGATAGAACAACGCTGTGGGGTTTTTGGCCAGGGCCGGGGCGCAGGTCAGTGCCAGCGCAAGCAACATCCAGGTCAATCGCTTACTCATGAAAGACAACATCCGTCAGGGAGTGGGGGAAGAAAGGTCGATGCGGAACACATACGCGCTCTCGCCGACCGGCTTTACGGGAAGGCGCAGATGCAGGCCATCGGCGCGTTGTTCGAAGGGGATCTTCTTGCCGTTGGCCAGCAAGGTCACGCCGCGCACGCCATCGGCGGCGTTGAGCGATCGGATCACCGCTTCGCCATCGCTCGGCCAGCCGAGCGCGATCGCATACAGCGCGCCGTCGCGGGTGGTAAAGCGGAAATCTTCTGCCGTGTACGGTTTGGTCTTGACGTCCTGGAAGGTGCCGCCCACCACCTCGGTGGGGCCTTCGCCATATACGCGCCACGGCGTGCTGTCGTAGATCGCGCTGCCATTGGTCTTGAGCCAACGTCCGATCGCCAGCAGGATGCCGCGCTCGGTCTCCGGGATCGAGCCATCGGCGCGCGGGCCGATGTTGAGCATCAGGTTGCCGTTCTTGGCCACCACGTCGGCCAGCATATGGATGATGAAGGTAGGGGACTTGTAGGTGTCGTTCTCGATGTAACCCCATGAGGCATTGCTCACCGAGGTATCGGTCTGCCAGTGGGTGGGGTGGATGCCGGTGAGCTGGCCGCGCTCGATATCCAGCGTGCCGGCGCCTTCCGGAAACGCGCCGAGTTTGTAGTTCACCACCACGCCGCGGTCGGCTTCGGTACGCGCCGCGCCCTGGTTGTAGTAATACGCCAGCATCGTCGGCAGGCTGCGGCGGAAGGTGGGGTGGGCAATCCACCAATCGAAATAGATCAGGTCCGGTTGATAGGTGTCGATCAACTCGGTAGTGCGCGCCAGCCAATCGTCCAGCCAGGCCTGCGACACCGGCGTCCAGTCGTTGGCCACGTCGGCGTCGTCCTTGCCCGGCAGGCGCACCTGCGCCGGGCCGTACAGCGCCGCATAGCGCGGGTCGTTGACGTCGGAGTCGAAGGTGCGCCCACCATCGAAGAACCAATTGTGCTCGGCGCGGTGCGAGGACAGGCCGAAGTGCAACCCCTGCGCGCGGATCGACTTGGACAACTCGCCCAGCAGATCGCGTTTGGGGCCCATCTTGACCGCAGTCCAGTCCGACAACCGGGAGTCGTACAGCGCAAAGCCGTCATGGTGCTCGGCCACCGGCACCACATAGCGCGCGCCGGATTGCCGGAACAGCTTGGCCCAGCCATTCGGATCGAACTTGGGCGCGGTGAACTTGGGAATCAGATCCTTGTAGCCGGAGCGCGCCTGCGGGCCATAGGTCGCCACGTGATGGGCGAATTCCTTGGAGCCCTCCAGGTACATGTTGCGCGAATACCACTCGCTGCCGAACGCCGGCACCGAGAACACGCCCCAATGGATGAAGATGCCGAACTTGGCATTGTCGTACCACGCCGGCGATTGATAGGCCTTGAGTGCAGCCCAGTCGGGGCGGAACGGACCCTTGCGTGCGCCGGCTTCGGCTTCGCGCACCAGGCGCTCGCGTTCGGGTGCGTACTTGGCGGTGGCGCTGAGCCACTGCTGGTCGATCTGTTCCGGGCTGAGTGTGGTGGCGGTAGGCGCGGTGGGCGACTGCGCGCTGAGCGTGGCAGCAGGCAACGCGAGCAGCAGACCGAGCGCGAGCATTCGCGTTCTGGGTGCAGCTCCGGCGTGGCGGCGGGATGGAGCCGCGGGGCGGCTATCGGTCGTCATGGGAACTGCACTCCTTCAAGCGAGACGTGTCGGTTGCAGCGCAGCCGGCACGTGGATGGCAAAAGCGGGCCTGGCCATGCTCCCTCAACCGCGAAGGGGCGTGGCCAGTACCACTCCTTGGTACAACATCGAGCGGTGCACTGCATGCAACACACCGCTCAAAAAAAAGCGCGCCACCGTGGAGGGTCGGTGGCGCGCCGGTGCTACATCAGAACTTGAAGTTCAACTGGGCCTGATAACCGCGGCCGTTCTTGTAGAACGCCGTTGGCGTATCGCGCGTGTTGCTGAAGAGACGGTAGGTCGAATCCAGCAGGTTGGTCGCGCCAAAAGTGATGCCCATGTAATCGGTGATCTGATACGAGGCGGTCAGGTCCAGCTGCTTGTAGCTGTCTGCAAAATCTTCCGACGACAACCGGCCGATCTGGGTGAAGTACTTCGAGCGGTAGCTGTAGTTCACACGCACCGTCCAGTCGCCGTGCTCCCAGTACGGGATCACGTTGTAGGTATCGCGCGACAGGTACGGCAGGTTCAGACCGGAACTGGAATCGGATTCGGCAAACGTGTAGTTGGCCTGCAAGCCAAAGCCCAGGCCGAAGGTCTGCTGGTAGTTGACCGCCACACCCTTGACCTTGGCGTCGGAGACGTTGATCGGCGATGTCACCAGATACAAGCCAGCAACGCCGCTAACCGGATCTGTGAGCTGACGGATGCTCGTGGTGTTGACGATGTAGGAGCTGATGTCGCGATAGAACACTTCACCGGACAGCATGCTGGATGGTGCGAAATACCACTCGGCCGCCAGATCGTAGTTGGTGGATTCGTAAGGCTTCAGATCCGGATTGCCACCACCGGCGGTCAGGTTGCCATTGTTGCTATTGATGGTGAAGGTACCTGCGAGGTCGCCATACCGCGGACGCGCAATGACCTTGGCTGCTGAGAAGCGCAGCACGGCGTCGTCGGTGATGTCGTAGGCGATGTTGAAGCTCGGCAGCGCCTTGCGGTAGTCGTTGGTCTCGGCCACGCGGTCGAAGTTGGTGCCACCATCGGCACTCTGCCAGTACAGCGATTTGTCGGTGGTATCGACCAAGCGTACGCCTACATTACCGCGCCACTTGCCAGTTTCGTAATTCAATTGAGTGTAGAAATTCTGCGTGATCTCCTTCACATCAAAGGACGAGCCGAAGTCGGTGCGGAACGGTCCTTGCGGCTGCGATAGCAGATAGCTGCGCACGGCGCCCAGATTTGCAGTGGACCAGGTTGTCAGGTCGCCACTGGCTCCCAGCCCGTCGTACAGGCTACTCGGCGTGCTACCAGGACTGAACTGAGTCAGCGAAACAGGATCCGTGGTGTTGATGCGATTGCTGCGTGCTGCCACACCATTGTTGTGGTTGATGTACTTGTAGCCAAACTGCAGCTTGGTGAACGGACCCCATTCCAGGTCGCGTGCCGCGTCCCACTGGAAATACTTCTCTTCGTCAGTGCTCTGTTGATAAAGGATGCCGCCGGCCTGTATGGCGGCTTGATCCTGTGAGCCTGCTGCAAGTCCGGCCGGAGAGCCCGGCAGCGTCCAGTTTGCGACACCGCCATTGTCATAGTTCACGGCCGTGCTGTTGCCGTTGTAGGCAAAGTTATAGCCGCCATCCTGCAACAAGAACTTCATCAGGTATTCGGGGTTCTTGCCGCCGGTGGCCTTGGTGTCGCCGACCTGAGTGGTGAACACCCACTTCTCGCCCGACCAGTCGTGACGCAGGTTCAGGCTCTTGGTGGTGACGGTGCTCTCGCGGTAATTTGCGTCCAGCTGCGCGTACGGCTGCGCCAACCCGCCGTCAGAAACCGTAGCGGAGGTGATCACGCCGTTTTGCACATTAGCCTGCGTTTACCAGCCTCAGGTTATTGATGCTGTCTCCAGAACCGTCAGCGGCCGGCGATCCACACGCAGGACACATGTAACGTGACTGGCTGAAGTTGTTGTACTTGCCCTTGATGTACAGGCCGGTCAGGTTGAATTCGTTCTGCTCGTTCGGCTTCCACTGCAACGCGCCCTGCACGCCGCTGCGTTCGCGGGTCTGCTGGAAGAATGCGCTGTTGATGCCGGCCGGTACACGGGCGGTGGCGACATCGCTGCCGTCGCCGGTGATGGTGGCGCTGGCGGGAATGTTGGCGCCGGTGGTGTAGCCGAAGTATTCGATACCGGCGCGTGCCAGGTCCTGCTTGTCGTGCGTGGCGGAGATCAACGCGCCGAAGGTTTCGTCGTCGTTCTTCCAGCTCCACAGCGCCGAGCCGCGCGGATTGCCTTCTTCCGAACGGTCGTTGTAGTTGTAGCCGACCGAACCGCGGATGGTGTTCTTGGGCAGGTCCAGCGGCTTGCGGGTGTGCACGATCACGGTGCCGCCGATCGAGCCTTCATCGATGCGCGCTTCCGGGGTCTTGTAGACCTCCATCAGGCCGATGATTTCCGGCGACAGCAGGGTGTAGTTGAAGGTACGGCCGCTGGTATCGGTCGGGTTGCCGCCCCAGTCGCCCGAGGCGATGGTCTGGCCATTGAGCAGCACACGGTTCAAGGCCGGGTCGGTACCGTTGATGCTGACCTTTTCGCCTTCGCCGAACTGGCGGTCGACGCTGATGCCCGGCAGGTGCGACAGCGACTCTGCGGCATTGATGTCCGGGAACTTGCCGATGTCTTCGGCGCTGATCGCATCGACGATGGAATTGGCCGAGCGCTTGACAGCCTGGCTCTTCTCCAGCGACGCGCGGTAGCCGGTGACGGTGATGGTGTCCAGTTCGGTTGTTGCCGAGGAAGCGGCTGCAGGTGCTGGCTGTTCCTGTCCGGCAGCCATCGCAGAGCCGGAGCAGTACAGAGCGGCGGTGATACAGAGTGCTAACGTCGTGGTGCGGCTATGCATGGCTAAACCTCATTGGTTAGTGCTGTGAGCGCGTCGCCTTCAGGAGGCGTCACGCGCTCGGCGTGGCCGGCAAAACAACACGCCCTGACCGATCGCGGTGATCGAGCGCCGCTTCCGCGGAGGCGGCAGGTCGCGTCGATTCGCGTGGTAGAGGAGGTGTCCCCCGTGCGGTGAAGCGGTGGAGCGAATGCGACATCAGCGAGTCGAACGTCCGATGACGTACCACTCACGAATCTGGAACCGGCAGGCGAGAGGAAGAGCCGTTCTTCAGTACCGAACAGTCCATGGCCCCTCCTGCCAGAACCCCGATTTGGATCGAGTCTCGCGTAGCGCTGACAGCGTTGTCAACACATCGTCACAGATCTCTGAAGCGGCTGCGGTTGCGCTGCAATGCAGCATTTTCGCGACATGATCGCTGTAGGTCGGTGCGCACGCGAACAACCGGCGTTCGAGTATCTTGCCTGCCATTGGTGCTTTCGATGATCGGATACCATTGGCGATGGCTTCAGTTCGGTTTTGTGCAGACATCGGCGTGTTCGATGCGGGTTTTCGTAGATGATGGGTTGTGCGGTGCAATGCATCGATCGTGGTGACCACGGTTGCGTTACAAACCGATTGCTGACAACGTTGTCTACCCGCTACCGTCCGTCGGACACGGGGAGGCGATCCGGCCCGCTGCTACTGATCAGGAGAATGCGTGAGCGCAAGCAGTCCAATGGAAGCGGTGACTTTTCCGCGCCCCGACACCTTCGTTGCCGCCGACGTGGGAGGGACGCATGTGCGCCTGGCGTTGGTGTGCCCAGGCAACGATGCGCGTACGCCGGTCACGGTGCTCGACTATCGCAAGTACCGCTGCGCCGATTATCCGGGCCTGGCCGAGATCATGTCCGCCTTCTTTTCCGAGTTGGGATGTGCGCCGGTGCGCCGCGGCGTGATTGCCAGCGCCGGGTATGCGCTGGAGGACGGCAGTGTGATCACCGCGAACCTTCCGTGGGTGTTGGCACCGGAGCAGATCCGTCGCCAGCTCGGCATGCAGGCGCTGCATCTGGTCAACGATTTCGAAGCGGTGGCCTATGCGGCCAACTACATGGCCGGCAATCAGGTCATGCAGCTCTCCGGCCCGGCGCAGGGGGCGCCCGGTCCGGCGCTGGTGCTGGGGCCGGGCACGGGGCTGGGCGCGGCGGTTTGGATTCCCAATGGCGCCCAGCCGGTGGTACTGCCGACCGAAGCCGGCCACGCCGCGCTAGCCGCAGCCAGCGACCTGGAGGTGGCATTGCTGCGGGAACTGCGCCGCACGCGCATGCATGTGGGCACCGAGACGCTGTTGTCCGGACCGGGCCTGTTGAACCTCTACACGGCACTGGCCACGCTGCGCGGCAAGCCGGCCGTGCATGCCGGCCCGGCCGATGTCACGGCCGCCGCACTGGCGGGCCACGACGTGCTCGCACGCGACGCGCTACAGGCGTTCTGCGGCTTCATGGGCAGTGTGGTCGGCGACATGATGCTGCTGTACGGTATCCGCAGCGGCGTGTATCTGGCCGGCGGGTTCCTGCCGCAGATCGCCGACTTCATTGCCGCCAGTGATTTCGTCGCCCGCCTGCTCGACAAGGGCACGCTGCGCCCCGCACTGGAGCAGGTGCCGGTGCGTATCGTCGAGCACGGCCAGCTCGGCGTGATCGGCGCCGCCAGTTGGTTTCTGCAGCACGGGCGCTGACGCACGACACACTGCAAGAGCATGCCTGGGCGCGACGGACGGTACCGATAGTGCCTCTCGCGTTTAGGTGCGCTCCTGCACTTCGGTTGGCGGCCGTGCGTTTTTGCAGTCATTCCATGCGTGATGTATCGGGTCTATCGGCACTCGTATCGCAGCATCCCGTAGGAGCGTCCCTGGGCGCGACGGGCGTTGCCGGTAAGACTGCTCGCGCCCAGGGACGCTCCTACGTGGGTTGCTCGCCTCGCCTGTCGTCCGGTCGCGCAAGGCACGACGCTACCCGCACTGCGCGTCAGCGAACGCGATGTCCTGCAAGTCCTCGAACCTACAGGTCGCCGAACCGCGCCTGCAACGCGGCGATGGCGGCCAGGCCGGCGGTCTCGGTGCGCAGGATGCGTGGACCCAGCTGCAGGCCGGTGAAACCGGCATCGGCCAGCGTGGCGCGGTCGCGTGGCGACCAGCCGCCTTCAGGCCCGATCGCCACGATCAGCCCCTGTTCTACATCCGCACTCAGCGTGGACAGGCGATGCTCGCCCTGCGGGTCCAGGGTCAGCCGCAGCGCCTGCGTATCGCAGGCCTGCGCTGCCTCTTGCAAGCCAAGCGGCGCAGCGACGGTCGGTACGCGCGCGCGGCCGGATTGCTCGCACGCGGACACCACTACGCTGCGCCAGTGCGCCACGCGTTTTTCCATGCGTGCGGCATCCAGCTTGACCTCGGTGCGCTCGGCGTTGACCGGCACGATGGTCGCAACGCCCAGCTCGGTCGCCTTCTGCAGGATCAGGTCCATCTTCTCGCCGCGTGCGATACCCTGCAGCAGGGTGATCCGCAACGGCGATTCATTGTGCAGTGGCTCGACACGCTCGACCCGCGCACGCGCCTCGCGCTTGCCGGCCATGCTGATGCGGGCGTGGTAATCGCTGCCGTCGCCATTGAATAGAATGCAGGCATCGCCCTCGCGCAGCCGCAGCACACGTAACAGGTGATTGGCGGACTCTTCGGGCAGGGCGACGTCTTGGTCGCACTGCAGCGGCAGTGCCACATGCGAGCGGGTCAGGCGCATGCAACGGCCTCCGCGATGGCGTGGCGGGTGGTGGCCGCCAGCGACGCGAGTTGCGTCTCATCCACACAATACGGCGGCATCCAGTACAGCACATCGCCCAATGGGCGCAGCACCACGCCGCGTTCCAGCGCTGCGCGATACGCCTTCAGCCCGACCCGCGCTGCCGCAGGGAAGGGCGTGCGCTTGTCGCCGCCCCGGGTCAGCTCGAACGCCACGATCATGCCGGCCTGGCGCACGTCGGCCACCGCCGGATGTTCGCCAATCTGCGCAGCAAGCGTGGTCATGTGGGCAGCGGTGCGTTGATTACGCGCAATCACGTCGTCGTCTGCGAAGATCTGCAGGGTCGCCAATGCAGCCGCGCAAGCAAGTGGATTACCGGTATAGCTGTGCGAATGCAGGAATGCGCGCTCGCGCGAATCGTCCAGGAATGCGTCGTACACCGCCTGCGTGGCCAGCACCGCCGCCAACGGCAGGAAGCCGCCGGTCAGGCCCTTGGACAGGCACAACAGATCGGGCATCACCCCGGCCTGCTCGCAGGCGAACAAGGTGCCGGTGCGGCCGAAGCCGGAGGCGATCTCGTCCGCAATCAGGAACGCGCCCTGCGCGTCGCACAGTTCGCGTGCGCGACGCAGATAGGCCGGGTGATACATGCGCATGCCGCCGGCGCACTGCACACGTGGCTCCAGGATCAGCGCGCAGATCTGCCCGGGCGAGCGTTCGAACACTGCCTGCAACGCATCGGCGGCCTGCAGCGCGTACTCCTCTGCGCTCTGGCCGGGCTCGGCCAGGTAGGCATCGGGCGAGGGCGCAAAGATCGATTCCAGCAGCAGCGGTGCGTAGACGCGCCGGTACAAGGGAATGTCGCCTACCGACAGCGCGCCGATGGTCTCGCCGTGATAACCGTTCTCCAGCGCGATGAAACGCGTGCGGCCGTGCTCGCCGCGGTTATGGAAGTAATGGAAGGCCATCTTCAAGGCCACTTCCACGCCGGCCGAACCATTGTCGGCATAGAACACCTTGGATAGCGGTGCGCGCCCGGGCTGGCGCGGTGCAATCGCCAACAGGCGCTCGGCCAGCTGCACTGCCGGCGCATGCGTGAAGCCGGCCAGCATCACCTGTTCCAGCGTGCCGGCCTGCTGCGCGATGGCTGCGCCGATACGCGGTTCGGCATGGCCGAACAGGTTGGTCCACCAGCTACTGACCGCGTCCAGATAACGGTGGCCATCGTGGCCGATCAGCCAGGCGCCCTCGCCGCGGGCGATCGGCACCAGCGGAAGCGTGTGCGGGTGCTCGCGCATCTGCGTGCATGGGTGCCACAGCACTGCAAGATCGCGTTGTCGCCAATGATCGGCGGCTTCGGAGGCCGCCGGGTCTGCTAGGATTTCGGGCTCATGAACATGTCGATGCATCCGCCTATTCTATCGGCCCGCTCCGCGGCTGCGTGCTGCGCATGAGCCCGCGCCTGCCGATCATCCACAAGACCACCGATCTGGGCGACGGGCCGTTCCGGCGCCAGCAGCTGGATCTGGAATTTTCCAACGGCCAGCGCCGCATCTACGAACGCCAGCTCAGCCAGGGCCATGGCGCGGTGGTGGTGGTGCCGATGCTGGACGAGCACACCGTGCTGCTGGTGCGCGAGTACGCCGCCGGCGTGCACCGCTACGAGCTGGGCCTGGTCAAGGGCCGCATCGATGCCGGCGAGACACCCGAGCAGGCCGCCGACCGCGAGTTGAAGGAAGAAGCCGGGTACGGCGCGCGCCAGGTGCAGGTGCTGCGTGCGATGACGCTCGCTCCTACTTATATGAGTCACCAATCGTGGCTGGTGCTGGCGCGCGACCTCTACCCCGAACGCCTGCCCGGCGACGAGCCGGAAGAGATGGACGTGATCCCCTGGCCGCTGGCACGCCTGGACGAATTGATGCTGCGCGACGATTTTTCCGAAGGCCGCTCGCTGGCGGCACTGTTCATTGCGCGCGAGTGGCTGGAGCGCACCCCATGATCCGCATCCCGATGGAGTTGCGCGAAACCGTGATCGCCATCGCTCGCGAGGCCGGCGATGCCATCATGCAGGTGTACGCACAGGACTTTGCGGTCCAGATCAAGGACGATGCCAGCCCGCTGACCCAGGCCGATCTGGCCGCCAACCGCGTCATCGTCGAAGGGCTGCGCCGGATCACCCCGGACGTGCCGGTGCTGTCGGAAGAATCCGCGCACGTGGCCTGGGCGGAGCGCCAGTACTGGACCAGTTACTGGCTGGTCGATCCGCTCGATGGCACTCGCGAATTCGTCAAGCGCAATGGCGAGTTCAGCGTCAACATCGCGCTCATCCATATGGGCGCGCCGGTGCTGGGCGTGGTACAGGCGCCGGTGGATGGCCGGGTCTGGTACGCCGCGCGCGGCGAGAACGCCTACCGCCGCGATGGCGATCGCGACGAGATGCTGCATACGCGCACGCCGGCTGCGTCACCGCTACGGGTGGCGGCGAGCCGTTCGCACCGCGATGCGCGCACCGCCGCCGCGCTGGAGCGCATGGGCGAGATCGACGTGGTGGCGCAAGGCTCGTCCTTGAAGTTCTGCCGCATCGCCGAAGGCGATCTGGATGTCTACCCACGCTTCGGCCCAACCTCCGAATGGGACACCGCCGCGGGCCAGTGCGTGCTGCACGCCGCCGGTGGCGTCCTGCTGGCCGGCGCCAGCGGCAAACCGTTCCGCTACAACCGTCGCGATACCTTGCTCAATGGCGATTTCATCGCGCTGGGCGACCCCAACCTGCCGTGGCGCGATTGGCTGGCATGAGCGCGGCCATCGGTTGTGCGTGTGGCGCGCGGCTGGCAGGCAGGGCCGTCATCGGCTGACCGCGACACTTTGGCGGCTTCCCCGCGCGGCATCGGGTGCGGCGATCGCCGATGCAGCGCACCGCGACGGTGGATCGCGGACCGCGCCTTCTTCCCGCATCCCGTTTCAGGAATCCAGCATGTCCCAGACTCCCTCCACCGGCGATCTCCAAGGCCTGCTGCAGTTGATGGCGCGCCTGCGCGACCGCGAGCATGGGTGCCCCTGGGATGTGGAGCAGACCTTCTCCAGCATCGCCCCGTACACCATCGAAGAGGCCTACGAAGTGGCCGATGCGATTGATCGCAACGACCTGCCGGGACTGCGCGACGAACTGGGCGACCTGCTGCTGCAAGTGGTCTTCCACGCGCAAATGGCGGCCGAGCAGGGCGCGTTCGGGTTTGCCGATGTGGTCGCCACACTCAGCGACAAGCTGGTGCGTCGTCACCCGCATGTATTTGCGGCGCAGGCAGCCGATGACGCGCAGGCGGTCAGCGCCAATTGGGAGCAGATCAAGCGCGACGAACGTCGCGCCGCCGGACACCAGGACGACTCGGCGCTTGCCGGCATCGCCCGCGGCCTGCCGGAGTGGCAGCGCTCCACCAAGCTGCAGTCGCGCGCGGCGCGGGTCGGGTTCGACTGGCCGGGCCCGGCGCCGGTGCTGGAAAAACTGCAGGAAGGAATCGAGGAGCTGCGGGTGGAATTCGCGCGTGGCCCGGTAGCCGGCAACCAGGCGCGCCTGGAAGACGAACTCGGCGATGTCCTGTTCGTCTGCGCCAATCTGGCGCGGCATGCCGAGGTCGACGTGGGCGCCGCGCTGCGGCACGCCAATCTGAAATTCGAACGGCGCTTTCGCGCGATGGAAGCCCGCGCGCAGGCGCAGGGCACGGCACTGGACGCACTGTCGTTGAGCGCGCAGGAAGCCTTGTGGCAACAGGTCAAGCGGGACGAAGCGGCCACAGCGAAGATGCCCGATAACGGCCCTGCGGCACGCCGATGAACTCCGTGCTGGGCACGGCGCTGCTGTTCGTCGCCACCGCCGTGGCCGAGCTGGTGGGTTGCTACCTACCTTATCTATGGCTGCGCAAGGGTAGCAGTGCGTGGTTGCTGCTGCCCACCGCACTGAGCCTTGCGCTGTTCGTGTGGCTGTTGAGCCTGCATCCCACCGCCAGCGGACGCACCTACGCGGCCTACGGCGGGGTCTACATCGCCAGTGCGCTGCTGTGGTTGTGGTGGGTGGACCGCATCACGCCCACACGCTGGGATCTGTTCGGTGCCGGCTGCTGCCTGTTGGGCATGGCGGTCATCATGTTCGCGCCACGCAACGCCTGAGCCGGGGAGGCGCTGCTCGCGCACGCCGGCCGGCGCCGCGCAGCGTTGTCCGTTGCCGCCAGTGTGGTGTGTGCAGCGGGTGCATACTCCGCGCAGGACCGACTCGTCACATGCAAAGGGGCTGCACATGTTTCCAACTTCGTTTCTGGCCATCGCCGTGCTGGTCGCCGGCGTCATCGTGTTGTTCAAGACCGTGCGCATGGTGCCGCAGGGATTCCAATGGACGGTGGAGCGCTTCGGCCGCTACACCCATACCATGAGTCCCGGGCTGCACTTCCTGGTGCCGGTGGTCTACGGCGTAGGCCGCAAGATCAACATGATGGAACAAGTGCTGGACGTGCCCAGCCAGGACGTCATCACCAAGGACAATGCGGTGGTACGCGTGGACGGGGTGGTGTTCTTCCAGGTGCTGGACGCCGCCAAGGCCGCCTATGAAGTCTCCAACCTGGAGATCGCCAGCATCGCCTTGGTGCAGACCAATATCCGTACCGTGATCGGCTCGATGGACCTGGATGAATCGCTGAGCCAGCGCGAGACCATCAATGCGCAGTTGCTGAGCGTGGTCGACCAGGCCACCAATCCGTGGGGCATCAAGGTCACCCGCATCGAGATCCGCGACATCCAGCGGCCGCGCGACCTGATCGATTCGATGGCGCGGCAGATGAAGGCCGAGCGCGAAAAGCGTGCGCAGATCCTGGAGGCCGAAGGGTCCCGGCAATCGGAGATCCTGCGCGCCGACGGCGAGAAGCAGGCCGCCGTGCTCGAAGCCGAGGGTCGCAAGGAAGCCGCGTTCCGCGATGCCGAAGCGCGCGAACGACTGGCCGAGGCCGAGGCGCGCGCTACCCAGGTGGTGTCGGATGCGATCGCCAACGGCAGCGTGCAGGCGATCAATTACTTCGTCGCACAGAAATATGTGGAGGCGTTCAAGGCCCTGGCCACCGCACCCAACCAGAAGTTCGTGCTGATGCCGATGGAATCCAGCGGCGTCATCGGCTCGATCGCCGGCATCGCCGACCTGGCGAAGGAGGCGCTGGCCAAGCCCGATGCCGCCGGCGTACGCGTGCCGCCGATGCCGCCGCGCGCGGGAGTCTGAGTCATGCGCTGGGATGTGGTGATATGGGCGGTGCTGGCGCTGCTGTTGATCGCCGCCGAGACCTTGGTGCCGGGTGCATTCCTGTTGTGGATGGGGATTGCCGCGGCGGCGGTATGCGTGCTGGTGCTCGCAGTGCCGGGCATGTCGCTGCTGGTGCAGATCGTGGCGTTCGTGCTGCTCAGCTTCGTGTCGGTGCAGGTCTATCGCAGCTGGATCCGCGGCAAGGGGCGGCAGAGCGACCGTCCGCTGCTCAACCGGCGCGCCGAGCAATTGATCGGCCGCCGCGTGCTGCTCGATCAGCCCATCCACGCTGGCCGCGGGCGTGCCAAGGTCGACGATGCGTTCTGGGTGGTCAGCGGTCCGGAGCTGCCGGCCGGGGCACCGGTACGTATCGTCGGTGTGGATGGCATGACTTTGCTGGTGGAAGCGGCCGGCTGATTGGTGTACAGCGGTCCCGTGCTGCACTGCATGCTGCAGTGCGGGGTGGCAGGGTCAGGCGTGCGCGCCTTGGAGTCCGGCTGTGCGTCTGCACGGCTTCCCCGCAAGTGCGGCCGGGCGGCGATAATGGGCGTCTTTCCCTTGGACCGGCGCTCATGACCCAGAAGACCATCCTCAACGACACCCATCGTGCGCTTGGCGCCAAGATGGTCGACTTCGGCGGCTGGGACATGCCGATCCACTACGGCTCACAGATCGACGAACACCACCAGGTGCGTCGCGACGCCGGCGTGTTCGACGTCAGCCACATGACCGTGGTCGACCTGCACGGGGCGCGCGTGCGCGAGTTCCTGCGTTACCTGCTGGCCAACTCGGTGGACAAGCTCAAGGTCGCCGGCAAGGCGCTGTACACCTGCATGCTCAACCCGCAGGGCGGGGTGATCGACGACCTCATCGTCTATTTCATGACCGAAGACTTCTTCCGTCTGGTGGTCAATGCCGCCACCCGCGAAAAGGACCTGCAGTGGATCGGCGCGCAGGCCGCACGCTTCGACGTCCGCGTGGAAGAGCGCGGCGACTTCGCCATGGTGGCGGTACAGGGCCCCAACGCGCGTGCCAAGGTCATCGCGTTGCTGGACCCGGCCGACACCGCGGCTGCCAGCAAGCTCGGCCGTTTCGCCGCGCTGCAGACGCGCTCGCGCGATGGTATCGACCTGTTTCTTGCGCGCACCGGCTATACCGGCGAAGACGGTTTCGAAATCGTGCTCCCGCAGGACGCAGCGGTTGCATTCTGGAATGCGCTGCTCGCGCAGGGCGTCAAGCCGGCCGGCCTGGGCGCGCGCGACACGCTGCGATTGGAAGCAGGCATGAATCTTTACGGCCAGGACATGGACGATGCGGTCAGTCCGTTTGAGGCTGCCCTGGCCTGGACGATCGCACTGGATGAAGGCCGTGACTTCATCGGCCGCGACGTGCTCGAATCGCAAAAGGCGCAGGGCGCCCCACGCCTGATGATCGGCGTGGTGATGGACGAGAAAGGCGTGCTGCGGCACGGCCAGACCGTTATCACCGCAGCCGGCCAGGGCGAGATCCTGTCAGGGACCTTCTCGCCCACGCTGGGCAAGGCGATCGCTTTCGCACGCGTGCCGGCTGGCAGCATCGACGACCTGCGTGTGGACATTCGCGGCCGCCAGGTGCCCCTGCGCGCGGTGAAGTTTCCGTTCGTGCGCGAAGGCCAGGCACAGCCCGGCGTGCTCGGCGAATGAGCCGGGCGATGTCGGCTGCAGACCAGTGGGCATCATGTCACCGCATGCAATCCAGCCAGACCGACGCGCGTGCACCTGTCTCATCGCGCGGTCTAAACTAGCCACCTGTCCCCAACCCCAAGTTTCCCCGGAGCACACCCATGAGCGAGATTCCTGGCGACCTCAAGTTCCTCAAATCCCACGAGTGGGCCCGCGTCGAAAGCAACGGCCGCGTGACCGTCGGGATCTCCGACCATGCACAGGGCTTGCTGGGCGACCTGGTCTACGTCGAGCTGCCGGGCGTCGGCGACACCGTGCAGGTCGGCAACGGCGCGGCGGTGGTCGAGTCGGTCAAGGCCGCCTCCGACGTGTATAGCCCGGTCAGCGGCACCGTGGTCGAGGTCAACAGCGCGCTGAGCGACAAGCCGGAAACCATCAACGAAGACGCCTACGGCGAGGGCTGGATCTTCGTCGTCGAGATCGACGACAAGGACCAGCTCAACGACCTGCTGTCGCCGGACGACTACGCCGAGCTGCTCGAAGACGACGACCACTGAGTCCACCTCGTCTGCCGCAACGCCGATGGCCGCTCCCCGAGCGGCCATTTTTTTGTGCGGCAGCGCTGCGCGATGCGCGCGCCGTCGCGTGATCGAGTGGGCAATCGGACCCGCGCGCTCGGATCGACGCCATTGCTGCCGCCGGTTCTGCCGCGCGACGAGCTTCGCGCTTGCGTACATCGTCGAAAGTATTCCGCGGCAGCAGCCGGATGCCGCGTCGGATTTCTGGCGTGAGTCAGTCGTGAGGGTCTGGCGTGCGCTCGGTGAAACATTTTGTCGGCGACAACGCGCGTCGACGATCCTATCCAGCTCACGCGCGTTGCCGTCGACGCCGCGCAAGAGCGCGTGCATGGCGATCGAACGACGCTATAAGTTTGCGCATTTCTGCTTGTGCGACGCCGGAAGTGGAGTTGGCGGATAAAAAATTTTCAGCTGGCGGACAGGCGGCGGGCGATGCCGCAACGCATGCCACGCTGTGCCGGCAATGCGGCTGCTCCAGCTGCACGGTTTTTCATCGTTTGCAGAAAACAGCGGAAAAGAAGTGCTTTTTTGAAAACGCTGTCGTACTGGTGCGCGCCACGGACATGCCGCGCCTGCCGCGCGCGGCGCACTTGCCCGGCGTCGATGCCGCACATTGCGATGGCCGGCTGAAAAAAAATTGCAAAAGAGTGTTGACAGTAAAAAAAAGCGTGATTAGGTTTCGCCCAGCAGACATTGCTGCGAAACAGAGTGAGCAGAATCGACACCAAGCCGACCAGCTTGTTCAAGACGTCCACCGAAGCACGATCGATGGTGGAGTCGGGTCCGCTTCCCTCCAAGAAAACAGCAGTCGTCCCGATCACGCACCCGTGTCGCCGTTCGATGCGGGTGTTTCTGTATCCGTTCCGTCGCGCATCACCTGCGGGCGGTTCCCGACGACGGCATGCCGGCGCGGGGTTTGGTTCAACTGGGCGTTTCACCTCCATAGTTCACTGACGAGGAGCCAATTACATGGCCACTAAAAAAGCTGCGAAAAAGAAACCCACTGCCAAGAAGGCAGTGAAGAAGACCGCTGCCAAGAAGGCGACCAAGAAGGTCGCGAAGAAGGCAACCGCCAAGAAGGCAGTGAAGAAGACTGCTGCCAAGAAGGCCGTCAAGAAGACTGCCAAGAAGGCAACCGCCAAGAAGGCAGTGAAGAAGACTGCGAAGAAGGCAACCAAGAAGACTGCCGCCAAGAAGGCCGTGAAGAAGACCGCCAAGAAGGCGACCAAGAAGACTGCCGCCAAGAAGGCCGTCAAGAAGACTGCCAAGAAGGCAGTAGCGAAGAAGGCAACCAAGAAGGCGGCTACCAAGAAGTCCGCTGCCAAGAAGCCTGCCGCGAAGAAGGTCGCCAAGAAGAAGCCGGCCGTTCGCAAGAAGAAGGCCGCTCCGGTCGCGCTGCCTGCAACTCCGGCGCCGCTGATCTGATCTGCAACACCCGATCGCCGTAAACATCGAGCTCTCTCCCCGACGCCCAGCGGGGAGGGAGCTTTTTTATTGGGCGTCCCTGTTCAATTTACAGCGTATCGGGCGCATGTCGCGGGGGAGGTCGAAGCGTGTCGTCTTCCTTCCCCCGCTTGCGGGGGAAGGTGCCCGAAGGGCGGATGGGGGCGTGGTGACCGCGCTCCGCCGAGCCGTTGCAACGACTGCGCGGCTGTACTGTGCGATGCCGCGCCGCGCGTTTCTCGCATCGTCCTGTGCTGCAACGTGGGGGCGGCCCGCGATTGGTACGTAGGCGGTGCGCCGGGCAGAAACGACACAGGCGGCCGAAGCCGCCTGTGTGTGAGTCAGTGCCGGTGCACTGGTCGGCTCAGCGTGGCGAGGCCACCGACTTGCCGGACGAAACACCCTTGCCGGCCGGATCGGGTTTGTCGGCCAGCATGTTCTCGCTGCCGAAGTCGCCGTCCACATCGATATCCAGCCAGCGCTTGGCCGGCAATCCGAGTGCGCGGTCCAGGATGGTCGGCATCATGCCGGAGGGCAGGCCGCTTTCGCCATTCCACATGATCGCGATGCCCAGGTCGCGCTCGGGCAACAGGGCGACCAGGCCGCGATAACCCTGCACGGCACCTGCGTGGAAGACCACCTGGTGACCGGCGTAGTCGAACACGCGCCAGCCCAGCGCGTAGCTGGCGGCATCCACGCGCTCGTGGCGCCAGCCCGAGCGCATTTCGCCCGGGGTGGAGATCAGCGGTGCGTGCAAGGTGGCCAACAGCGGGGCGGGCAACACATCGGTGCGATGGCCGGTATGCGCGAGCAGCCACTGCGCCATGTCGCTGGCACTGGCATTGACGCCAGCGGCCGGTGCCAGGCGGTAGTAGGTGGGCTTGGGCGTCAACGCCACCCAGCCGTTGCGGCTGCGCACATGCGGACGTGCCCAGCGCGGGCTGGCCTGGATGCCGGCCAGGCCCATGCTGGCATCGTTCATGCCCAGCGGTTTGAAAATGCGGCGCTCCACCGATTGCTCGTAGAAGCTGCCCGAGGCGGCAAACACCACATCGCCAACCAGACTGAAAGCGACGTTCTGGTAGGCGTAGCAATCGCCGGGCGCACAGCGTAGCGGCGCGGCCGCCAGCTTGTGGCTGAGCGAGTAGTAATCGGCATTGGACTCGATGTCGCGGTCGTAGGCATTGCGGGTCAGGCCGACGCGATGGCTGAGCACTTCGGCGACGGTGAGCTGGCGGGTAGCCGCGGTGTCGCTGAGCTGGAAGCCCGGCACATAGTCGACCACCTTGCTGTCCCAGCGCAGCACGCCGTCGTTGACCAGCAGGCCGGCCATGGTGCCTGCGAAGGCCTTGGACAGCGAGGCCAGGCGAAACACGGTGTGGGCGTCGACCGGTTGCGGATGATTGACGTCGGTAACGCCATAGCCGCGCGCGCTGAGCACCTTGCCGCCCTGCACGATGGCCATCGCCATGCCGGGCACGCGGTTGCCATAGGTCAGCTGGTCGGCCATCGATTCGAATGCCGCCACGTCGAAGCCGGCGGCGGGCGCCAACACGCTGCTGGCCGGCAACGACGCGCGGTACGCCAGGGGGGCAGTGGGAGACTGCGCGATGGTGGCCGGCTGCAACGCGTTAGCAGTGGGCGCAGGCGTCTGTGCCGTGGAAGAGAGGGCCAGAGGCAATAACGCCCCAAGCAGCCCGATGGGCAACGGACGGAACCGTCGGCGCCTGCGCATTTCTGTCATGGTTGTCCCGCCTGTTCCACTGCCTTCGGCGATTCTAGCGCCGCGCTTCGCAATAGCACAAACTGCCAGAAGATGAATGGGCATCATATTGATCCTATTGACGATTTTGATTCAGAAATCCGGTCGCTGCGCGTGCCTGAAACGCAGTCGATGACCTGTGCTTGGGTCAGTACCCGAAACGCTGCAAGCGGTGTGCCGAGCGGTGGCGCCATGGCATTGGGGTCCTGCTGCCGCTGGTCGTGCTGCGCTGCATCGGCTAACTTGCGCGCTCCTCCGCCGGATGCTGTGGCTGCCATGTTCTTGCTGTCGGGCTCGTTCGTGCGGGGGATGCTGACGCCATGACGCACTCGTCTGCGCCGCGCTCTGCGCTTGGTCGGCTAGGCGCAGCACTGCGCAGTTCGCCGCCGCTGGCGTGGTCGTTCCTGTATTTCTTCTGCCTGCTGAGCGGCTATTACGTCTTGCGCCCGGTGCGTGAAGCGATGAGCGCCTCGGCGGAGGTGGAAGCGATCTTCCCCGCCGGCATGATCGCGTTGTTCGCCGCACACGGCATGCCGCTCAAGGACTTCACCTTGCAGGTGCTGTTTACCTGCACCTTCCTGATCATGGTGCTGGTGCAACCGCTGTACGGTGCGCTGGTCAGCCGTTACCCGCGACGTGTGTTCCTGCCGGCGGTGTATGGCTTCTTTATCGCGACCTTGCTGTTGTTCTATGTGCTGTTCGACAGCGGCGTGCCTGGTCGCGGCATGGCGTTCTTCCTGTGGGTGACGGTGTTCAACCTGTTCGCGGTGGCGGTGTTCTGGAGCTTCATGGCCGATGTCTTCAGCAATGCCGAGGCGCGCAACTACTACGGTTACATCGGTGCGGCGGGCACGCTGGGCGCGTTTCTCGGGCCGATCCTCACCCGCACCCTGGTCGAGCGGATCGGCATCGCGCATCTGATGCTGGTGTCGGCCGGGTTCCTGACGGTGTGCGTGGTGTGCGTGTGGCGGCTGCGGCTGTGGGCGGTGGCGCGCGAGCGGCAATTCCGGCTGGATTCGGGCGAAGTGCCGATGGGCGGCGATGTGTTTGGCGGGCTCAAACTGATCGTGCGCGAGCCGCTGCTGCGCTGGCTGGCGCTGATGACCCTGTTCGGCGTGGGCGTCGGCACCTTGCTCTATAACGAACAGGCTGCGTTGGTACGGCGGCTGTATACGGATGCGGCCGCCAGCACGGCCTATTACGCCAGTATCGATCTGGCGGTCAACGCACTGACGCTGGTACTGCAGGTGTTGGTGACCCGCGCGCTGTTGTCGCGTTTCGGCATCGCGCCGGCGCTGCTGATTCCGGGCGTGGCCATCACCCTGGGCTACGCCGTACTGGCCGCCTCGCCGTTGCCGGTGATGATCGCGGTGGTGCAGGTGATCACGCGTTCCAGCGAGTTCGCGCTTGCCAAGCCGGCGCGCGAGACGCTTTACACGCGGGTCAATCGGCAGTGGCGCTACAAGGCCGGCGCGGCGATCGATACGGTGATCTACCGGGGCGGCGACCTGAGCTTCGTGTGGATCCACAAGCTGGTCTCGGCCTTGGGCTCCAGTGCGGTGTTCGGCGTCGGCCTGCTGGCGGCTGCGGGTATGACGGTCGGCGCATTTGGATTGCTGCGCGAAGCACGCAAGCTGCCTGCAGAGCGCGACGCGGCTGCGGAGCCGACCCCGGCCGGCTCGCAGCGCTGATCGATGGGGTAGCGTACGCCTTGCCGATGGCGCAGGCAGATTGGATCACCAACATCTGCGCCGCCGTCTGGCTGGGGTTGTGCGCGGACGTCACGCTTATGCATCGGATCCATCTGCGTTGCCTGACCACGGCTGTGAGCGCCCCTGTCGTGCCGGGCACGCCTTCTCGTCATCAGCCAATCGCTGGCTTTTGAATGGTTTCCCCGGCAGAGGGAATGCCATCGCGGCTATGCTTGCCGCCACGTCCATCACTCCTGTCCGCCATGTCCCTGTTCGCCATCGTTGCCGGCCTGTGCGTCGCCCTGCTGCACGTCTACATCCTGGTGCTGGAAATGCTGCTGTGGACCTGTCCACTGGGCCTGAAGACCTTCCGCAATACGTTGGAGAAGGCACAGGCCACGCGCGTACTGGCGGCCAACCAGGGGCTCTACAACGGCTTTCTGGCCGCTGGCCTGTTCTGGGGCGCACTGGCCGAACGCGCGGAGGTGCTGAGCTTCTTCCTGGGCTGTGTGGTGGTGGCGGGCTGCTACGGCGCCTACAGCGTCAACCGCCGGATCTTCTTCGTGCAGGCCCTGCCTGCGCTGATCGCGCTGGCGCTGTTGTGGTTGCCGATCTGAGCGAAGCGCTTGTGCAATCGCCTCCTGATGCCGCTGCGCGGGCAACGGTCGTCTGGCGGTAGTCGCTGGTCCTGTCAGTCAGGTACGCAAGCGCGGAGGCGGAACGGTGCAGCGCCTGGCCGCTGTTTGCGATGGCATCGCTGTATCTGAAGGATGCTCCGGATCTTCTGTGTGATCGGCGGGAGGCGGGCGTCCTTCGCCTGGCAAGCCACGTGCGATCACTTCCACGGTGTACTCACCAGCTTGATACTCCATCAGGCATGACAACTGGCATGGCCGGCACGATGGAGGCCCCCAGCCATGACCTGGCAAGACGCCCGCGCAGCGCTGTTGCGTTGATCTTGCCCGCCACATCCGGCATGCGACGTCTGCGCTGCAGCCACACCCGCCGTGCCCTCTAACGCAAAGGGCGAGCCGAAGCTCGCCGTTGTTGTTGCCTTGTCGACGAAAGCGCCGAATCAGGCCGCTTCGCGCGGCTGCTGTGCCTGCGGCTTGTCGTAGAAGCTGGCCGCACGCAACTCATGCGGATCGAAGTCGTCCACGGTGATGGTATCCATCATGATCTCGCGCAGCTCTTCCAGCAGCGTGCGCTCGTCCAGGGTGAGCACGCCTTCTGCCACCGCTTCGTCCAGCTGCGCGGTGAAGTCCAGCGCTTCGATGCCCTTGGTCTTGAGCGCCTTGAGGAACTTGCGCTCCACCGGCTCGGCCATCACCGCCTTGGTCAGGTAGCTGGCGATACGGCCACCGGGATTGTTGGCGCACGGGGTCAGGAACACGCCCTGTGCCAGGCGGTCGCGTGCCTCGTTGGGTGCCATCAGGATCGATGCCACGCGGTGGCCGAGGCGGTCGCCAGGCGCTTCGGCACGACGGCCCAGCGGGAAGATCAGCACCCACATCAACCAGCCGACCGGACGGATCGGGAAGTTGCGCAGCGCGGCCGACAACGCGGTTTCGATCTTGTGCACGCTGTCGTGGAAGGCCCAGGCCAGCAATGGCTGGTCGCTCGCCGGCGCACCTTCGTCGTGGTAGCGCTTGAGCATCGCGCTGGTCATGTAGATATGGCTCAACACATCGCCCAGGCGGCCGGACAAGGACTCCTTGAACTTCAACTTGCCGCCCAACATCAGCATCGACACGTCGGCCATCAACGCCAGGTTGGCCGAGTAACGGTCCAGCTTGCGGAAGAAACGGCGGGTATAGGCATCGCCCGGTGCCGCACCGATGCGCGCACCGGTCAGGCCGAACCAGAACGAACGCACCGCGTTGGAGATGCCGAAGCGGATATGCCCGAACAGGCTCTGGTCGAATACTTCCAAACCGCGACGCGTATCCGGATCCTGCGCTGCCTGCATTTCCTTCATCACCCACGGGTGGCACAGGATCGCGCCCTGGCCGAAGATCAGCAGGCTGCGGGTCATGATGTTGGCGCCTTCCACGGTCACGCCGATCGGCGCGGCCTGCCAGGCGCGGCCGGCAAAGTTGCGCGGCCCCAGAATGATGCCTTTGCCGCCGATCACATCCATCATGTCGCTGACCACTTCGCGGCCCATGGTGGTGCAGTGGTACTTGGCGATCGCCGACGGCACCGACGGCACGTCGCCGCGATCCACCGCCGCCGCCGTGGCCTGGGCCAGCGCGCTGATCGCATACGCCTTGCCGCCGATCCGTGCCAGCGCTTCTTCCACGCCTTCGAAACGACCGACCGACAGGCCGAACTGCTTGCGGATGCGCGCATAGGCGCCAGTCACCACCGCCGCGTACTTGCCACCGCCGCTGGCAGTGGAGGGCAGGGTGATCGAACGACCCACCGCCAGACACTCGTTGAGCATGTTCCAGCCCTTGCCGACCATCTCCACGCCGCCGATCAACTGGCTCAGCGGGATGAACACTTCTTCGCCATGGATCGGGCCGTTCTGGAACGGCGAGTTCAACGGGAAGTGGCGGCGGCCGATTTCCACACCAGGCGTTTCGCGCGGCAGCAGGGCCAGGGTAATGCCGATGTCCTTCTTGTCGCCGATCAGGCCGTCCGGGTCATACGCGCGGAAGGCCAGGCCGATCAGCGAGGCGACCGGCGCCAGGGTGATGTAGCGCTTGTCGAAGGTGAGCTTGACGCCGAGCACGTTGGCGCCGTTCCACTCGCCCTTGCACACGATGCCGTAGTCCGGGATCGAGGTCGCATCGGAGCCGGCGAACGGGCCGGTCAGGCCAAAGCACGGTACTTCCGCACCCACGGCCAAACGCGGCAGGTAATAGTGCTTCTGCTCCGGAGTGCCGTAGTGCAGCAGCAGCTCACCTGGGCCAAGCGAGTTCGGTACGCCCACGGTAGAGCTGACCACGCTGGAGATCGAGGACAGCTTCTGGATCACCTTGTGGTGCGCCAGCGCGCTGAAGCCCAGGCCGCCATACTGCTTGGG
Organism: Xanthomonas cassavae CFBP 4642; assembly: GCF_000454545.1. Classification (NCBI taxonomy): domain Bacteria; kingdom Pseudomonadati; phylum Pseudomonadota; class Gammaproteobacteria; order Lysobacterales; family Lysobacteraceae; genus Xanthomonas; species Xanthomonas cassavae. The sequence continues at coordinate 1,004,021 of NZ_CM002139.1, forward strand.
AATGATCATGCCGAAGAACTTGTTCTTCTTGATGAAATCCCACAGCTCTGGCGGCAGGTCGGCGTGGACGTGGGTGATTTCCCAGTCGTTGACCATCTTGCACAGCTCTTCCACCGGGCCATCCAGGAAGGCCTGCTCTTCGGCGGTCAACTGCGGCTTGGGGTAGTTGAGCAGCTTCTGCCAATCCGGGTCACCGGTGAACAGCTCCCCCTCGAATCCCACCGAACCGGTTTCCAGCGCAATGCGCTCGGTCTGCGACAGCGGCGGCAACACCTTGCGGAAGAATGCCATCAACGGCGTGGTCAGCAACGGCTTGCGCAGGAACGGCAACAGCACCGGCGCAGACACCAGCACGACCAGCACGGCTGCAACGATGGTGGCGGTCAGGTTGGCATCCAGCAGCCAGCACGCCACCAGCACGCAGGCGCTGATCGCAACCCAGGTGGCCAGGCGCATGCGGTGATAGGCAGCGATGCCCGCCGCCAGGATGACGAGGAGGAACGGTGCAACGATGCTCATGGTCTTGCTCCAGTGACATGCTCGGTGATGTTGGACGCTGCGATGGTGCCAACCGAGGGTAATGCGTCCAGATAATGCAACACGGTGGCGGTAAACGTGGTGTTGTCGTCGCCCGCCAGCATGTGCGTGGCCTCGGGCAGCTGCACATGCTGTGCATGCGGCACGATCGACAGAAACTCGGTAATGGTGGCCGGCGTGACCAGATCGCTGCGGCCGCCGCTGATCAACAGTACCGGGCAACGCACCTGTGCGGCGGCACCCAGCAGGGCATGCTGCTGCAGCTGCGCATCCTGTCCGGCCAGTTCTTCGATCAGGCGCGGATCCCAATGCCACTGCCAGCGGCCGTCGTCGCGCTGGCGCAGCAGCGCCTGCAATTGGGTTGCCGTCTTGCGTGGCCGATGCGGCAGGTAATGGGCGATTGCATCGGCGGCCGCCTCCAGTGAGGCAAAGTCCTCCGGATGCGCGGTCATGAAGCGCACAATGCGCTCCACGCCTCTGGTATCCCAACGCGGCGTGATGTCGACCAGCACGATGGCGCGAAACAATCCCGGCCAACGCGCTTCCGCAAGCAGGCCGAACAAGCCTCCCATCGAGGCGGCGACCAGCACAGGCGGTTCGGCGTGTTCGCCCGCCACGACGATCAGGTCATCGGTGAACTGCGTCGGCGAGTAGCGCAGGTCGGCGGCATTGAAACTCGAATCGCCATGTCCGCGCGCGTCGTAGGAAAGAGCACGGTAGCCAGCGTGAGCCAGCACGCTGGCAGTCGCTTTCCAGGCATGCCGCGTCTGCCCGAAGCCATGCGCCAGCACGACCGTCTGCGCGCGTTCGGCGCCTTGCACCGACACAGCCAATTCGGCATCGCCAGCGCTGATGTGCGGCGCGGACGCAATGCGGGCGAGGGTAGAAGGAAGAGTGACCATACCTAATGGTATGGATGCATCCCGCCCACTGTCAATACTCTCTGGTATGGACGGTTAAGCCATTGAATCGTGACGATTGTGCGTCGTTTTTGTGACGCATACTGCAACTGACTCAAGCGTATGGTTAAATCGCGGCATGAATGACATTACCGAATCCAGCACCACCCCACCCCGGACCAGTTCCGGTCGCGGCAACCGTCTCAGCGCGGACGACTGGGCGCAGGCTGCGCTGGACCTGATCGCCGAACAGGGCGTGGGCGCAGTCGCCGTAGAACCGCTGGCGCGCCGTCTCGGCGTTACCAAGGGCAGCTTCTACTGGCACTTTCCATCGCGCGACGCGCTGCTGCAGGCGGCTCTGGAACGTTGGGAGATCTTCGAACAAAAGGAAGTGTTCGGCAGCCTGGAAGATGTCCCGGACCCCAGTGCCCGCCTGCGCGCGTTGTTCCAGCTGGTCGCGCATGAGGTCAAACCACACGTTATCTATAGCGAACTGCTCAAGGCGCTCGACCACCCGGCAGTACGCCCGGTCATCGACCGCGTGTCGCAGCGCCGCCTCGATTACCTGATCGCCTCGTTTCGCCAGGCCGGCCTGTCCCGCACCGACGCCCAGCACCGCGCCCGCCTGGCCTACGCCGCCTACGTCGGCTTCCTGCAGCTTTCGCTGCAACTGCAGCAACCCAAGCAGGCCCGGGAAGATTTCGAGGCCTACGTCGAGCATGTGATTCAGACGTTGATTCCAGGCTGAGTTCAACCTGACCGCCAGGTTATGCAGTCAAATGGGTGAGATGACCGGCACATCCACCAGATCGCGCCCAGGACGTTGCAGACGGTTTGTTGTCTCCGGTGGCATTGGGACGCGCTACTGCTTGGTTTCGCAGAGAAGCTCTTGATCACTGATCGTCTCAAAGGGTGTGGCGATGTGTCATTGCAGGTTCTTGCAGGAAGGGCAGAGAGCATCGCTTCAAGAGTAATCGGGCCTGGGGTGTCGGCAATGTCTCTTGCAAAAAAACACGGCCCCGATTGGGGCCGTGTTTTTACGCGATTGCTTCGATCAGAAGCGCTGACGGTACTGCATGTACATGTAACGACCCGGCAGGTCGTACTGCGGGTCAAACCGGTTCGCCGAGGTGCTGAAAGCAACCGGCGGATCCTTGTCGAACGCGTTGTTCAAGCCAACCGACACCGTGGCATTCCAAGGCGTGTTGTACCTGACCTGGATGTCGTGGTACGTGGTGGCACCGATGTGATTGCGCGGCGAGGCGCCATCGGCCGTGACGCGATTCGGCTCGGAGCAGTAGGCTTGAGCGAGCGCTGCCGAGAGCGGGCACGTTTCTTCCATGCCGGACTTGTAACGCAGGCCCCAGTTGATGCCGAAATCACCCAGCGACCAATCAACATATAGATTGGAGCGGATGCGCCAGTACGGATCCTGATTCAGGTAGCGACCCTGGAACTGTTCCAGTTCCGAATCTGCGGTTGCCTTGGTCTCCCAGCTGGACAGATAGGTCGAATCCCAGCTGATGGTGAACTGGCCGAACGCCGTTTCAGGCAGACGGTAGTTGATGGCCAGATCCCAGCCTTCCACTTTGTACGACGCCAGGTTGAGCAGCGGCATGTTGATGTTGGTGACGGTATAAGCACCATCGGCATAGTTGGGATCGCGGGTGATGAGAGCACAGTACTCAGCCTGCTCGCCTGCGCTGCCGCCGTAGCACTTGTCCAGGATGAACTGCGCTTCCGGACGCGTGATTGCGTTCTCAATCTCGATCTGCCACCAGTCCAGGCTGACATTCAGGCCTTGCGCGAAGCTCGGGCTGAACACAAAACCCAGCGTGCGGCTGGTCGACGTTTCAGGCTGCAGCTGATCGTTGGAGGTCCAGGTGAACGGTTCCAGGGTCTGCTTCGCGCCATTGCCGGCACCGGGCTGTACGAAATTCGTTGGAACGCCGGCAGCCGCACAGTTCTGTGCCACGACAGTATTGCTCAGCTGGCCACCGGCCTGGCTGGAGCACGGGTCGGCGTAAGTTTCAAACGAATCGGAGTTGCCTTCGAACAGATTGTTGATGCTCGGAGCACGGAAGCCTTCGCTGTAGTTACCGCGAATCATCAAGTCCTGGATCGGCTTCCAGCGGAAGCCGAACTTGTTGTTCACCGTGTCGCCGAAGTTGCTGTAATCGGAATAACGCGTGGCAAGGCTGAAATCGAGCAGCTGAGCGCCAGGCAGATCCGCCAGCACGGGCACGGACAGTTCGAGGTAGAACTCGTCGAGGCTGTAAGCGCCGGCGGTGGGACGCGCACCATTGCCGGTGCTCAGGCCTGCAGCGATGAATGCATCCGGATCGAACTGACCGCTTTCCTTGCGATATTCATAGCCTGCAGCAAATGCCAGCGGGCCTGCCGGCAGATCGACGATGTCGCCGCTGAGATTGGCGGTGTAGCCCTTCGACTCGACGGAGGACGAATCGTGAGCAGTGAAGCTGGTGTAATCCAGTGCGGCCTGACTGATCGAGCCGCGCGGTCCCAACGGATTGACCGGGACGCAACCAGGAATTACGTCGCCGCCAGGAGCGGAGACGCACACCGGGACGCCGCCGCGAAGTTCCGACGGGCCGTAAGCGTTGTTGAGGTTGGCGAGGTTGAACAAGCCATAGGTCAGGACGTTTTCGTCTGACCTGTCGTAGCGATAGCCCACGTCCCAATCGAAGCTGCGATCAGCAAATTCGAAAAAGCCTTCCAGGCCGCCATAGAAATGCCAGTTCTTGACATTCTGATTGAACGAACGACCACCTGTTTCGATGAAACGGCGGTTGACGCTGGTCAGGTTCTGATCAAAGGGGTTGTAGAGGCTGTCGGCGCTCAGGGTCAAGCCAGTCACCGGCATTGCGGCCAGCAGCTGCTCGGACTTGCGCTCGTTGTACATTGCCTCGGTGCGGAACGTCACGTTGTCCGTGAAGTTGAAGCTACCCTGGGTGAAGAGCGAGGTGCGCTCCTGCGGAGTCAGCAGGTAGTTGTCCGGCGCAGTGTTGTAGCCGTGGACATTTGCGACGTAAGGAGTTTCGACGCCGTTGATGAGAATACGGCGCGAACCATTGCGAACGTACGAACCCGGGAAACCAGTGCCGCTCTGGCCGCTGAAGAACGGCGGGCCGCCGGCAGAGATTTCGCGATCGCCAGCCATTACGGAATCTTCTTTTACGTAAGAAGCGCCGACCATCAGAGTTGCGCGATCAGTGGTGGTGCCAATCGTGAAATCGTAGGCCTGACGCTGGCCGTCTCCGTCGTTGTACTGCCCGACGTTGGCGCCTGCTTCTGCGCCGTCGAAGTTCTTGCGGGTGATGATGTTCACTACGCCGGCGATGGCGTCCGAACCATAAATCGTCGACGCGCCATCCTTCAGGATGTCGATGCGCTCAACCATAGCGGTCGGAATGGTGTTGAGGTCTACGCTGCCGTCCAGGCCGGTGGTCCAGCGACGACCGTTGACCAACACCAACGTGCGTGCGCTACCCAGGTTACGCAGTGCAATGCCGGAGCTGCCGTCCCCGCCATTGTTGAACGTGCGGTTCAGTGCAGCGCCGTTGGCTGCGACGCGTTGCAAAACGTCTGCCACGGAGGTGACGCCCTGCTTGTCGATGTCCTGGCGAGTCAGCGTCAGAACCGGCTGAGACGTCTCGACGTCTGCACTTTTGATTCGCGAACCGGTCACCTCGATCTTGTCGAGGTTGGTGGTGCCGGCTTCCTGAGCGATGGCGGTACCGGTACCGCCCACGCCCACGACAAGCGCGAGGACAACGGCATCGCGCAGCTTGTTGGACTTGCAATTCATTAGCTCTCTCTCCAAGTGATCTTGGGTGCTGCCAAGGGTTGTTTGCCTGCCGGGGGTTCCGAAAAGTGCGGATCCAAAACGTCAGGGTGAACCGATGGTATATGCGTTGTGCGGGAAATTAAAGTCCCGTTAACGAAAAAGAAGAAAGCCGTGAAAAGTCAGGCGACAAACGGTCTCTACAATGCAAAACGCCACCGGGTGTTAGCCGGTGGCGTTGGGAAAACGTGTTTTCGATCAGTGATTTACAGATCCTGCTCGTACCTGACGTACGGAACCGTACCGTCACTGTTGCTGTCGTTGTTGGGCGCGAAGGGATTCTTGCCGCGCGAGATGACGTTTTCGGCGCCGACGGTAAGCTGGCCGCTCCAGGGGGTGCGCCAGGTCAGACCCAGGCCCAGGCCCTCCCACTTCTTGGGCTGGCCGGGAACGTCCACCACACGGCCGATAACGTTGGCGCTGAAGGCGCCGTAGCCGCCGCCAACGCTCAAGGTCTTGCTGTCCCATTGGTCGGCAATTGCCGGTGAGACGTCGGCCAACGGGACCAGCCGCGCACGGGCGTAGGTTCCGCCGATCGAGACGAAGCCCTCGCGGCCGATGTTCTTCTGGCCGAACACGGTCAGATCATTCTGTTCGACGCGCGTCAGCGGTGCCTTGCCGGCGCCGATCAGCCAGGCGGGCAGGGTGTCGCGACCGGTGCCGGCAGTGACGCCGACACGGCCACCAGCGCGGTTGAAGCCCAGCGTTCCGGAAACACGACGCGACGCGGCGGCGCTGTCTTCCTCGTCGTCGCCGATGCCGGCCAGCAGGCAATGACTGGCCAACCCGCTGATATTGGTGCCGCGGCTGCTGTTGCAAAGCAGGCCCAGCGAATCGCCGGAGGTCAGGCCGAACGCCGCATCCAGCGAGTTGCGACCGAAGTGCCAGCGCGCGCCGGCCTTCTGCTCACCGGTGGGCTCTAGATACAGGAACGCCTCGACCTTGCCGCTCCCCTTGTTCCACACCGGCAGGATCGTGCTTTCGCGCACTTGCTGCGCCGACTGCGCGTGCACACCCGTGGCTGCCGCAAGGGCAACCAGCAAAGCGAGCGGAAGGCGCAGAAGGTGTCGCATACCGGAGATCAGACCCAGGGGTGGTTGTTAAGTTCCCGAGAGCGGGCAGGGAGCATGCTAGGGTGTTTATGATTATTTAACAAGTAGTCACGTTCCCCGGAACGCACCCGTAATGCGATCTATTGCAACCGTTCCGGCGCCTGCTGGGAGGGCTGCGCTGCACTGAAAAGTACGGCCAGATCGGTCAACGGAAAGTGATACTCACGGCCGCAGAATTCGCAACGCACGTCCACGCTGCCGGTCTCTTGTGCGGCGGCGCGGGCCTCATCCTCGCCCAACGACTGCAGCATCGAGGCGACCCGTTCGCGCGAGCAGGAGCAGCCGAAACTGAGCGGCTTGCCGCCCATCAACTGGGTCTGTTCGTCGTGGAACAGGCGGTGCAGCAGGTCGTCGCCGGCGACCGACAACAGCTCCGGGGCGCCGAGCGTGTCGAACAGGGCGCCGATGCGGGTCCAGCCGTCGGCATCGCCTTCGTCGCCGGGCAGCTTCTGCAGCAGCAGGCCGGCGGCCTGCTCCGGGCCGGCCGCCAGCAACAGGCGGGTCGGCAGTTGTTCGGACTGCTGGAAGTAGGTTTCGAAGGCTTCGGCCAGCTCCGGGGCCTGCATCGCGACCAGACTCTGGTAGCGCTGCGGTTCGCGTGGGTCCAGGCCTGGGTTTTCGATGGTGATCGCCAGCAGGGCGGCCTCGCCCAACTCGCGCAGGTCGGTCGGCGCATCGGCGCCGTCGGCCAGTTGCACGATGCCGCGCAAGGTGCCGGCGGCGGTGCATTCGGCAAACAGGGTGCGCAGCGTGTCGTTGCCGCGCAGTTGCACGGACAGGCGCCCGTCCACCTTGGTGTGGCCGGTGAACAGGGCAGCCGCCACGGCGGCTTCGCCGAGCAGCTGGCGCGCGGCTGGCGGGTACTCGGCGGCGCCCTGGATGTCGTGCCAGGCCTTGGTCAGACGCACATGGACTCCGCGCACGCCGGCGGCAGGCAGCAGGAAACGGGAAAGCTGATCGTGATCGGTCATGGAGACATCGGACGTAAGGGACGCCGGTTGCCGGATAATGCGGCAGGCATCGGGATTGAAGGTCGAAGTGAACTAATGGGGACGGATGCATTGGATGGCAAGCAGGGGGCGCCACCGCGGCGCAGACGCTGGCTGCGCTGGCTATTGGCCGCACCGCTGCTGTTTGCCGCCGCGAGCGTGTTGCAGGTGCTGGTGCTGCGGGTGATCGATCCGCCGATCAGCAGCATGATGGTGGGGCGCTATCTGGAAGCGTGGGGCGCGGGCGACGTCGGGTTTTCCCTGCATCAGCAGTGGCGCGACTACGAGAAGATCGCCGCCAGCCTGCCGATCTCGGTGGTGGCGGCAGAGGATCAGCAGTTCCCGATGCATCATGGGTTCGATCTGCAGGCCATCGAAAAGGCGCGCGATCACAATGCGCGCGGCGGGCGGGTGCGTGGCGCAAGCACGATCAGCCAGCAGGTCGCCAAGAATGTGTTCCTGTGGCAGGGCCGCAGCTGGCTGCGCAAGGGCCTGGAGGCCTGGTACACGGTGCTGATCGAATTGTTATGGCCAAAGCAGCGCATTCTGGAGATGTATCTCAACGTGGCCGAGTTCGGCGACGGCGTGTATGGCGTGCAGGCGGCTGCCCGGCAGTTCTGGGGCAAGGACGCGGCCGGGCTGTCGCCGACCGAGTCGGCGCGTCTGGCTGCGGTGCTGCCATCGCCGCGGCGCTATGACGCGCGGCGCCCGGGCGCCTACGTGCAGCGGCGCACGGCGTGGATCCAGCGGCAGGCACGCCAGCTGGGCGGCGCGGCCTATCTGCAGACCAAGTGAGCATGAGCACGATCGACACCAGCGCCGCCCCTGCCATCGCCGAGCGCCTTACCGTGGTGATTGCAGCCTATAACGAGGAAACCAGCATCCCGTTGTTGCATCCACGGCTATGCGCGGTGCTGGCACAGCTGCATGGGCTGCAGACGCAGGTGCTGTATGTCGATGACGGCAGCACCGACGGTACCTGGGACGTCTTGCAGGCGCTGGTGCAGGCCGATGCGCGGGTGGGCGCGGTGCGGCTATCGCGCAATTTCGGCAAGGAAGTGGCGATTTCCGCGGGCCTGGATCATGTGCTGCCCGGCGCGGTCGTCCTGCTCGATGCCGATGGACAGGACCCGCCGGAACTGATCCCGGAGTTCGTCGCGCTGTGGCGAGCGGGCTACGACAATATCTTCGGAACACGCGTGTTCCGCGAGGGCGAGAGCTGGATCAAACGCAGTGCCGCCCATGCGTTCTATCGGGTGATCCGGCGCCTGTCGCGCACGCCGATTCCCGCCGACACCGGCGATTTTCGCCTGCTGTCGCCGCGGGTGGTGCAGGCCTTGCAGCAATTGCGCGAGCGGCATCGTTTCATGAAGGGCTTGTTCGGCTGGGTGGGGTTTCGTCAGGTGGCGCTGCCATACCGACGCGCGCCGCGCCTGTCCGGGATCAGCAAGTTCACGGTCTGGCGGTTATGGAATTTTGCGCTGGACGGCATCACCAGTTTTTCCACGGTGCCGCTGCGGGCAGCGACCTATCTGGGCCTGCTGACGGCGCTGGCGGCGTTCCTGTTCGGGGGCTGGGTGATGATCAAGGCGGCGCTGGTGGGCGACCCGGTCGCAGGCTGGCCGACGATGATGTCGGTGATCCTGTTCCTGGGCGGCATCCAGCTGATTGCGCTGGGCCTGATCGGGGAATACCTGGGCCGGTTGTACGACGAGGCCAAGCAGCGTCCGCTCTATCTGGTCGATACCCAGCGCGGCGCGGTGGGAGTAGGCTGCGATCACCAGACCAAGCGCAGAGCGGGCCATGCAGACCGTACGACAGCTGTTGGGGACCAAGCCGGTTGAAGTATTCGCCGTTGCGGCAGACGCTGCAGTGATCGAGGCGATCCGCCTGATGGCCGAGAGGGGCATCGGCGCGGTGTTGGTGATGGACGGGCCACGCCTGGTCGGCATCGTGTCCGAGCGCGATTACGCGCGCAAGGTGGTGCTACGCGATCGCGCCTCATCGACCACCAGCGTTGCCGACATCATGAGCACTCAGGTGGTGACAGTGTCGCCGTCGGAAACGGTGGAGCGCTGCATGCAGTTGATGACCGACGGACGCTTCCGCCATCTGCCGGTGGTCGACAACGGCCGCGTGCAGGGCGTGATTTCCATCGGCGATCTGGTCAAGGCGGTGATCGAAAACCAGCAGCGCGATATCGATCAGTTGCAGCGTTACATCGCCAGCTAGGGCCGTGCCGGCGACGTTCCCTGCGTCTTGTCCTGAACGCTGTTGATCGACATAGCTCGAGAAGTGTGGCGAGCAGACAGATCAGCTTTGAAGCGTTTGATCTGCGGCCTGGTCGCAAGGGTTAGTTGAGATGGTAGTGGTGCATCGCTCTCAATAAAACAGCCAGCAAACACTCTGGTGCGGTGTTCTCGACGCTGTGAGTTTGCCGCAAGGACCCATCGAGAGGGTCGGTGTGCATGGTGCAAGCAGTGCATGCCGTGCAGTCTTCAGAGGACTGCGGTCTGATCAACTCCTTTCGATCATCGCTACAGCGCTGGACAGGCCTGCTGGCGGCCCAAAGTGCGGTAGTGCACCTACTTTGCGAACTTGCCGCCGCAGTCGCTGTCCTTGCCCGGGCCGGGTTCGAAGGTGGCGAGCAGCGCGGCGGGCGGAGCAATGCTGCCCAGGGCAATGGCGATCGCACCGCGCACGCCCAGAGCCTTGAAGTCGGGGCGGAACGTCGGGTCCTTGAACGTGCCGGCGATGCGCAGCGGCGAGCGCAGGCTCAGGATGCTGCGGTCCTTCGGGCGCGGGCGCAGCAGCAGATCGAGTGTTTCGTTCTTCAGGCTGATGTTGCCTTCGCCAACGATGATGGTATCGGTACTGTCGAAGGCCAGGGCGCGCGATTGCATCAGGCCGTCCTGCACGTCGAAGTCGCCGAAGATGCAGCGCACCGGAATCTGCCGGTCCTTGGTGATCAGGTATTTCAGCGATTCGGCGATGTCCAGCCCGGCCAGCTCCATGATCAGGTTGCCGACGTGGCCGCGGCCCATGCCCACGCCGATCGAGCCATCGGCGCTGCCAAGCATCGCGGCGATGGAGTTGCCGCGACCACGCAGGTCCAGGTCGCCGCCGATGGCACCGGAGGCTTGCTTGGCCAGGGTGGCATCGGGAAACAGCCGATCCAGCCGAATTCCGCGGATGCCGGCCTTCAGGTGCGTGGCGATCACGTCATTGCGCGCGTCCATGCGGATGGTGGAGCGGATGTCGCCGCCGGCCACGCCGAAATTCAGCGGCTCCAGCTGCAGCAGTCCGTCTTTCAGGTTCAGCGAGGCATCCATGTCATCCAGCGGCCAGGATGGCGCATTGATGCGATGCGCGCGCCAGCGCACCTGCGCATCCATGGCACGCAGCTTGGACAGGTCGTACGGCGTGGTGGGCAGGATGCGCGCGCTGGCGGCAAGCTGGCTGGCCTGCTTCTTCTGTTGCGCATTGGCCGATTCGTCCGCGCCGGTCTTGGGCGGTGCGCCGATGAAGCCGGCCAGGTCATCGAAATCCAGACGTTTTGAGGTCAGGTCTGCGCGTAGGAACGGGCGTTTGTTACGTAGGTCGATCTCGGCGGTGCCGGACAGGTCGCTGTCGCCGGCAGTGCCGGTGAATGTCTCATAGCGCCACACATCGCCATCGCGCCGCAGCCGGCCATCCAGCGCATATGGCGGGGTAGAGGGCATGGCAACACCGGTCAGCGGATACAGGTCCTGCATGTCCTGGCCGCGCAACGCCATCTGCAGGTCGAACATGCGAAACTGGAAAGGATTGGTCAGGGTGCCACGCACATGCGTGCGGGTTGCGCCGGCGCGGCCCCGCAGATCGATGCGGAACGGATGCTCGCTCTGGCTCAGTTCCAGCGGCGATGCGGTATCGCCCTTCAGCGTAAAGGGATAACCCTTCCAGCGGCCCTTGCCCTCGATGCCGATCGGCGCGGCGCGCTGGTCGCTGCGTGGTGGCGCCAGGCTATTGATCGCCACGTCGATGTCCGAGCGGCTGGCGTCGTCGATGTAGCGCAGCCGCCCGTCGGTCACCAGTAACCGCCCCAGGCGCGGCATGCTGCCGTCGCCGTCGCCGCTATCCAATACCCAGTTGCCGGGATGGCTGTCGTTGCCGGCCTCGAGCAGCACATTGGGGCGGTCGAGACGAATTTCCGGCAGGCGGACCTTGCCACGCAGCAGCGGCCATAGCTCCACATCGATCTCGGCCGCGTTCAGTTCCGCCATCGCACCGCGTCTTGACCAGATGGCGTTGCCCAGTTGCAGCGATTGGCCGCGGATGGTAGTGGTGCGACCCAGGTCCACGTCCAGATGACCGAGATGAAACGCACGACCGGTCTTTGCGCTGACGGCGCGCTCGACCGGCCCACGCAACCAGTTCCAGTCAAACAGGATCAGGAAGATGATCACCAGGCCGGCCACAATGCCAAGCCCGATCAGCCAGCGTCGTCGACGCGGTGGGCGGGAGGTGCGAGGACCGGTGGCATGAGTCACGTTGTTCACGTGCGCATGGTTGGCGATGGCTCGTGCAGAGCGCGCGAACGCCCGCCACGACGCTCACATCACCTGTTCGATCACCGCAACGAAGTGGCAGGCGCTACCGGCAAGCACGAACAGGTGCCAGATCGCATGGAAGTAACGCTGGGTGTCGCGCTGGTAGAAGTAGGTGCCCAGGGTGTAGAACAGCCCGCCGGCTAGCAGCCAGCACAACGACCAGGTGTCGACCGAGCGTAGCAGTGGCTGGATCGCCACGATGATCAGCCAGCCCATGGCCAGATACAGGATCGTCGACAGCAACCGGAAGCGGCCGGTGAAGAACAGCTTGAAGATCACCCCGGCGGCGGCGATCGTCCAGATGGCCGCAAACAAACCCCAGCCCCACGGGCCACGCAGGTTGATCAGCGTGAACGGGGTATAGGTGCCGGCGATCAGTAGATAGATCGCGCAATGATCCAGCACCTGCAGGCGCGCCTTGGCGCCTGGATGCGCGATGGCATGGAACAGCGTGGAGGCGACGTAGAGCAACACCAGCGTGGCACTGAACACGATGGAGGTGGCCAGCTGCCAGCCATCGCCGTAGATGGCGGCCAGCGTGATCAGCACCGAACCACCGGCCAGGGCGGCGATGGCGCCCAGGCCGTGGGTCACGGCACTGGCAATTTCGTCGCGCAGGTCGGTCGAGGGGGAAGCGTCTGCGTTCATTACAAAAAGGTACCGCAACTGCGAGCAGTTCGCATTGCCGTCCGTGACGTAAGCATGTTGCGGTTCAAGCGCGGGTCAATCGATGGCCTTGGCATGCGCGTGTTCGCGGGTGGCCGAGAAGCGCACATCCGGCGCGCGTTCCTGCGCCAGCTGCAGGTTGACGCGCGTGGGTGCGAGATAGACCAGCTGGCCGGCCGCATCGATGGCCAGATTGCCGGCGTTCTTTTCGCGAAATTCCTCCAGCTTCCTGGCGTTGTCGCAATGCACCCAGCGTGCGGTGGTCACGCTGACCGGCTCGAAAATGGCATCCACGCCGTATTCGTCCTTGAGCCGGTAGGCGACCACGTCGAACTGCAGCACGCCCACCGCACCCAGGATCAGATCGTTGCTCATCAAGGGGCGGAAGAACTGCGTGGCGCCTTCCTCGGACAGCTGCGCCAGACCCTTCTGCAATTGTTTAAGCTTGAGCGGGTCGCGCAGGCGTGCGCGGCGGAACAGTTCCGGTGCGAAGTTGGGAATGCCGGTGAACGACAGCGATTCGCCCTCGGTGAAGGTGTCGCCGATGGAGATGGTGCCGTGGTTGTGGATGCCGATCACATCGCCCGGCCACGCTTCTGCGGCAATTTCGCGGTCGGAGGCCATGAAGGTCAACGCATTGGCCAGCTTGACGTCCTTGCCGCTGCGCACGTGCAGCGTCTTCATCCCGGCAGTGAACTTGCCCGAACACACGCGCATGAAGGCCACGCGGTCGCGGTGCTGCGGGTCCATATTGGCCTGGATCTTGAACACAAAGCCGCTCAGTTTGGGCTCGGTGGCTTCGACGCGGCGGCCGGTGGTGTCGCGCGCCTGCGGCGGCGGTGCGTGTTCGACGAAGAAATCCAGCAGCGGCTGCACGCCGAAGTTGTTGACGCCCGAGCCGAAGAACACCGGGGTCTGCTGGCCGGCGCGATAGGCGTCCAGGTCGAACGGATTGCTGGCGCCCTGCACCAGCTCCAGCTCATCGCGCAGCTCGGCCAGCATCTGCTCGCCGATCTTTTCTGCCAGACCGGGGGCATCCAGCGACGGGAAGATGGTCGAATCCTGGCGGGTGAAGTTGCGGCCCTGTTCGTAGAGATGCACTTCGCCGGTGATCAGGTGCACCACGCCCTTCAGGCGCTGGCCCATGCCGATCGGCCAGGTGACCGGGGCGCACTGGATGCCGAGAACGGTTTCCACTTCATCCAGCAGATCGATCGGGTTCTTGCCCTCGCGATCGAGCTTGTTGATGAAGGTCATGATGGGGGTGTCGCGCAGGCGGCAGACTTCCATCAGCTTGATGGTGCGTTCTTCCACGCCCTTGGCCACGTCGATCACCATCAGGGCCGAGTCCACCGCGGTGAGCACGCGGTAGGTGTCCTCGCCGAAATCGGCGTGGCCGGGGGTGTCGAGCAGATTGACGATCTTGTCCTCGTAGGGGAACTGCATCACCGAGGAGGTCACCGAGATGCCGCGCTCCTTTTCCAGCGCCATCCAGTCCGAGGTGGCATGGCGGGCGGCCTTGCGGCCCTTCACCGAGCCGGCCATCTGGATCGCACCACCGAACAGCAGCAGCTTTTCGGTCAGCGTGGTCTTGCCGGCATCGGGGTGGGAAATGATGGCGAAGGTGCGGCGGCGCGCGGCTTCGTTGGAGACGTCGGACATGGGCGGGGCGCGCCCGGTCGGACGCCTGCGGAAACTGAGGAAGCCGGTGATTATAGCGGCTTCGGCGAGGCTGGCCTTGCTGGCTGGCGGCCGAACCCGCGAGGTCCGGCCGGCGCCGCTCAGGGAGCTGGCGAGGGAAACCGCAGTTCGCCCTGCGGCCCCAGCATGCGGAACGGCACCGAGACCAGTTGCAGGCCGGCATTGCGCTGAACCGAGAAGTGCAGGTGCGCCGCGGTGCTGTAGCCGGTATTGCCTGAGGCGCCGAGCCGCTCGCCGACGCCGACCCGCTGGCCGAGCCGCACCGCCACGCCGCCCGGCGCGAGGTGGGCGTACAACGCCGTGCTGCCGTCGGCGTGCAGTAGCCGCACCAGGTTGCCGCCCCCGGCAGCAGGGTCGGCGGCGTTGCCATCGGTTACGTCCTGGCGCAGCTCCATCACCACGCCCTCGCGCGCGGCCAGCACCGGCGTGCCCTGCGGCAGGGCGAAGTCCACCGCATACCAGTTGGGCAGGTCGGCGTGGCTGAAGCGCCCGCCGTAGCCCTGATCCACCTGCACCGGCCGGTCGCGGAAGGGCAATCGATAGCGCACCGGCTGGGGCCGGGCCTGCGGGTCGCCGGCAATCACCTCCAGCCTGAGGCCCAGCCCGGCCAGGGTGCGTTGGCTGCTGGCCGGATAGAGCCGGGCGAGCAGGCGGCGTTCGTGTGCCGCCAGCAGCGGCGTCAGCGGCAACTGCGGCACCGCGCGGTAATCCTCGCTGGACGGCGCGCTCAGCCGAACCTGTGCAGGCCCGGCCAGCGGATTGCTGACCCAGACCAGATAGACCGGCGCCTGCCATTCCAGCTGCAGCGCCGGCCCGGCGCTGGTCGGCGTAGGGAGCGGTTGCGTGGGGGTGGGAGGCAGTGCCGCAGCGCGTGGCCAGTGCCAGCGCTGCTGCGCGCTGGTGGCGGCCGCGGGCAACAGCAGCGCCACGGCAAGCGTTGCGCAGATCGTGGGAATGAGGCAGCGAGACAGACGATGGGGCACGCGATCGAGCCAGGCGAAAGGGCGCAAGTATGCGGCCGGTCACCGCGCGCAGTGGTATCGGATGAAAATATATCTCTCCATCCGCATGAAGCGATTGACATCGTAAAAAGGCGGTGGCATCGTAGCCTCACCATCGAGACCGGCGGAGGGACAGGCCCTTTGATGCCGGGGCAGCCAGCGGAGCGCGCAAGCGCCCGCGTTTGGTGCCAAATCCTGCGGGGGACCTCCGCGTCCGCCGAAAGATGGTTCGACTCGTGCCTTGCGCACGTCGAACGCGAGCTCCCGCGAAGCTCGATGGCCGATCCACCCCGGATATCGCCATGAGCCTCGTGACCACAGCATCGCCAACCACTTCTGATGACCTTGTAACGCCCGCTGCCGACACGGCCGGCCCTGCCGTCGTGCGCGGCGAACTTGTCCTCTCGCTGCCGATGCGCCATGCCGGGCTGCGCGAGCTGCGGCTGCGCTATGAGCTGGTCGGCGCCGCCAGTGCGCCGGTCGTCTTCGTGGCCGGCGGCATTTCTGCGCACCGGCATCTGGCCGGCAATGCCCTGTTTCCCGAGAAGGGCTGGGTGGATGGCCTGGTGGGCGCTGGTCGCGCGCTGGATCCGGCGTCGCGTCGCCTGCTGGCGTTCGACTTCCTGGGTGCCGACGGCACCCTGGATGCGCCGATCGATACCGCCGACCAGGCCGATGCGATCGCCGCATTGCTGGACGCGCTGGGGATCACCCGCCTGCATGGCTTTGTCGGCTATTCGTATGGCGCATTGGTGGGGCTGCACTTCGCCATCCGGCATGCTGCGCGCCTCGGCACGCTGGTGGCCGTCAGTGGCGCGCACCGCGCGCACCCGTATGCGGCGGCCTGGCGCGCGCTGCAGCGCCGCGCGGTGGCGCTGGGCCAGCTGCAGTGCGCCGAAAGCCACGGCCTGTCGCTGGCGCGTCAGTTCGCCATGCTCAGCTACCGCACGCCGGAAGAATTCAGCGAGCGCTTCGACGCGCCGCCGGAAGTGATCAACGGCCGCGTGCGGGTGGCCGCCGAAGACTATCTGGACGCCGCCGGTGCGCAGTACGTGGCGCGCACGCCGGTGACCGCTTACCTGCGCCTGTCCGAATCCATCGACCTGCATCGCATCGACCCGGCGCAGGTGCGCGCGCCCACCGTGGTGGTGGCGGTGGAGGGCGACCGTCTGGTTCCGCTGGCCGACATGGTCAGCCTGGTCGAAGGCCTGGGGCCGCGCGGCAGCCTGCGCGTGCTGCGCTCGCCGTATGGCCATGACGCCTTCCTGAAAGAAATCGATCGCATCGACGCGATCCTGATCACTGCCCTTCGCCTTACCGGAGAAACCGTATGAGCTTTCGCGACCCTGCCGACGCCCCCTGTACTGCCGCCACTGCCGCCGTGCGTGCCGGTATCGACCGCGATACCGCCTACGGCGCGGTGACCCCGCCGATCGTGCTGTCGTCGAACTTTTCCTTCGACGGATTCGGCAACAAGCGCCAGTACGACTACACCCGCAGCGGCAACCCCACCCGCGACCTGCTCGGCGAAGCCTTGGCCGACCTGGAAGGCGGCGCGGGCGGGGTGATCACCTCCACCGGCATGGGCGCGATCAATCTGGTGCTCAACGCGGTACTGCAGCCGGGCGATACGCTGGTGGTGCCGCACGATGCCTACGGCGGCAGCTGGCGGTTGTTCAACGCGCTGGCCAAAAAGGGCCATTTCGCGCTGATCACCGCCGACCTCACCGACCCGCGCTCGCTGGCCGATGCACTGGCGCAGTCGCCCAAGCTGGTGTTGATCGAAACCCCGTCCAATCCGCTGCTGCGCATCACCGACCTGCGCTTTGTCATCGAAGCGGCGAAGAAGGTGGGCGCGTTGACCGTGGTCGACAACACCTTCCTGTCGCCGGCACTGCAAAAGCCGCTGGAATTCGGCGCCGATCTGGTGCTGCATTCCACCACCAAGTACATCAACGGCCACAGCGATGTGGTGGGCGGTGCGGTGGTGGCGCGCGATGCCCAGCTGCACCAGCAGTTGGTGTGGTGGGCCAATGCGCTGGGCCTGACCGGCTCGCCGTTCGATGCCTTCCTCACCCTGCGTGGCCTGCGCACGCTGGATGCACGCCTGCGCGTGCACCAGGAAAATGCCGATGCGATCGCTGCGCTGCTGGATGGGCATGTGGCGGTCAATCAGGTGTATTTCCCCGGGCTGGCGTCGCACTCGGGCCATGCCCTGGCGGCGCGCCAGCAGAAGGGCTTCGGCGCGATGATGAGTTTTGAATTGAACGGTGGCGAAGCAGCGGTGCGCGCGTTCGTCGATGGGCTGCGCTACTTCACCCTGGCCGAGTCGCTGGGCGGCGTGGAAAGCCTGATCGCGCATCCGGCTTCGATGACGCATGCGGCAATGACCGCAGAAGCACGTGTGGCGGCCGGGATTTCCGATGGATTGCTGCGGTTGTCGATCGGGATCGAATCGGCCGACGACTTGCTGATCGACCTGCGCGCCGGATTGGCGCGCGCCGAGGCGACCCTGACCAACGCCGCCCGCAAACAGGTCGACGCATGAGCAGCGTGCTGCCCGTATCGCCGCGCGCAGCGAAGGAAGCGGCGACGCCGACTCCGCGGCTTGCCTTGCTGGGCACCGGAACGGTGGGGCGCGCCTTCGTGACCCGCTACACCGCCTTGCAGCAGCGCCAGTTGCAGCTGCCACGCTTCGATTGGCTGGCCAATTCGCGCATCGCCCACGACTGCGGGGTGAGCGCCGAACAGGCATTGCAGCAGGCCAATGCCGCCCCGCGTGGCCAGGCCATGTTGCAGCCCTGGGCGGAGACCGTGGCGCTGCGTGCCGGCGATGTGCTGGTGGATGCGACCGCCAGCGATGTGGTCGCGCAGTGGCATGTGGAATGGCTGAGCCGTGGCGTGCATGTGGTGACCGCCAACAAACTGGGGCAGGGCACGGCGCTGTCGCGTGCGCAGGCGTTGCATGCCGCCCGGCATGCCAGTGGCGCGCACTACGGCGACAGTGCCACCGTGGGCGCCGGGCTGCCGGTGCTGAGTAGCGTCCGCGCGCTGGTGGCCGGCGGCGATCATATCCATTCGATCGAAGGCGTGTTGTCCGGATCGTTGGCGTGGCTGTTCCATCGGCATGACGGCAGCGTTGCCTTCTCCGATTGCGTGCGCGAGGCGGCGGCGGCGGGTTATACCGAGCCGGATCCGCGCATCGATCTGTCCGGTGAGGACGTGCGACGCAAGCTGCTGATCCTGGCGCGTGCGGCGGGTTGGCAACTGGAAGCCGAACAGGTGCATGTGGAATCGCTGGTGCCGGCCAGCCTCGCCAGAACGCCGCTGGCGGAGCTGGAGGCGCACCTGGGTGCGCTGGACGCGCTGGTCGGCGCGCGCTGGCAGCAGGCGCGGGCTGCAGGGCGTTGCCTGCGCTTCGTCGGTCGTGTGGATGCACACGGTGCAAGCGTGGGATTGCGTGAGCTGGCGCTGGACCACCCCCTGGCCGGTGGTGCCGGTACCGACAACCGCGTGGCGATCAGCAGTGGCCGCTATCGTGCGCAGCCCCTGCTGATCCAGGGCCCGGGTGCGGGCGCCGAGGTGACCGCGGCCGCGTTGCTGGATGACGTGTTGCGGATCGTGGCCGGCTGATGGCGCGATCGAGCCGACTCTGGTGCGTTGCCGTGCGCCTTGCGGCGATGCGAATGCGTGTGCGCGATCGATGCCGCGCGTGTCGACGCGCTGAAACCTTGGATGTGCGCGTTACAACCGACCGACCGTTCGATCCAGGCGTGGTCGCAAGATGATCCGGTGCCGGACGGGTGCGTGATGGATGAAGGCTGGCGCGCGCCGGTTTCCAACTGCCGGCACGCTGCCTGCCGTGCCGGCGCCATCCGCCCATCGGTGCTGGCTGCAACTGGTTCTCGACCGGCCGCGGTGAAGATCAGAGGACGACCGACCGTTGCCCTCTTATCCACCCACACGATTACTGCGTAATGGCCTTCAACAATGCAGCATTGAAGCGCGCCGGGTCCTGCACCTGCGGCGAATGGCCCAGGTTGGCAAACTCGATCAGTTTTGCATTCGGAATCGCGGCCGCCGCGCGCTTGCCCAGCGTGGTGTAATCGCCCACACGTGCCTTGACCTCGGGCGGTGCGGTGTCCTTGCCGATGGCGGTGCGGTCCTTGAGGCCGATGAACAGCGTGGTCGGTACCGCAAGCTTGGGCAGCTCGTAGACCACCGGCTGGTTGAAGACCATGTCGTAGGTCAGCGCCTGATTCCACGCCACGGCCTGCTTGCCCTTGCCCAGCGACATGCCGGCCTGCATGCGCGCCCAGCGTTCGAATTCGGGCTTCCATTGACCGGCGTAATACACGTCCATCTGGTACTTCTTGATCCGTTCGAAGCTGGTTTTCAGCTCGTTGTCGTACCACGCATCCACACTGCGCCAGGGGATGCCTTCGGCCTTCCAGTCTTCCAGCCCGATGGGGTCGACCAGCGCCAGATGCTCGGTGGCTTGCGGGTACATCAGTGCATAGCGAATGGCCAGCATGCCGCCCATCGAATGGCCGACCACGACCGCACGTTCGATGCCGAGCGTCTTCAACAGCGCATGCGTGTTGTCGGCCAGTTGCGCGAACGAAAACTGATAGGCGGCCGGCTTGCTGGATTTGCAAAAACCGATCTGGTCCGGCGCGATGACGCGGTAGCCGGCCTTGCTCAGCGCAGCGATGCTGTCTTCCCAGGTGGCGGCGCAAAAGTTCTTGCCATGCAACAGCACCGCAGTGCGGCCATTGGGCGTGCCGGTCGGCGCAACATCCAGGTAGGCCATTTCCAACGGCTGCTGTTGCGAGGTGAATGCGTAGGTCTTGACTGGATGCGGGTAGTCGAAGCCTTCCAGGCGCGGGCCATAACTGACTTCCTGCGCCAGTAGCGGACTGCAGGCAAGGGCGAGCATGAGGGTGCAAACGCGCTGTCGCATCGTGATCTCCATCCAAATCCAGGCCCTGACAGTACAGCGGCGGATGTGGTGGGAACGTACAGCCGGGTGACGCTTGGCGGGCGCTGCAGGCGCGTTGCTGACGATGGCTGGCGACCAGACTCCACTGCGTGCGCCGGTGTCTGTTGCCCTCATCCGCGCTTGGCGCACCTTCTCCCGTTTGCGGGAGAAGGGCAGAGCGCTTCCTGCGGCTGGTGCGTTTCCTCATCCGCGCTTGGCCCTTCTTCTCCCGCGTGCATGAGAACGGCAGTGCAAGGGCAAGCATCCGTGGAGTGAGTTTTTTCGTCGCTGCGCGCGCTGCGTTGATCGGCACGCCGTCTACGCTTGGCTCAGCATTCGATGACGTTCACCGCCAGCCCGCCGCGGCTGGTTTCCTTGTACTTGTCCTGCATGTCGCGGCCGGTGTCGCGCATGGTCTTGATGACCTTGTCCAGCGAGACCTTGTGCTTGCCGTCGCCGCGCATGGCCATGCGGCTGGCGTTGATGGCTTTCACCGCGCCCATCGCATTGCGTTCGATGCACGGAATCTGTACCAGCCCGCCGATCGGGTCGCAGGTCAGGCCCAGGTTGTGTTCCATGCCGATTTCCGCAGCGTTTTCGATCTGGCCCGGGTTGCCGCCAAGCGCGGCAACCAGACCGCCTGCAGCCATCGAGCAGGCCACGCCGACCTCGCCCTGGCAGCCGACTTCGGCACCGGAGATCGAGGCATTTTCCTTGTAGAGAATGCCGATGGCCGCGGCGGTGAGCAGGAAATCGAAGATGCGTTGTTCGCAGGCGCCTGCGCAGAACCGGTCGAAGTAATGCAGCACCGCCGGAATGATGCCGGCCGCGCCGTTGGTGGGCGCGGTGACCACGCGGCCGCCAGCGGCGTTCTCTTCGTTGACCGCCAGCGCGTACAGGTTGACCCAGTCCAGCGTGGTCAGCGGGTCGCGCATGGCCGCTTCCGGTTTGGACGAGAGTTCGCGATAGAGCGCCGGCGCGCGCCGCGAGACGTTCAGGCCGCCGGGCAGGGTGCCTTCCTCGCGGATGCCGCGGCTCACGCAGGACTGCATTGCATTCCATAGCTCGCGCAGGCCATGGCGGATTTCGTCCTCGCTGCGCCAGCTCTTTTCGTTCTCGAACATCAGCGCGGCAATGCTCAAACCACTGCGCGCGCATTGCGCCAGCAGTTCGTCCCCGCTGAGGAACGGATACGGCAGTGGCGTTTCGTCGGCCACGATGCGGTCGTCTGCGGCATCGTCCTGGTTGACCACGAAGCCGCCGCCGACCGAGTAGTAATCGCGTGTGGCGATCACAGCGTCTTGGGCGTCGTAGGCGGTGAATCGCATGCCGTTGGTGTGGTACGGCAGCTTCTGCCGCTTGTTCATCGGCAGATCGCGTTTTTCGTCGAAGCCGATGGCGTGCTGGCCCATCAGGGTGATGCGCTTGCCGGTGCGGATGCGCTCCAGCGTGGCCGGAATGATGTCCGGGTCGATCAGGTTGGGGCGGTGGCCTTCCAGCCCGAGCAGCACGGCCTTGTCGGTGCCATGGCCGCGGCCGGTCAGGGCCAGCGAGCCGAAGACTTCGGCGCGGATGCGCACCACGTCCTGCAGTCGCCCTGCGTCGAGCAGCCAGCGATGCACGAAGCGCTCGGCCGCGCGCATCGGCCCCACGGTGTGGGAGGAACTCGGACCGATGCCGATCTTGAACAGGTCGAACGTGCTGACAGCCATGCTTGCCGGAGAGGTGAGCGTAAAGGCGGCTATTCTAGTCGTTCGGCGACTGCGGCACGGCTGCAGCGCACCATGAGACTTCCGCATGGCCCTGACCCTGTATCAGCGCGATGACTGCCACCTGTGCGACCAGGCCGTGGAAGTGCTGGCGCAGGTGCGAGCCGGCGAGTTCGGTAGCGTCTTTATCGACGACGATGCGGCGCTTGAGTCCGCTTATGGGGCACGTGTGCCGGTGTTACGCGATGCACGCGGGCGCGAGCTGGACTGGCCGTTCGATGGCGAGCGCTTGCGTGCGTGGCTGGATGAGGCCGGCCGCTGACGCGTTCGACTCGGCATTAGCCGCGCTTTGCAGGGGTTCTGTGCCGCGCGCGATGACGGCAGCGGCTGCCTGCGCTGGCGCCAACCTCAGGTCAGCGACACCACTGGGTTTCGCAAGGTACGCCATCGCCGTCACCGTCCATCTGGGTGGTGGGGCAGTGCTGCAGCACACATCTGGCATCGGCGCAGGAGGTCATCTGCGAGCAATGTGTGCGTCCTGCGCAGCTGAACTGCGTGGATGCCTCGGCCGTGGTTGGTGTCGGCCGGGTCGGTGCCGTTGCCGGTTCCGGCGCCGGCGCGACTGCATCCGCGACTGCATCGCTCAACCGGTCGCGCTGCTGATAGGCAAGCGCGCCGCAACCCATCACCGCCATCAGCAGCAAGACCTTGCCAAGGCCGATTTGCCGGCTGCCGGCACGCATGACACGCACGGCACGTGGGCGGCCGTCCGGGCCGGCGTCGGTCTCCAAGCAGATCAGCTCGCCGATGCATGGCGGCGGCGCGCTGCGGCCGAAGGCGGAAACATGCACGAACACATCATCGCCTGGCCGCGCCGGGGTGATGAAGCCAAAGCCTCGCTTGGCATTCCATCGGGTCAACGTTCCGTGCGTGCGCATCGTTTGCGTCCCTGCAGTCAGCCCCCAGTTTAGCTGTCTCGCGGTGTCACTCCGCACTGCAGGCACAAAAAAGCGGCGGACCCGACGAGTAGTCCGCCGCTCAGTGGCCGCGCCCGGTTGCGGCCTGTGGCGTTATTTCGCCTTCAATACGACCTTGGTGCTGATCGCGGTTTCGTTGGGAATGGTCTTGGTGTCGGCCCAGTCGCCGCCGCCCACGCCGAAGTCCAGCCGCTTCACCACTGCCTTGCCGGCCAGCACCGGCTGCGCGCCGGGCGTCCAGGTGAAGGTCAGCGTGACCGGCTTGCCGACCCCGCGCAGCTCCAGGGTGCCGTCGGCGGCGTACTGGTTGCCGCCCAGGGCGCGGAACTTGTCGGCGCGATACCGCGCGGTGGCGAACTTGGCGACGTTGAAGAAGTCCGGGCCCTGTAGGGTCGAGTCGCGGTCGTTGTTGCCGCTGATCGCGCTGGCCAGCGGAATGCGCACATCGAGCTTGGCGCCGGCCAGGTTGGCCGGGTCGAAACTCAGCGCGGTGTCGAAGCCGGGGAACTTGCCGGTGAACACTTCGCCGTCGTACTTGCTGGCGAACACCAGCGTCGAGCCTGGGGCCTGGACATAATCGGCCGCCAGCACCGGGGTGGCCGCAAAGGTGGCCACCAACGATGCAGCGACCAGCATGGGAGAGGCGAACAGCTTGGACGACATGGGAAATCCTTAAGGTCTGGAGGAAAGCCAGCCGCGCGGCAACATCCGCGCCAGGGTGGCGTCACGCTGGAACAGGTGGTGGTAGAGCGCAGCGCCGGCGTGCGCCAGCACCACGGCGATCAGCAGCCAGAAGCCCCACTCGTGGATGAAGTGCGCGATGGCGCGCAACTGCTCGTCCGGCGGGCTGAGCTTGGGCACATCGAACAGGCCGAACCAGCGGAACGGCCGCAGGCCGCTGGTGGAGTCGTACAACCAGCCCGACAGCGGCATGGCGAAGATCATCGCGTACAGCAGCCAGTGGGTGAGCCCGGCAATGCGCTCCTGCCAGCGCGGCGTGCCGGCCACCGGCGGCGGTGCACCGGCGTAAATGCGCCAGCCCAGCCGCATGATGACCAAGGCCAGCACGGTCAGCCCCACCGACTTGTGCGCGGTGTAGACCCAGAAATATTTCGGTGTCTTGGGCAGCTCGCCCATGGTCAGGCCGACGATGCCCAGTACCAGGATCAGCAGCGCGATCAACCAGTGCAGGGTCTGGCTGACGCCGCCCCAGCGGTCGGTGTTCTTCAGGCTCATGTTCCCGATTCCTGGCTGGCGGCGGTGTCCGGCGTGGTGGGTGCGGCTTGCGGCGGTGCTGGCTCATCCTCGGCGCGGCCTTCGCGCACCGCTTCGGCTTCGATCCGCAATTCCACGCTGTCGCCGATCATCGATTTCCACGCATCGATGCCGAACTCGGCCCGGCTCAGCGTGGCGGTGGCGGAGAAGCCGGCGGTGCGGCGAAACGGCGGCAGCGGATGGCGCTTGAGTGCGTTGAGGGTCACCTCCAGGGTGACCGGGCGGGTGACGCCGTGCAGGGTGAGGTTGCCGGTGACCCTGGCGCGGTTGTCGCCACTGGCCTCCACGCGCGTGGAGACGAAATGCGCGTCGGGAAAGCGCTCGGCGTCGAGTAGGTTGCGTGCCAGGGTGGCCTGGTTCCACTTGGCATCGCCCAGGTCGGCGCGGTGCAACGGCACGGTCACCTCCAGCCGTGCGGACGCCCAGTCGTCCGGGTCGAAGACCAGGCTGCCGGTGCTACCGGACACCGTGCCCAATGCCTTGGAAAAGCCGGCATGTTCAACCGCGAACAGCACCCGGGTATGCACCGGATCCAGCGCGTAGCGCACCGGTGCGGCGCTGGCGGCCAGGCTGGTCAAGGCCAGGGCGGGAAGGAGCAACAGGCGGGCTAGGGGCGTCATGGGCGGATTCTAGACACATCCCGGCGCTGCGCGCGCGGCTTGCGCTTGCAACGATCCATTGCGAGCATGCTGGCTGGACGTGGAAGGGATTCCCACATGCGTGTGCTGCTGATCGTGCTGCTTGCCGTGTTGACGGCATGTCCTGCGTTGGCCGAGGTTCCGGCCATTCCGCGGTTCCGCATCGTCGGCCCGGCCGAGGGCTTGCCCTCTACCATGATCACCGCCATCGCACAGGACCGTGCCGGCTACCTGTGGATGACCACCACCGATGGACTGGTGCGCTACGACGGTGCCGGGTTCAAGGTCTGGCGCAATGAGCCCACCGACCCGCACTCGCTCAGAAGCAACCTGCTGCAAGCGATCTACATCGATTCGCAGGACCGGCTCTGGCTGGCGCTGGGGGGCGCGGGGGTGGCGATGCTCAGTGCTGACCGCGCCACGCTGACGGCCTACCTGCCCAATGAGGTGCCTGAACTCGCAGTGGGCGATGTCTACGCCATTGCCGGCCGTGGCGACGAGATCTGGTTCGGCCTGTCGACCGGCGCGGTGCTGCGGCTGGATGCGAAGGGGCAGTTCAGCGCCCTGGATCTGGCCAAGATGGACGACCCCCTGGCGCCCAATCCGGTCTATGCCCTGGCGCTGGATGATCGCGACCGGATGTGGATCGGCACCCTTGGTGGCTTGGCGTATCACGACGGCATGGCCTTGCATCGGGTGCGCCCGGATGGCGATGAAAGCGGCATCAATGCGTTGCAATGGGTAGGGCAGCGGTTGTGGGCGTCTACCGACACCGGCCTGCGCTCGATGGATGGATCCGGTGTCTGGCACACCCCGACCTGGGCACCGATGTTTGCGGCGGGCAATCGTGTCTGGGCGGTCGCCGATGCGGGCGATGGCGAATTCTGGCTGGGCACCGAGCAGGGGCTGTGGCATACCCGCCCGGACCAGCCTCCGGTGCCGGTCAACAACGGCGATACGCCGCTGGTGTCCAACCGACACGTGACTACCATCTGGCGCAGTGCACATGGCGGCATCTGGGTGCCCTTGCATGGGCGCGGGCTAGCCTACCTGCGCGAAGACTGGCGGCGCACGGCAGCGTTCAAACAGATCAACGAGCAGGGGAAAGGGCTCAGTTGCAGCCTTGCACCCGCTGCACGTTCGGGCGGGCTGTGGCAGTTCGATCGCAGCGGCCGGATGCTGCGCTATGACACCTCCACCGGTACATTGACCCAGACCGGCATCCAGCAGCCGGAGTTCCGCGACATGGAGGTGGCAACCGCCCTGGAAGATAGCCGCGGCACCGTGTGGCTGGGAAGCGGGCGTTTCGGACTGTCGCGTATCGACTTGACCACCGGCGCGCTACGGCACTTCACCGATGAAGGGCCTGCCGAAGCGGCGCTGTGGATCGGTGAACCAGGCGACGGCACGCTATGGGTGGCATACGAGCAGGTGATCCAGCGACGCGACCTGGCAAGCGGACGGCTATTGGAAACGATCGATCAACAGCACCCGCATGGTTTGAAGGAAGTCGTGTCTGCGCAAATTGGCAAGGGCCCGGATGGGCGCACCTGGGTGAGTGCGTACGGCGGCATGTATGCCTGGCAATCGGCTGCCGGTGGTTTCGTGCCGGTGCCTGGTCTTGAAACCGACGAGACGCTGCAGGCGTTCGTGGTCGAAGATGCCACCCATCTCTGGTTGTATCGCGCAGGCAGCCTTGAACGTTGGGGCAACGATGGCACTGGATGGAAGCGGCTACGCCGCGTCCGCTCGGCCGAGGGCTTTCCTGCGATGGACGCCTACGGGCTGGAGCGCGACAGTCAGGGGCGCTTGTGGTTGTCGGGTCCACGCGGATTGTGGCGCATCGATCCCCGTCAGGCACGGGCACAGGTGCGCAGTTTTACTGCGCGCGACGGGCTGACCAGCCTGGAATTCAGCCGCCGCTGCCTGCTGATGGCGCGCGACGGCGTGCTGGTGGGCGGGACCGCCGATGGCTATACCGTGCTGATCGACACGCGCGCACCGGATGTGCCGACGTTCACGCCGGAGATGCGCCTGGAGACGGTGGGCGTGCAGACTGGCGAACGTCGCCGCAGCTTGCCGATCAGTGGCGGTTTTTCGCTGTCGCCGGTGGACCGCCAGCTACGCATCAACATGCGGCTGCTGTCTTTCATCGATCCGATGGCCAACCGCTACCGCACCTTCCTGAAAGGGTTCGATTCGGGCTGGGTGGACCACGACGCCTCAGGAATGCGGGAGTTTTCGGCCCTGCCGCCCGGCAACTATGTGCTCCAGATGCAGGGTATCGATCCGCTGGGCAATGCGTCGAAGGTGCAGACGCTCGAATTTACCGTCGACCCACCCTGGTGGCGCAGTGACATGGGCCTGGCTGCGATATGCCTGCTTGGCGTGGCGGTGGCAGCGCTGTTCGCCGCCGCCTATCGCCGTCGTGTTCGCATGCGCGCGCAGTGGCAGCTGGCCCAGCACAAGCGCGAGCTGGCCGAACAGGCGTCGTTGGCCAAGACGCGCTTCCTGGCGACGCTGGGGCATGAGGTGCGCACGCCGATGACCGGCGTGCTGGGCATGAGCGAGTTGTTGTTGCAGACGCCGCTGGATACGCGGCAGCGGGGCTACGCCGGTGCGATCCAGTCTGCGGGCAAGCATTTGCTGCGATTGGTCAACGATGCGCTGGATCTGGCCCGCATCGAGGCCGGCAAGCTGCCGCTGGACTACCGCGATTTCGATCTGCGCCAGTTGATCCGGCAGGTGATCGAGCTGGTGCGTCCCAGTGCCGAACAGAAGCAGTTGGCGTTCGCGTGCGAGCTGGATGACGCGCTGCCGCCGGCACTGCATGGCGATGCCAGCCGGGTGCAGCAGATCCTGCTCAACCTGTTGTTCAACGCGGTCAAGTTCACCGAGCGTGGCAGCGTGCACCTGCGTGTCTGCGCTGTGCCGCAGCGCCCCGGGCAAGGCATCCGGGTGGAGGTGCGCGATACCGGTCCGGGCATGAGCGCCGAGCAGCGTGGGCGGCTGTTCCAGCGCTTCGAACAGGCCGAAGGGGCACTCACCCATGCGCGGCATGGCGGCAGTGGACTGGGGCTGGCCATCTGCCGCGAACTGGCCGCGGCGATGGGGGGCGCGGTGAGCGTCAGCAGCGAGCTGGGGCAGGGAGCGTGTTTCGTGGTGGAGCTGCCGTTGCGGTGGGTGACCACGCTGCCTGCGATTGCGCCGGATGCGGCACGTGCAGTGGCGCATCCGCAGCAGGCGTCCTTGCAACTGCTGCTGATCGAGGACGACCCGACGGTGGCGCAGGTGATCGTGGGCCTGCTGCAGGCGCGCGGGCATGCGGTGACGCATGTGATGCATGGTCTGGCCGCCCTGGCGGAGGTAAGCATGCGCAGTTTCGATGCGGGCTTGTGCGATCTGGACCTGCCCGGCATCGACGGAGCCGCGCTGGTGGCGCAGATGCGCGCACGTGGGGTGCGCTTCCCGATCGTGGCAGTGACCGCCCGGGCCGACGCCGATGCCGAGCCGCAGGCGATGGCGGCCGGCTGCAACGGCTTCCTGCGCAAGCCGGTCACCGGGGACTTGCTGGCCAACGCGCTGGCGCGGGTGCTCGCCGAGGCGGCGGACGGGTCGGATGCTGGCGCTGCCGGGTAGTCGATTCCTCTGCCGGGCTGATGCCGCCCGCAACGCGCCGTGCACCCGTGCCCGGCGAGCACCTGGTCGACGACCGCTGCCGCTGCATGCAGCCCGGAACGTTGCAGTCGGCGTACCAGACACTGCATGTTGCCAGCATGCAGCGCGGTCCGCACTATGCGTCGAAAGGGAACAAGGGCGCACGTTGCAACCAATCCGTCTCTCCTGCCGCGTGCTGGCGACCGTGTCGCTGCTCAGGTGCGTGCTGTTGGTATGCCTGACGGCTGCGGTCGCCTGGCCGATGTCGGCCTGCGCCGGTGTGCCGGTGCTGCCGCAGCCGCGGCAGCTGACAGTGGCCAACGGATTGCCCTCCAACGTGGTGTACGGGTTCGACGAAGATGCCAATGGCTATCTGTGGCTGGCCAGCAGCGATGGACTGGCGCGCTACGACGGGCGCAACTTCCGCATCTGGCGCATCGAGGACGGCCTGCGCGACAACCAGGCCTGGGCGGTCCATGTCGACAAGCGCAATCGGGTCTGGGTGGGCACGGGGATGGCGGGGCTGGCGATGCTGGACACCTCGCGCCATCGCTTCACCTTCTACGACAGTGCGCGTTATCCAGCGCTGCGCGGTGCGGCGATCTGGAACATCAAGTCCACCGAAGACGGCAGCATCTGGTTCGGCACCGAAAGCAGTGGGCTGTATCGGCTGCGCCCGGATGGAGCGCTGGAGCATTTCGTGCATCGCGCCGACGACCCGCGCAGCCTGCCCGACAACGCCATCTACCGGCTGGAAGTCGATCGCCGCGACACGCTATGGGTGGGAACCGCCGACGGCGCTGCGCACTGGAACGGCAAGGACTTCGAGCGACAGGCGTTTCCCACGCCGACCTCGCAGATCATCACCCGGCTCACCGCCGATCCCGATGGCAGCCTCTGGATCGGCACCAGCGACGATCATCTGTTTCGACGCGCTGCCGATGGCCGCGTGCGTCCGCATCACTGGAAGGTGTCGGCCACGTTTCCGGTGCTGGGCGTGCTGCTGCGCGACCACGATGGCAGCTACTGGCTGGATACGCTGGACGGGCTGGGCCACGCCACCGGCGATGAGGTAAGCACCGTGCCGCTGTACAGCCTGTCGGCACACGGCCGCATCCGTCCCAACTGGGAGTCGGCCTACCAGGACCGCGAAGGCGGGGTGTGGTTCGCCAGTCCCAATGGGGGGCTGTGGCACCTGCCATCGAACTGGCGCCGCTTCGCGGTGGTCTTCAATTCCAAGGAAGACGGCCAGCATGGTGGCAACCTGGCCATCCAGGCCGCTGCCGAATCGCGCGATGGACGCTTCTGGCTGGTGGGCACCGCCGGCGCGCTCGAGCGGGTCGATCCGGCCATCGGCAAGATGGAGCGGGTATTGCCGAGCCTGGGGGTGAGCAGCTGGTCCTACAGCGTGCTCGAAGATCGCAAGGGCCGGGTCTGGGTGGGGCATTTCGGCGAACTGGTGCGCTATGACCCGGCCAGCGGCGCGCTGCGGCGCTGGAAGATGGCCGACGAGCAACCGCAGGCGGATGGCCAGGATGAAACACGGGATGCAGCGATGGAGGCGCTGCAGCAGACAGCCGACGGGCACCTCTGGGTCCGCACCACCACCGGGCTGCAGGAACGCGATGAAGAGGGCAGGCTGCTGCGCAGGCTGTTCCGGGGCAGCCATGGGCTGGAGCGCGATGTGGTCGTGCACGATCTGCAGAACGGCCCGGATGGCGTGCTGTGGCTGGCAGGAAGCCATGGCCTGCAGCGCTGGAATGCCGCCAGCGAACGGTTCGAGGCGATCGCCGGGGCGCCGCGGGAGCAGATCTTTACCTTTCGCTTCAGCGACAGCGGCGTGGCCTGGTTTGCCGGGCTGGGCACGCTGCATCGGTACCTGTGGAAGAACGGCCGCTTGCAGCATCTGGACACCGTGGGCACCGAGCAGGAGTTTCCGGCGTTGGCGCCGCAAGGCCTGGTGATCGATGGCGATGGCGTGGCCTGGCTGTCGAGCATGCGTGGCCTGATCCGCGTGGATCCTGCCACGCGCGGCGTGCGGATGTTCGGCGTGCATGATGGCCTGCCCAACCCGCAGTTCGTGGCGCGCTCGCTGGTGCAATCGTCCAAGGGCATGATCGTCGGTGCCACGCCCGACGGTCTGGTGATCTTCGATCCTGGCGAACTCAAACCCAACGATCATCGCGTGCCGTTGGTGATCGAACGGGTGGGGTTGCGGCGCGGCGAGCGCGGGCTGGACGTCAGTCATGTGCAGCCGCTGGTGATGCGCGATGGCGATCGCGACCTGCACATCGTGGCGCGCCTGCTGAGCTTCGCCGACTCCGAATCCAATAGCTACCGCTTCCGCCTCAGCGGCTACGACCCGGACTGGATCGACGTCGGTCCCAGCGGCGAGCGCCTGTTCTCGCGCCTGCCTGCCGGGCATTACGTGCTCGAGGTGCAGGGCCGCACCGCCGACGGCATCTGGTCGGCCAGCCAGAACCTGCGGTTCCAGGTCATGCCGCCGTGGTGGTTGTCGCCGTGGGGTCTGGCGGTGCTGGCGATGCTGGTGCTGTGCCTGGTCACCGTTGCGGTGTTGTTGTATCGCCGTCGCCTGCGCCGCTTGAATGCCTGGCAATTGGCGGTGCACAAGCAGGAGCTGGCCGAGCAGGCGTCGCTGGCCAAGACCCGCTTTTTGGCCACGCTCGGCCATGAAGTCCGCACGCCGATGACCGGCGTGCTGGGCATGAGCGAGTTGCTGCTCAAGACCCCGCTGGACACCACGCAGCGCAGCTACACCGAATCGATCCGCCGCGCCGGCGCGCACCTGCTGCGGCTGGTCAACGACGCGCTGGATCTGGCCCGGATCGAATCCGGGCGCCTGGAGCTGGATCTGCAGCCGTTCTCGGTGCGCCAGCTGGTGGCCGAACTGGAAAGCCTGATGGCGCCGCTGGCACAGGAACGCGGCCTGCGTTTCAGCCTGGAAATGGGGCTGCTGGGCGACATCACCGCCAGCGGCGATCCCACCCGTATCCGGCAGATCCTGCTCAACCTGCTCAGCAACGCGATCAAGTTCACCGAGCGCGGGGTGGTGGGGCTCAAGCTGACCACGCTGGGCTCGTATCAGGGCCTGCGCTTCGAAGTGGCCGATACCGGCCCGGGCATCAATGCCGACCAGAAGGCACGGCTGTTCCAGCGCTTCGAACAGGGCGATGGCGCCAAGACCACCTCGCGCTACGGCGGCAGCGGGTTGGGCCTGGCGATCTGCCAGGAACTGGCGCTGGCGATGGGCGGGCATATCGAAGTGATCAGCCGGCTCGGTGCGGGCACGCGCTTTGTGGTGGACCTGCCGCTGCGCTGGGTGACCTCCCATGCCACGCTGGCCGGCGACGTGCCGCGCGCCAGTGCGGCGGTCGCGCCGCAGCGCATCCTGCTGGTGGAAGACGACCCCACCATCGCCGAGGTCATCGTGGGGTTGTTGCGCTCCCAGGGCCATTCGGTGGTGCATGCACCGCATGGGCTGGCGGCGCTGACCGAGGCGGCCGACACCACCTTCGACATCGCCTTGCTGGATCTGGATCTACCCGGGCTGGACGGCTTCGCGCTGGCGCGGCAACTGCGCGTGTTCGGTTACGACATGCCGTTGATCGCAGTGACCGCACGCTCGGACGAAGCGGCCGAACCGGCCGCGCAGGACGCCGGTTTCGACAGTTTCCTGCGCAAGCCGCTGACCGGTGAACTGCTGGCGGACACCATCGCCGAGGCGCTGCAACGGATGCGTGCGCGCGATGGCATCTAGGTAGCGGTCTCGCCACTCACCACAGCAATGACGCAGCGCTGAAGCGCCTTGAAGAGGAGCGGTGCGAGCCGGCATCAAGGCAGGCCAGTGGTGATTTCGCCAGGTCCTGAGCAGGCCGTCGCTCATCCCTGCGCGTGGCCGTGACCGCTGCGCCAATCGGCAATGCAGCGCGGCGCCGGATACTGGTAGTGTGTCCACAACCAGCTGCGTGGTGAGCGTCGAAGGCGAGTGAGGGCGACAGCGTCGTGTTCTGGCAGCATGCCGGTCCCACACGCGCGGCAGCGTTCGCGAAGGCACTCGCCTGCGCCATCGTTCTGCAATGCGCGCAGATCGTGCCAAGACGTCGGCACCCGCAAATACATCGCATGTCGCTGCACGCTCCAGCCGGTGGGATTGCGTTTAAAGCGGCTAACAGAACGTAGCTGAGTAGTTTTGCTAGCTGCTCTTACTCGGCCACTGCCTCCACATCCTTGGGATGCGGCCGGGTTTCGGCCAGCTGCCAGAAGATCAGCGTGGAGGTCAGGGTGATGGCGCCCACGCACAGGAAGGTGGCATGCAGCGCTGCGGTGGCACCGTGCGTATCGCCCAGGTGCGTGTTGAACGCGGCCAGCAGGCTGCCGGCTGCTGCCGCGCCGAACCCGGTCGCCAGCATCATCACCATCGACAGCAGGCTGTTGCCGGGGCTGGCCTGCTCGCGATCCAGATCGCGCAGGGTCACGGTATTCATGACGGTAAATTGCAACGAATTGACCCCGCCAAAGCAGGCCAGTTGCAGCAGCCGCACCCACAGCGGCTGGCCAGCCTCGATCAGCGCGAAGCTGGCCATCGCCAGGCCCACCAGCACGGTGTTGACCATCAGCGTGTTGCGGTAGCCGAAGCGGCCCACCAGTTTGACCGCGGCGCGCTTGGCGGCCATGCCGGCCAGCGCCACCGGCACCATCATCAGCCCGGCGCGCATGGGGCTCATCTCCAGGCCCACCTGCAGCAGCAACGGGATCAGAAACGGCATCGAGCCACTGCCGACCCGTGCGAACAGGTTGCCCAGGATGCCGATGCGGTAGCTCGCCACCTTGAACAGCGCCAACGGAAACAATGCATTGGCGGCCGTACCGGCATGCAGCCAGTAACCGGCAAGCGCGGCCAGCCCCCCGATCGCCAGCAACATCACGAAGGCATGGCGCATGCCGGGTTCGGCGATACCGTCCAGCGCCAGCGACAACGCCACCATGCCGAACGCCAGCATCAGATAGCCGACCAGATCGAAGCGCCGGCGTGCATCGCCGTAATGGTCCGGCATGATCTTCAGTGCAGCGATAAAACCGATGATGCCGATCGGAAGATTGATCAGAAACACCCAATGCCACGACGCCACTTCCACCAACCATCCGCCCAGCGTAGGGCCGATCAGCGGGCCGATCAGGGCGGGAATGGCGATGAAGCTCATCGCGCGCAGAAAGTCTTCGCGCGCCACCGTCTTGAGCACGGCCAGTCGCCCCACCGGCAACAGCATCGCCCCGCCAATGCCTTGCACCACGCGCGCAGCCACCAGCTGCGGTAGTTGCTGCGCAGCGGCGCACAGCAGCGAGCCCAGCGTGAACACGATGATGGCGGCCAGGAAGGTACGCCGGGTGCCGACGCGATCGGCAATCCACCCGGAGGCCGGAATGAACATCGCCACCGCCAGCGCATAGCTGAACACCACCGACTGCATCTGCAGCGGGCTTTCGCGCAGGCTGCGCGCCATCGACGGCAACGCCGTGTTGACGATGGTCGCATCCAGCATCTGCATGAAGATCGCCAGCGACACCAGCCACAGCAGCGGCTTGACTACAGCGTAGACGCGCACGTCGGGAACGGGGTGGGGCATGAGCATCGCCATCGGGAGGGCAGCGCGTTATCCTGCGTGCGCATGCAGAGCGTCGCAACACTATCTGTGATTGCAGGCTGCACAACGCTTCGGCCGGCGGTCACGCGGTATCAGGATTGCCACGTCGCGCTCACCTGCCTGAGGCACACGCGCGAGGCGGAAACCCCGATTGCGATCGATGAATCCTCAGGTCGATCAGCGACAGGCGCTGATGCTGACCGGTCGCGATCAACATGTCGCGCCCTCGGCGCACCGGATGCGTCAGCTCTCTCCTGGGGAGGATTCGAAGCCAAACCTGGCCCTGGACATTGCCTCTTCCATAGCCTGCGCGGCCTGCTGCTGCGCGGCGGCAGCGGCTTGCATGGCCGCCTGCACGGCCAGGTTGCTGGCCGCCATGGCCTGTTCGACCAAGGCCTGCGCCGCCTCGATCGTGGTCCAGACTTGCGACGAGGCAGGCGATTGCGCAGGGATGTAGGGCGCTGCGGTGGTAGCGTCGGTCTGTGCCGGGGGTGTGAACAGTGGACCGTCAGGCACGCGGATCTTTCCTGCAGTGGAAGCGGAGTCGCCCGGGGCAACGGCATCGGTATGCGGTTGCCGTGCTGGCGCCGCGCGTGGGGCGATATCGGCTGGGCGCGGCGCTGAGCGCGTGTCGTCAGGCGCGCTCGCAGGCAGCGGTGCAGACACAGGATGAAAATCGCATAGCGAGATGACGCCGCGGTTGACCTGCAGCAGCGCAGCCAACGTGTCGTTCTGCACGGCGAACACGCTGCTGTTACCAGCCTGGCCCAGCATGCCGCGATCGGGCCGGTGGGCTCCCAGGAATGCCTGGGCCGACTGCAGATAGAGGCGGATCGCATTGCTGGCCGCCTGCTCGCCGCCGTCGCCTCGATAGCGGGTGTGCTGCACGATTTGCTGGGCGGCCAGCGATAGCCGCGCAAAGCCGATCTGGCGACCGCGCGCCAGCCATTCGGCAACGCCACGTTCGACCTCGCTGGGTGAAGGAATTTCCTGCACCTGTGGGCAATCCAGGGTGGTGAACAGCAGCGGCAGCAGCGTCTGCAGCGCCGAGGCCGCCGTATGCGCGCGCTCGTCCGCGGCGGCGATGGTCGCGGTGCAGGCCAGATAGAAGCGGTAGTAGTCGCAAAATTCCAGCGGCGTCCGCGCCTGCTCGATGGCGAATGCCGCCGCTTCCTGTTGCAGCGCCGGCGTGACATTCACCAGCGGCGCCTCGCTGGCTAGCTGGCGCAGCGCCAGGCTGTCCTCCAGGTCCAGCCACTGGAACACCGCAGCGGCATCGACCTTCAACTGCGTCAACAGGGTGCGGCCTGCGGCCAGGTCGTTCGCGGTGTACAGGGCATTGTCGCGACAGATCCGCTGCAGCTGCGCCGTGACCGCTGGACCGGTGTCGCCGGCTTCGGCCTGTGCCAGCGTGCCCAGGTCGGCCGAGCCCAAGGTCATCAGCTTGACCAGGCTGACCCTCAGCTCCAGCTGAGGCAGCAACGCCAAACGCGAGCCGTGCAGGCCCTGCTGCACCTCGTCGAGCAAGCTGCTCTCGTCGGGGAAGTCGTAGCGCACACCGGGCGACTGGATCGCCCAGGCCAGCCATTGCGTGCCGCCATCGATGAAGGCCAGGCATTGCCTGCCCAGCGTCGAGAGCATCGTCGGCATCGAGATCAGGCGGCCTGCGATTGAAACGGACATTGCATGACTCCTTGTGGATTCAACCTATAGGGACTACTTCGGCATCAGGCTTGCCGCCGAGTCGATCCGGGCACCGGCGTCGCCGCCGGAGGCCGGGTTTGTGTCATCGTGACGTCGAAGGCGATGGTCGCGATGCATGGGGTTCGCCGTCGCCGTTGCAGTGTCTGCCGATGCAGCATGCGCCGTCGGCACATCGACTGTCGTCCTGGCCTGCCCGGCCGCAGCGACGATTGGCGCCTCCGGTGGAGCCGGCGTTGGTGGCGGCCCTGGCGTTGGCGCGACGGCCGGCACGGGGTCCGGAGGACTGACCGTGGTGGCGCAGAACCGCTGATAACGCCGACGTCCAGGTTCGTTTCGTCGCGGCGGCGCCTGGGTGCCGATCACCCCGGCTCGTTGCCGAGGATTTCCCGTGCCGCCGCGCCGTCGGCTGTGGTGCCGATCGAGTACAGCGTCGACGCACCCTGGGTCGTCGACGCCTGCATCGTTTCATAGGACTGCTGCTGGTTGTTGGTGGCGTTGTGGGCCGCGTTGGACAACGCCTGGCTGGTCGCAACGAACAGATTGCCCATTGCGATCGCCGGTGCGTCGCCGAGTACCTTGGTGTTGACCTGGGAAACCGAATCGGTGATCTGGCTGTTGACGGAGGTCGGGAAGGCCATGCGGTCGGCTCCTTGCATCGGTTGGAAGAATGGGTTTACGCCACGGCAACGCTAAGGCTTATCGACGTGAAGCCAAGCTGCTTGAGCGTGGTGTGCAATCTGCTGCCACGATATGGGACGCCGTGCGCGGAATTGGTTGGCAGAGCGCGCCTGGGTTTGCAAGAACACGCGGGTAGCGTGCGCGCGCCACTCGATCGAGGCAGCGCCGCTACCGGCGTGACGCGGTAAATCATCGCCTGCTCAAACTCTGCACAGCCTCAACCAGTACGCCTACGTGCTCCGGATTCATGTCCGGCGACATGCCGTGGCCGAGGTTGAAGACATGGCCTTCGCGCGAGCCGCCGTTGCCTTGCGCGTAGCTGTCCAGGGTCTTGCCGACCTCGGCGCGGATCGCCTCGGGCGAGCCGTACAGGGTGGCCGGGTCCAGGTTGCCTTGCAGGGCGACGCGGCCGCCGACGCGCTGGGCGGCGTCGGCCAGCGCGATGGTCCAGTCCACGCCCACCGCTTCGGCACCGCTGGCGGCCAGCTCGCTGACGTAGGCCCCATTGCCCTTTCCGAACAACACCAGCGGGGTGCGCTCGGCGCCGTCGCCGCGTTCCAGCTCGCGCGCGATGCGGGTGAGGTAGGGCAGCGAGAATTGGCGGTACATCGCCGGCGACAACACGCCGCCCCAGGTGTCGAACACCTGCAACGCCTGTGCGCCGGCCGCGCGTTGCGCGGACAGGTAGGCGATCACCGCATCGGTGACGGTGCCGAGCAGGTGATGCAGCACCTCCGGCGCGTTGAAGGCCATGGCCTTGATGCGCGCATATTCCTTGCTGCCGCCGCCTTCGATCATGTAGCAGGCCAGCGTCCACGGGCTGCCGGAGAAGCCGATCAGCGGCACCGCGCCATCCAGCTCACGGCGGATCAGGCGCACCGCATCCATCACGTAACGCAGCTCGGTTTCCATGTCCGGCACGCCCAACCGATGGATCGCGGCGGCATCGCGCACCGGATGGCGGAACTTGGGACCTTCGCCTTCGACGAAATACAGCTCCAGGCCCATCGCATCGGGAATGGTCAGGATGTCGGAGAACAGAATCGCCGCGTCCAGCGGAAAGCGTTGCAGCGGCTGCAGCGTCACCTCGCAGGCGATCTCCGGGTTCTTGGCCATGCCCAGGAAGCTGCCGGCGCGCGCGCGGGTGGCGCGGTATTCCGGCAGATAGCGGCCGGCCTGGCGCATCAGCCACACGGGGGTGCGGTCCACGGGCTGACGGTTCAGGGCACGCAGCAGGCGATCGTTCTTGAGCATGGGAGGTGTGTCCTCAGCGCGGCGCGTCGGCGCCGCCGGTGATGAGTTGGAAGCCGCGTTTGAGGTGGGTGTCGCGCGCCTTGTCGAAGGCCCGGTCCGCTTCGTCCTGCAGCAGGTATTGGTCGCGTCGCAATTGCGTGCGTCCGCCGATCTGGCCGCTTTCGCGCAGCAGTTCCCAGCCACCGAACAGATCAGGTTGCAGGGTCAGCTGGACATAGCGGAGCGGCTCGTTGCCGCCGGAATCGTGTTGCAGGAGGATGCGCATGCCACCGATTGTAGCCGGGCCGCGCTGAAGGCTGGGGGCAATGGGCACGCCGGGTGCGCTGGCAAGCAGGGTTGCGTAGGAGCGCACCTGGGCGCGACGGGATTTACCGGCAAGCCCTGTCGCGCCCGGGGGCGCTCCTACGAATGTGCCGGAGACAAGTGAGTGATGGCGTTGCTCAGCCCGCCAAGATCTCCAGGACTGCCGCCTCGTCGACGTCGGGCACCACTTCGGCCTTGCCGATACCGCGCCACAACACCAGCCGCAGGCGGCCGGCGATGTTCTTCTTGTCCAGGCGCATGCGGCCGAGCAGCGCATCGGGCGACAGCCCGGGCGGAATCTCGGTGGGCAGGTCGACCTCGCGCAGCAAGGCGCGCAGCGCCTCGGTGTCCTGCGCGGAGCTCATGCCCAGCGCCGCCGACAGACGGGCGGCCAGCACCATGCCCACCGCCACCGCTTCGCCATGGTTGAGGTTGTCGTTGCCGGGCGCGCCGTAGCCCTGTTCGGTCTCGATGGCGTGGCCGAAGGTGTGGCCGAGGTTGAGCAGGGCACGCTCGCCTTTTTCCAGCGGGTCGCGCGCCACGATCTCGGCCTTGTGCTCGCAACTGCGGGCGATCGCCTGTGCCAGCGCTGCGGCATCGCCGTCCAACAAGGCGTGGCGC
The DNA here is from genome assembly GCF_000454545.1 of Xanthomonas cassavae CFBP 4642. Taxonomy (NCBI): domain Bacteria; kingdom Pseudomonadati; phylum Pseudomonadota; class Gammaproteobacteria; order Lysobacterales; family Lysobacteraceae; genus Xanthomonas; species Xanthomonas cassavae. Next base: position 1,042,843 of record NZ_CM002139.1, read on the forward strand.
TCGGCATGCAGCCACTGGAAGAACAGCGGGTCGCCGATGGCGCCGTACTTGATCACTTCGGCCAGGCCGGCGCGCAGCTCGCGCGCGGGCAGGGTGTGCAAGGTGTCGGTATCGGCGATCACTGCGCGTGGCGGATGGAACGCGCCGACCAGGTTCTTGCCCTGCGGGATGTCCACCGCGGTCTTGCCGCCGACCGACGAATCCACCATCGCCAGCAGGCTGGTGGGCAGTTGCACGCAGTCCACGCCGCGCATCCAGCAGGCGGCGGCAAACCCGGCCAGGTCGCCGACCACGCCGCCGCCGAGCGCGAACACGCAGGCGTCGCGGGTGGCGCCCAGCTCGGCCAGCGCGCCAATGGCGGCGCCGAAGTTGTCCAGGGTCTTGGAGGCTTCGCCGGCGGCGATCACCAGCTCGCCCAGCAGCAACTCCGGGCGCGCCTGCAGCAGCGCATTGCGCACACCGGCGGCGTAGTGCGGGGCCACCTGTGAGTCGCTGAGCAGCAGCACGTGGCGGCCGCGCACGTGGCTGGCCAGGCGTGCGCCGTCGGCCAGCAGGCCGGGCGCAATGGTAATGGTATAGGGCTGCGCACCGTCGACATCGACGCTGCGCGAGGAACGGGGAAGTGTCATGCGGGGGGACTCGACATGCGCCATTGCGCGGCCAGGCGCAGCACCAGCTGCGCCGTGGCCTCGGCGGGGGAGAAATGATCGGTTTCCAGACTGAGGTCGGCGACCTCCTGGTACAACGGAGTGCGCTGGGCGGCCATGGTGTGCAGCACCTGCTCGCGGTCGGCGCGCTGCAGCAGCGGACGATTGCGGTCGCGCGCCAGCCGGGTCAGCTGGGCGGGCACGCTGACATGCAGGTAGACCACGAAGCCACGCGCGCGGATGCGTTGCCGGTTGCCTGCATCCAGCACCGCGCCGCCACCGGTGGAAATCAGTTTGTTGTCCTGTTGCAGCAGCGCCTGCAGGGTCTCTACTTCCAGTTGCCGGAAGCGGGCTTCGCCGTGCTGCTCGAAGATGGCCGGGATGCTGCTGCCGGCCTGCTCGACGATGGCCTGGTCCACATCCACGAAATCCAGCCCGAAGCGCTCGGCCAGGCGGCGGCCGATACAGCTTTTTCCGGCGCCCATCGGGCCGACCATCACGAGATTGGGAGCGGGGTTCATGCGCACCGATCCTAGCATTCACGCACGTGCACGGGGCCGGTTGCGCAGTGGTGAAACCATTCCTGTCTCCGCGCTGCCCGCGCTTGCCAGGATGCGCGTGGCAACGAAGCGGACGCCGCGGTCATCGCATACCGCGGCGCAACGGGGGACAAGCGCACGCGATGCGCCCACAATGGACGTCCATCCTGCTGCCACGCACCGACATGCCCGATCTGTACGCAGAAGCCCTTGCCACCTTCACCGCGCTGTATGCCGAGGCACACGACAGCGCCGAGCTGGAAGCCAGCGCCATGACCGTGGCCACCGCCGATGTGGACGGGCGCCCGAGCGCGCGGACCGTGCTGCTCAAGGCGTTCGATGCGCGTGGCTTTGTGTTCTATACGCATCTGGACAGCGCAAAGGGCCGCGACCTGCAGACCCATCCGCAGGCAGCGCTGCTGTTCCTGTGGCGCAGCCTGCGCGACGCCGGCATCCAGGTGCGCATCGAGGGCGGCGTGCAGCTGGTGAGCGCGGACGAATCCGATGCGTACTTCGCCTCGCGCCCGCGCATGAGCCAGATCGGCGCCTGGGCCTCGCTGCAGTCGCAGACGCTGGGCTCGCGCGCCGAGTTTGACGCGGCGATCGCCAGGGTGGAAGCCACCTTTGAAGGCCGTGACGTACCGCGTCCGGATGGCTGGGGCGGCTTCCGGGTGGTGCCGCAGGCGTTCGAGTTCTGGTACGGCGCCAAGTTCCGCCTGCACGAGCGCTGGCGTTACGAGGCCGATGCGGCCAGCCACTGGACCAAGCGGATGCTGTATCCATGAGCGCGCAGGCCGGGTGGCGGGTGCGCGCGGCGGTCGCTGCCGATGCACAGGCCTTGCTGGCCCTGCGCCTGGCGTTGTGGCCGGATGCCGACGATGGTCTCGACGGCCTGCAGGCCGCGCTGGCGCAATCCGCGGCCAGCCACCTGGTGGTGGTGGATAACGCGGATGCGGCGCTGGGGTTTGCCGAGGTGTCGGTGCGCCACGACTACGTCAATGGCACCGACAGCACGCCGGTGGGCTTTCTGGAGGGGTGGTACGTGGTGCCGGCCTGGCGCGGCCGCGGGCTTGGTCGTGCGCTGGTGGCAGCGGCGGCCGAGTGGACGCGGGATCGGGGCTGCGCGGAGCTGGCCTCCGATGCGCGGCTGGACGACAGCGGCGCCCAGGCGGCGCATGCGGCGTGCGGTTTCGAGCCAACTGAACGGGTGGTCTACTTCCGCCTGCAGCTGGCCTGACCGGCTGACGTCCGGCCCTTTCTGCCGGTCGCGGACAGTCTGTAGTATGTCCGCCCATTGCACGACGCTTGCTGCATCACCTCGCCCCATGACCGAAGGACAGGACATCGTATGACGCAGTTCACCACTGTCGAATTGCACGGCCTGCTGGCCGAGCGCTACCGCGGCCAGCCGATCGAGGTTGAACTGATCGACGGGCTGGAACCGGCCATCAACCTCACCCTGGCCGACCACGGCGACATGCAGATCCAGGTCGCCGCGTCCGGGTCGCAGATCTTCGTCTCCACGCTGCTGGCGCATGCCGACCAGGTCAACGACCGCGCCGCATTCAACGACGCCTGCCTGCGGCTCAACCCGCTCAATCCGCTCTCCAACCTGGGCCTGGTGCAGGTCGACGGCAAGGATAGCTATGTGGTCTTCGGCGAACTGTCGGCGTCGTCCACGCTCGACCAGATCGACGAGGAAATCCAGACCCTGGCGGCCAATACGCTGGATGCCGCCGAATCTCTCAAGCCGTTCTTTTCATAAGGCGTTGTCATGAGTATTTTTTCCAAGCTGATCACGCTGCTGCGTGGGACTGCACACGAAACCGGCCAGAAGGCCGTCGATGCCAACGCATTGCGCATCCTCGACCAGGAAATGCGCGATGCCGGCGCCCAGCTCACGCGTTCGCGCGAAGAGCTGACCAAGCTGATGGCGCAGAGCAAGCTCGCCCAGCAGAAAATCGACGCCCGCGCCGGAAAGATGGCCGAGTACACCCGCTACATCGAAGGCGCCCTGGCCAAGAACGACGAGGCGCTGGCGCACGACGTGGCGGTGAAGCTGGCCGCGCTGGAAAGCGAGGACGCCGGCGACAAGGCGTCCAAGACCGCGCTGGACCAGTCGGTTGCCACGCTCAAGACCACCATCCAGAAGACCGAAAACCAGCTGCGCGGCATGCGCCAGCAGATCGATACGGTCAAAGCCACCGATGCGGTGCAGAAGGCGCAGGCTGCCATCGCTGCGCGGCATTCCGGTGCCAGCAGCAAGATGGGCTCGGCACTGGAATCGCTGGAGCGCATCAAGGCGCGCCAGGCCGAAACCTCCGCACGTATCGAATCGGCCGAAGAACTCGAAGCCTCCAGCGGCGACGGCGATCTGAACCGTCGTCTGGCTGCCGCCGGCCTGATGGAAGGCGAATCCAACGCCGCCGCGGTGCTGGCACGCTTCAAGAAGCCGGCTGCGCAGCTGGGTCATGAGGGCACCAGCGGCAACGCGCCGCTGATCGGCCAGGTGCGCGACGTGCAGCAGGTTCCGCGCAGCGACAGCTGATCCACCGCACGGCACAGGACGCGCCATGATCATCGTTGGAAAGCTGTTGCGGGTCTTGCGGCGCCATGTGCGCCGCGTCAGCTGGGGCGTGGTGGCGCTGGCCTTGCTGGCGCACATGGGCCTGAGCTGGGTGTTGTTGCTACTGGCTGGCGAGCACAAGCTCGTCGGCCTGGATGCGTTTCCGTATTACTACATGACCACCGCCACCACGATCGGCTATGGCGACCTGTCGCCGGGTTCGGTAGCCGGGCGCTACGTCGCGGCGTTCGTGCTGATGCCGGGCGCGGTGGCGCTGTTCGCCACGGTGCTGGCCAAGACCAGCGCGGTGCTCATCACTTTCTGGAGGCGTCACTACATGGGCAAGATGGCCTACGACGCATTGCGCGGGCACACCATCCTGATCGGCTGGCAGGGCGCGGCGTCCACCCGTCTGCTGGAATTGTTGCTGTCCGATACCGCCACCGACGATGAAGGCGTGGTGCTGGTGGCCGAAGGCATCGCCGAAAATCCAATGCCCGACCATATGCGCTTCGTGGCGGCCGAGTCGTACACCCACACCGAGGTGTACCAGCGTGCCGGCATCGCCGGCGCGGCGCGGGTGATCGTCAATCCGCCATCCGACGACCAGACCCTGGCGGCGGTGTTCGCGTTGATGGCGCACGCGCCGGCTGCGCACGTGGTGGCGCACTTCGATTCGGGCAGCGCCGCGCGGCTGGTCAATTGCCACTATCCGGCGATCGAATGCACGCGGCCGATGACGGCCGAGATCCTGGCCCGCGCGGCGCAGGATCCGGGCAGCGCGGCGATCACCGCCGAACTGCTGTCGGTGGACGATGGCCCGACCCAGTTCAGCCTGGCGGTTCCTGCCGATGTCGACCCGCTGGATTACCGCGGGCTGGCTGCCGATTTCGGCCAGCGCGGCGCCCTGTTGCTGGGCCTGCGCGCGCCCGATGGCGCGCTGCGCTTGAACCCGCCCGCACACACCGCTGTCCCGGCCGGTGCCATGCTGTATTACCTGGCCGAACAGCGCGTGCCCGTGCATGCCATCGCCTGGCAGGCCCTGCGCGCTGCCGCCGTGTCCCGTTCCCCATCGCCACAAGGTGCATGACGATGAGTTTTTTCAGCAAGTTGTTCGGTCAACCACAGCCGCCGCCGTTGCCCACCTCCGGCACTGGCGCCATCGGTCACGCGCTGCCGCTGGGCTTGCGCGTGGGTGGGCAGTTGGAGATCGATACCACGTTGTACCGCATGGCACCGGAGGCCATGACCGCCGAGTTGCCGGGCGGGCATCAAGGCATTCCGTGCTACGGCCACGTCAATCTCGGCGATGGCTATGCCCTGCATCGTTTCTATCTGGACGACGATGCGTTCCTGCAGGTCACCACGGTTGGCGGCGATCTGGAGGCGATGAAGGCCTTCGTGTATTGCGAGACGGTCAATCCGCCCAGCAAGCAGGCCTTCCAGGAATTTGTGATGCAACATCCGCACCTGGGTGCGGCGCAGATCGACTATGCCGGCAAGCGCTGGCAGCGCGCCACCCAGTCCACCGACGACAGTGCGCGCATTCCTCCCATCGCCTACGACGAAGTGCTGTATCGCTACCAGCCGCCGCGCCGCGATGGCGACCTCACCCATTACGCCATGCTCTACAGCCGCGACGTGCCGGAGCTGCAGCGCGAGGAATTCCTGCTGGTCACCGGCGAGGATTCCGGCCCCAATGAATTCTGCGTCACCTATGCGGTCGGGATCGATGTCACCGTCGCCGATCTGGATATCACCTGAGCGTGCGCGCTCGTCTTCCACTTACCCTGGTCCTGTCATGAACCCGATCAACCTGCAGAGTTTTCTCGCGTTTCTTTCCTACTTCGGCACCGGCCTGGGCGTGTTGATCGTGGCGGTGGTGCTGGTGACCCTGGTCACCCCGCACAAGGATTTCACCCTGCTGCGGCAGGGCAACGTGGCTGCGGCCACCGCCTTGGCCGGCAACCTGATCGGTGTGGCATTGCCGCTGCATTCGGCCATCACCCATTCGGTGAGCTTGGTCGATGCGCTGATCTGGGGCGCGGTCGCCTGCGGCATCCAGGTCGTGGCGTATCTGCTGGCCAACCTGGTGGCCGGGCGCATCTCGCGGCAGATCACCGACAACGTCACCGCCGCCGGCATCTTTTCGGCCGGCGTGTCGATCGCCGTCGGGCTGATCAATGCCGCGGCGATCACGCCGTAACGGAGCGCAGGCATGAAGCGATCACGCAATCTCAAGCTCACCCTGATGGCCGCATTGCCGGCCGCCCTCGTCACCGGCTGCGGCTCCGAACCGGAAACCGGCGTGGTACTGCAGTCGGCCTCCGACTGCTACCAGATCAAGCAGGAACAGACCGACATCCAGCAATGCCTCAAGGCCTATGACGAGGCGGTGACCAAGCACCAGCAGGCCGCGCCGCGCTTCAGTACGCGCTACGAGTGCGACGAGCAGTTCGGCAGTTGCACGGCGGTGCAGACGGCGCAGGGCCAGCAGAGCTGGATCCCGCCGATGGGCGGGTTCCTGCTGGGGTATGCGTTGGGCAACATGACCGGTGGCGGCGGCTACCGCTATGGCGGCTCGATTCCGCTGTACCGCGATTACCGCAGCGGTGGGTATTACAAGCCCAATGGCGATCTGGCCAGCAACCGCGTCGGCACCGTCCGCGGGCGCAGCGGCGCCATCGACATGCCGTCGCGGGCGATCACCGTGTCGCGCTCGGGCTTCGGCTCCAGCGCGGCGGCGCGCAGTTCGTTCGGCAACGGCGGCCGCAGCTCCGGGTTCGGCGGCTGATGCAACGCATCGCCATCGCCGAGCGCCCGGACTGGCGCGAGCAGGCCGAGTCGCTCGGCTTCCATTTCCACACCATCGACGGCGAGCGGTACTGGGACGAAAGCGCGTATTACGCGTTTACGCTGCAGCAGATCGAAGACGACATCGAGGCGCCCACGCAAGAACTGCACGACATGGCGATGCAGTTGGTGGACGAGGTGGTGGGCTCGGAACAGCTGATGACGCAGCTGGCCATCCCGCCGTTTTACTGGGACTGGATCGCCACCTCGTGGAAGAACCGCGACCCGCATCTGTACGGCCGCATGGACCTGGCCTATGCCGGCAACGGCCCGGCCAAGCTGTATGAGCTCAACTACGACACGCCGACCTCGCTGTACGAATCGGCGTATTTCCAGTGGCTGTGGCTGGAACAGCAGATCGCCGCCGGTGCGCTGCCCAAGGGCACCGATCAGTACAACCTGATCCAGGACCTGCTGTGCGAAACCCTGGGCGCGCTGGCGATGGAGGGCGCAATCGGTGCGCAGATGCATTTCTCCGCGGTGCGCGACTCGCTGGAAGACCGCGCCACCGTGCGCTACCTGCGCGACTGCGCGCATCAGGTGGGCATCGCCACCGAAGAGGTCGCCATCGAGGATATCGGCCTGAGCGCCGAGGGCTGGTTCACCGACGACCAGGACCGCGTGATCCACACGCTGTTCAAGCTGTATCCGCTGGAATTCATGATGGAAGAACGCTTCGGCCCGGCGTTGTGCGCCAACCGCGTGCGGCTGATCGAGCCGGCGTGGAAATCGGTGCTGAGCAACAAGGGCATCCTGCCGCTGTTGTGGGAGCGGCATCAGGGCCATCCCAACCTGCTACCCGCGCGTTTCGCGCAGGCAAACGAAGCGGCAAGCGCCGGTTGGGTGCGCAAGCCGCTGCTGTCGCGCGAGGGCGCCAATATCTCCCTGGTCACCGCACACGGCGAGGCCGCGCAGACCGACGGGCCGTATGTGGACGGGCCGGCGATCCTGCAGGCGCACCATCCGTTGCCGGTGTTCGATGGCCGCCACGCGCTGGTGGGCAGCTGGGTGGTGGCCGACCGCCCGGCCGGGCTGGGCATGCGCGACGACGATGGCCCGATCACCCGCGATACCTCACGCTTTGTGCCGCATGTGATCCTGGATTGAGGCTGTTGCCGGCTTGCTGCCGCTGAGCGTGGCTCACACCACGTGGCGAGCAGTCAGGTGGGTGTGGACGACGCACAGGAACCGGCGTGTACGGACGGCGCACGAAGATTGACTGCAGTGGACACGCGCACCTGGCGGCACTACCCGCGTGTGTGAGCCGCTTTATGTCGTGACGATGGCGGTGTCGTCACCAGCGGCGGGTGTGACGGGGAGGGCGTGGGCAGGTGGCGTCGGCAGATGTCGCCACGGTGTGGGTGCTGCTTTGCACAGGCCGCAGCCGCAGGCAAGCCCCTGCCGATGTGCGATGCAGGGCAGGTTTTCCACACCCCCTGTGGATGGACGTTGCACAAGGCTGTGGACAAGTGCCGGCAGGCCCCAGCCTGCAAGGCTGTCAAGATGGGTGGCGAAAAAATGACCAATCGGTTGCGGGGACGTATCTGCCGTGCCGATCGAGGCGATGCCGGCAAGATCGGCAAAGTCTTCGCTGGTGTCACGCTCATCGATGCGTCGCATGCGGGGTTGACATGAGTTGGCGCGTCAGGTCTTTCGTTGGCGCAACGATGCAAACGATGCCTCTCGAACGGCGGCCACAGTGCGGCAGCTCCATGCGCACGCCACGACCGACACGGCGTCAGTCTCCTGCGCTCCGTTGCGGAGAAGTGCGCCCCCGGGCATGCCGTACGGCTCAGACCCGCTGCGCCACCACCAGGCTGAGCACCGCCAGCAGCCAGGCCAGCACGAACACACTCAGATAGGCCGCCATGGTGGCCGGTACCAGCAGCGCGGAGAACAATGCGCCCGCCAGCGCCAGCATGCCGGCTACCGCAATGGCCTCGCTCAATTGCATCGCCGAGCTGTTGACCCCTTGCCGATCGGGCGGCGACAGCGACAGGGTCAGCACCGACACGCTGGGATACAGCAGCCCCATGCCCAGCCCGGTCAGGGCCCAACTGGCAATCGCCAGCGGCACCGGAAACGCCGGCCACACCGCGCCTGTGCCGATTGCGATCCCCACCATCATCAACATTGCTCCAGCCTGGAGCAGACGCGGTCGCGACCAGCCCGCACGGCTATGGCCCTGGTACCACGAGCCACTGAACCAGCCCAGCGCACCCACGTTGAGCGCGACACCGGCCAGCAACGGCGACAGCCCGCGTTCGCGCGACAGCAGCTGCGGCAGGAACGCTTAGAAGCCGAAGAATGCCGCCGCCGCGATACCGTGCAAGGCGATCACGCTGGGCAGGCCGCGCGCCGCCGCAAGCTGACGGCCGGCAGCAGATGACAGGCGCAATACACCGTCAGCAGCAGCGCCGGCGCCATCGCCACCGGCGCAAGCATGCCGTGCAGTTGCCCGCCCAGATACACGCCGAGCACGCCGGTGGCCGCGCCGGTCGCCCAACCCAGGACCGCATTCGAGTCGGTGGTGGTGGTGTTCGACCAGATGCGCCCGCGCACTGCCGGCCACAGCATCAGCCCCGCCGGAATCGCCAGCAGCGGAACCGACAGGAACACCCAGCGCCAGCCGGCGTGCTGCACGATCAGCCCGCTGATCCGCAGCCTGCGCACCGCGGGCAATCAACGGCGTTACGCGCGCGATGTGCTGCGACGGATTGCGGTGATCCGCGTGGCGCAGCGGCTGGGCGTGCCATTGCAGCAAGTGCTGGACGCCTTTCGGTGTTGCCGGATCAGCGCACGCCTACCCGTGCGGAGTGGGCGCGCATGTCCGCACGCTGGCGCGGGCAACTGGATGCACGCATCGGCGAGCTGCAGGCCTTGCGCGACCAGCTCACCGATTGCATCGGCTGCGGCTGTCTGTCGCTGCGGCGTTGCCGGTTGAGCAATCCGGACGATCGATTGGCCGACGATGGCGACGGCGCCCTGCGATTGGGCGCTCTCGCCCAGGAGTGATCGCAGCAAGGCGGCTGCACGCGCTGGGTGAGGCGCACAGTGGTCGCCGCACCTTGCAACCTTACGCTGAGGTATCGCTGGCGGTTGCGCCTGCCAGGCGGCCCAGACATGGCAGGCGCGTCCCGCGCCAGGCGTCCCTTGTCCATTTGACCACTGATGGCATGGATGCCAGCGCAATTGGCCGTAGCATGGACATTCCCCGTTGCAGGATCCGCCATGTTCCCCACCATGCGCCGAGCACTCACCGTTGCCGTCTCGCTTGCCTGTGCCAGTGCCTGTGCAGTGGCCGCCACCGCCCCCGGGGTGCCATCAGCCGGGTTCGATCCGCTGGCGCTGTTCGCGCCGTTGCAACTGCCCGACGCCCCCAATGCCTACCGTAGCGCCAGTGGCGTGCCTGGTCCGCTGTTCTGGCAGAACCGTGCCGATTACCAGCTGCAGGCCAGCATCGACCCGGCCAGCCACACGCTCAGCGGCGAGGCGGCGATCCACTACACCAACCACAGCCCCGACACCTTGAACGTGGTGTGGCTGCAGCTGGATCAGAACATCTACCGCGCCGATGCACGCGCCGCTGCCAGCCGCCCGTCGCGGCGCACCCAGTTCACCGACGGCATGCAGATCGCCAGCGTGGAGATCGACAGCGGCGGGAAGCGTCAGCCGGCACGTTTCCTCATCGACGACACCCGCATGCGGGTGGACCTGCCGCAGCCGCTGGCCGGGCAGGGCAAGGCGCTGACCTTGCATATCCGCTACCGCTACCGTATCCCGGGCACCTGGGGCGGGCGCACCGCCTACAGCGCCAGCAGGCACGGCGAGATCTACGAAGTGGCGCAGTGGTATCCGCGCATGGCCGTCTACGACGATCTGCGCGGCTGGGACACGCAGCCGTATCTGGGCTCGGAGTTCTACCTGGAATACGGCGATTTCGACTATGCGGTGACCGTGCCGGAGGGATTCCTGGTCGCCGGCTCCGGTGCGTTGACCAACCCGGCCGAGGTCCTCAGCCGCGCCGAGCAGCAACGCCTGCAACAGGCGCGCGGCAGCGACCGCACGGTGCTGATCCGCATGCCGGCAGAGGTGGCCGCACGTGCGGCGGCACCGGCAGGCACCGAAACGCGCACCTGGCGCTTCCATATGGAGCACACCCGCGACGTGGCGTTTGCCGCATCGCCTGCGTTCGTGTGGGACGCCGCACGCATCAACCTGCCGGGCGGCACGCAGTCGCTGGCGATGTCGGTATACCCGGTGGAAGCGGTAGGTGCGGACAAGTGGAGCCGCTCCACCGAATACGTCAAAGGCGCGATCGAACATTTCTCGCAGTGGTATGCGTACCCGTGGCCGGCGGCGATCAACCTGGGCGGCTACGGCGCCGGTATGGAATATCCAGGCATCGTGTTCGACGGCTTCGAGGACGGCGGCAAGGACCTGTTCTGGATCACTGCGCACGAGATCGGCCACACCTGGTTTCCGATGATCGTCGGCTCCAACGAACGCCGCCATGCGTTCATGGACGAAGGCTTCAACACCTTCATCGATGTCTATGCATCGGATGCCTTCAACAAGGGGGAGTACGCGCCCAAGCGCGATTCGGAATACGCGCCCAAGGGCGGAAATCCGGTCGATGAGATCCTGCCGTTGCTGGCCGACCGCAGCGCGCCGACGCTGATGGACATCGCCGATGTCACCAGCGAGACCTACCGTCATCGGCTGATCTATTTCAAGGGCGCGCTGGGCCTGGTGCTGCTGCGCGAGCAGATTCTGGGGCCGGAGCGCTTCGACCCGGCGTTCCGCAAGTACATCGCCACCTGGGCCTACAAGCATCCCACCCCATCGGATTTCTTCCGCCTGATGGAAAGCGAAAGCGGCGAAGACCTGGGCTGGTGGTGGCGCGGTTGGTACTTCAACAATTGGCAGCTGGACATGGGCATCAGTCGGGCGCAGTACGTCGACCAGGATCCGGCCAAGGGGCTGCGGCTCACCCTGCGCAGCCGCCAGCCACTGGTGATGCCGGTCACCGTGCGCGTGGACCTGGCAGACGGCAGCCATCTGGACCGCCGCGTGCCGGTGGAAACCTGGTTGCAGACCGCCACGCCCACGCTGACCCTGCCGACCACGCAAAAAGTGCTGCACGTGACGCTGGACCCCGAGCATGCATTGCCCGACGCGGATCGCAGCGATGACCGGGTGGATGCAATCGGCTGAGCCTTGCGTTCGTACACGCGGCGAGCTGCTGCGTGCACAGGCCCATGTCGCCGCACGCAGTGTGCGCTGCCAGTGCCTGTGCCTGTGCTTGTGCAGTGCACATCGCAATCGATTGCGATGATGGCACCGCTACTGTTGCGCTGTGGGCGTGGCGGCACCTGCACAAACACAGCTGCGGCGGTGGCCTTCTTCTCGCTGCCGGGCACCGGGATTGCCGCCGTCATCGCCTTAGTGCAGGCGGCGGTCGCGCACACACTGTCTGGTTTGCGCAGTCGCCCCGGATGACTGCGGCGCAGCGGCTGCATTGTGCAAATTTCACCGCGACGATTGGTGGTTTCGGCGTAATTGGATGATAACGCTTACAGCCGCGCCGCCATTACATCGCGCATGCGGACTCGAGCGCTCTCCGTATCGGCTGTAACAATGCAGGTCCATCACTATGCTGCAACGCACGGTGACAAGCCCTTCGATGCCTCACTAGGCTGCGCAGCGTGTTAGCGCTATCACTGGCTGGCACGCCGTGCAGGGGATGCCGTGCGCACGCGTTCGCGACACCGCGGTGTCGAGGACGTCTGCGGCAGGCATGCGCCGCATAACGCAGGTGGGCGATCGAAGGGGCGATCGCCGGCGTGCGCGCTAGGGGACCTTATTCAAGAGCAGTACTGTTCGCCACCGCCGATCGGGCGGTGGTCATGACTCTGCCGTGTCGCATGCCGCGACAACGGCCGTAGGCGGTTGGACTCCACTCCCGAGGACACATCGATGCGTCGTACGTTGAGCAGCTTCAAGTCGAAGGCCATGTTTACCTTCGTCGGTGGCCTGTTGGTCATCAATCCCGCATTTGCACAAGACGTTGCTCCGCCGCCGCCCGCGCCGCAGTCCAGCAGCGATGCCGCCACCACGCTCGACACCGTGACCGTCACCGGTATCCGCAGCAGCCTCGACCAATCGATGGGCATCAAGCGCGATGCCGCCGGCGTGGTGGATGCAATCAGCGCCGAAGATATCGGCAAGTTTCCCGATACCAACCTGGCCGAATCGCTGCAGCGCATCACCGGTATCTCGATCGAACGCCGCGACGGCGAAGGCGCGCAGGTCACCGCACGCGGCTTCGGCCCGCAGTTCAATACGGTCACCCTCAACGGCCGCCTGATTCCCGGCGCCGATGCGTTCGGTGCGCCCGGCCAGACCCCGATCGGTGGCGTGGACGTGGGCACGCGCGCTTTCAACTTCGCCCAGCTCGCCTCCGAGGCCATCACCGGCATCGAGGTGTTCAAGACCAGCCGCGCCACCGCGCCCAGCGGCGGTATCGGCGCCACCATCAACATCCAGACCGACAAGCCGTTCAATCACGATGGCGTGGTGGCCAATGCCGGCGCCAAGATGGTGTCCGACCGCTCGCAGCCGTTCGGCGATTCGCTGACCCCGGAAGTGTCGGGCATCTTCAGCTATACCAACCCCGACAAGACCTTTGGCATCGGCCTGAGCGCCAGCTACCAGAAGCGCCACGGCGGCTCGGTGCAGGCCACCGAAAACCGCTGGAACATCCAGCGCTGGACCGGCACCGATCCGGCGCTGCGTCCGGACACGGTGGTCACCAACGCACCGGCGATCGGCCAGCTGTATGGCATGCCCAACGATATCCGCTATGCGTTTGCCGATTTCCAGCGCGAGCGCATGAACGGCCAGGCAGTGATGCAGTTCGCGCCTACCGACAGCCTCACGCTGACCCTGGATTACACCTACTCGTCCAACGAGATCCGCGAAGAACGCGGCGAACAGGGCATCTGGCTGCAACGCGCCAACAGCTTCACCGACCTGACCTTCGATACCGGCCAGACGGTCGCCACGCCGGTCTACCTGCGCGATGTGCCCAATGGCGCCAAGGACTTCGGCATGGAGCAGCAGCGCAACGAGCAGAAGTACACGCTCGGCTCGCTCGGCTTCAATGCGGACTGGCAGGTGACCGACCGCTTCCAGCTGACCTTCGATGCGCACAACTCCAAGACCCAGAGCCTGCCCAACGATCCGGTCACCGGCGGCAGCGCCACCTATTTCAGCTTTGCCGGCACCAACAATTGCACCAACGGCCCGTCCTGCGGCGGGCAGTGGGCACAGGAGCTGTGGTTCAACAACTCGCTGCCGATCGGCGCACGCACCTGGTATCCCACCGTCGCCGACTCGCTGGCCGGCACCAATGGCGTGGTCAACCCGGATTTCACCACCAACAATCTCGGCTCGCAGGTACAACGCATCTATTATCAAAAGCAGGTGACCGAAACCAAGGAAGGTCGCCTGGACGGCAAATTCGATTTCGACGACGGGCGCTTCCAGTTCGGCGTCAGCTCGTCCAACACCACCATGCATCGCCTGACCAGCGACACCTATTCCGCATTGGGCGACTGGGGCGTGGCCAATGCCGGCAGGGAGCCGGGCATGACGGCCCTGCTGCGGCCGGTGAGCATCGTCGGCATGTTCGACGACTTCAATCCCGATGGTGCTGCCCGCAACGCCTGGCGCGGCGACGCCAGCCAACTGGCGTTGTGGGGTGGCAGCCAGTACGGCGCGGCCACGCGCTACAACCCGCTCTACAGCGCCAACAACCAGGTCGAAGAAAAGACCCGCGCGGCCTATGTGCAGCTGGAACTGACCGGCGATATCTCCGGCATGACCACCAATACGCGGCTGGGCCTGCGCTATGAGCGTACCGATGTGGAATCCACCTCGCAGGTGGCCACGCCCGTCGCGCTGCAATGGCAGGCCAACAACGACTTGCAGTTGCTGCGTTCCACCGAGCAGCAGCCTTTCAGCGAGAAGACCAGCTACAACTACATCCTGCCGAACCTGGACTTCAGCATCGATATCACCGATCAGTTGAAGGGCCGTGCCTCGTTCGGCCAGACCATTGCACGCGCGCCGTACAACAACCTGCTCGCCGGTCCCACGCCCAACACCCCGGCGGGTTCGATCCTGATCAATCCTTCCAACCGCGCCAGTGGCGATTCGCAGACACCGACGCTGGACCCGCTGGAATCGGACAACCTCGACCTGGCGCTGGAATGGTATTTCGCCGACGCAAGCTATGTGTCGGCCACGTTCTGGAACAAGCGCGTCAGCAACTTCCTGGGGACCACGGTGTCGCGCGAAACCCTGTACGGCCTGACCGATCCCACCTCGGGTCCGGATGCGCAGGCGGCGCTGGCGTTCCTGCAAAGCGGCGCGTGCGCCGCGCAGGTCGGCGCCGCCGGCAACGACGTGACGGCGGCCTGTTCGGCCAACGACACCTCGTTGTTCGCAGCCACTGCGCTGTTGCGCAATGCTGCGGCCACCGGTGGCCTGGCCGCCTACAACGGCAGCTCGGCGCAGAGCCTTGCACTGGAAAACGCCTACGACCTGGTCGGCACGGCGGCTGATCCGCTGTACCAGTTCGATGTCTCGCGGCCGATCAACCAGAACAAGGCCAATATCCACGGCTGGGAACTGGGCGGGCAGTACTTCTTCGGCAGTACCGGCTTCGGCATCTACGCCAACTACACCATCGTCGAAGGCGACGTGGCGTTCAACAACAATGTCATCGACCGCGACCAGTTCGCGCTGCTTGGCCTGAGCGATACCGCCAACGTCATGCTGATGTTCGAAAAATACGGCTGGAGCGCACGCCTGGCCTGGAACTGGCGCGACGAATACCTGATCGCGGCCAACCAGGACGCCTCCAACCGCAACCCGTACTACGTGGAGGCGTATCAGCAGTTCGACCTGAGCGTCAGCTACGCGCTCAGCAAGCAGCTGTCGGTGAGCTTTGAAGCGATCAATCTCACCGGCGAAGACGTGCGTTGGCACGGGCGCTCGGAGAAGCAGATCATCCGCCTGATCGATCAGCAGCCGCGTTACACCCTGGGCGTGCGCTACGCGTTCTAGGCCAGCGGCAAGGCGATGGCGCGCACCGTCAGCTGCGTGCGGCCGCGCCATGGAGTGGCATGTTCCCTGGACATGCCGCGACCATGAAGCGGTCGTCGCTTGGCTGACGGCTGTGCGTCGCGCACGGATCGCTCGCGCACCGTGAGTGCGGGTGTTGCTGTGCAGACATTAGCTGCCGGTGGCGGGCGCTACTGTTGTGCCCGCCGTGCTGTGTACACGCAGGCTTGTTCTGCACGCATCGCTGTAGTGAACGTTCCCGACCAGGCGGCGCATGCAGGCAACGGGTGATTCGCGCTGCCGATGCAACGCGCATGCTGCCCTGCCGCTTGCCGGCCTGGGTTTTTTTGGCAATGCTCGGTGCCTGTCGCGTGCAGCGGGTGCGCCGCACGCCAATTTTTCAGTGCAGGCGTCCGCCGCGGATGTCTGCTGGAGTCGTCGATGACGCGATATGCAGTGCTCAACAACGTGGCGCATCACGATGTGCGCGTGGTCCTGCGCTTCGGGGCAGAGTTCGGCGATGCGGTCGGGCTGGTGCCGGCGTTTGTGACCGAGTACGCCGACCTGCAGCGCGAATACCCGCTGTTCTTCCGTAAGGACCCCGCTACCGGTAGCTACCAATCGGTGGCCTTGTTGGGCTTTGCCCAGGATGAAAACCTGTTCCTGCACGACGGCCGCTGGAGCGCCAACTATCTGCCCGGCATCGTCGCCAAGGGGCCATTTCTGATCGGTTTCCAGGAGCAGCGGATCGATGGTGCGCTGGTGCAGGAGCCGGTGATCCATATCGACCTGGAGCACCCGCGCGTCAGCCGCAGCGAGGGCGAGGCCGTATTCCTGCCGCAGGGCGGCCACAGCCCGTACCTGGAGCACATCATCGGTGTGCTGCGCGGCATTCGCGAAGGCGTGGATGCCGGGCAGGCCATGGCGGCCGCCTTCGATGTCCTGGGCCTGATCCAACCGGTACGCCTGGATGTCGCACTGGATGCCACCCATGCCGCCCACCTGGATGGCCTGTTCGCCATCGACCGCGAGCGACTTGCCGCACTCGACGCGCAGCCCCTGCAGCAATTGCACCAGGCGGGGTATCTGGAAGGCGCCTTTCTGATGCTGGCATCGCTGCATAACGTGCGCCGCCTGATGGCCGAAAAGCAGCGCCGCCTGCAACAGGCGCGCACTGCGCCTGCCGCTGCCCATGCCTGATCGTATGGATGCACCTGCACGTCATGGCCCTGCTGCCACCGCGATTGCCGAGCGCACCGATTGCCGGCCCCAGGCGCTGCCACTGGCCGAACTCTGCGAGGCGGCCGAGCCGGTGGTGTTGCGCGGAATCGCACGCGATTGGTCGCTGGTGCAGGCCGGCCTGCGGAGCCCGGATGAGGCGATGCACCAGCTGCGCGCCCACGACACTGGGCGCGCCTTGCAGTACTCCTATGGCGGGCCGGCAATCGCCGGCCGCCCGTTCTACACCGAGGACTGCAGCGCGCTGAATTTCGAGGTGCAGCGCGGCAGCCTGGGCAGCTTGCTGGACGCGATCGCCGCACATCGCGACGACCTGCAGCCGCCGACCTACTATCTGGCCTCGCTGCCTGTCGACGATGGCTTGCCTGGCCTGCGTGCGCACAACGATCTGGGCCTGGCGGCCAGCGGCGTCAACGTGCAGCCCAGCATCTGGATCGGCAATCGCGTCACCGCGTCCTGCCATTACGATGCGCCGAACAACCTGGCCTGCTGCGCGGTAGGGCAACGGCGCTTCACGCTGTTTCCCCCGGAGCAGGTGGCCAATCTCTACCCTGGGCCGCTCGATCCCACGCCGGGCGGGCAGGTGGTGAGCATGGTGGATATCGCCACGCCCGACCTGCAGCGCTACCCGCGATTCGCCCAGGCACAGCTGCATGCGCGCACCGCCGTGCTGGAGCCGGGCGATGCGCTGTTCATCCCCAGCATGTGGTGGCACCACGTGCAGTCGCTGCAGCCGTTCAACGTGCTGGTCAATTACTGGTGGAGCACGGTGCCCGTGCAGTTGCCGGCGGCGATGTCCGCGCTGTATCACGCGCTGTGGGCCATCCGCGACCGCCCGGCGGCGGAAAAGGACGCGTGGCGTGCCTTGTTCGATTACTACGTGTTCGGACCGGCCGAGCGTGCCGGCGCGCATCTACCCGAACCGGCGCGACAGGCGCTGGGGCCGATCGATCCCGTCCTTGCGCGCCAGCTGCGCGCCATGCTGATCGGCAGGCTCAATCGCTGATGGACGCAGTGCGTTCGACGCGGATTGCCGGATGACTGCGCCGTCCATCGGCAGGGCGCATGGCAGCGCGCCGTCGGGCCGTTTTGGCATCGCCGTGCGTGCAACCCTTTTGCGGTCCCGAACAGGATCGCCCCACATGGCAGCCGCCATTCCACATCCAGTCCACAGGAGTTCGCAGTGACTCAGGCTCAGATTCGCAAGGTGGTCATCGCCGGCGGCGGCACGGCTGGCTGGATCGCCGCCGGCGCGCTCTCGCACCAGTTTCGCGACGTGCTCGACATCACCCTGGTGGAGTCCGAGCAGATCGGCACGGTGGGGGTCGGCGAATCGACGGTGCCGCCGATCCGCACCTTTCACCGGTTCCTGCAGATCGACGAGCAGGAATTCCTGCGCGAGGTAGCGGGCACCTTCAAGCTCTCGATTTCCTTCGAGCATTGGTTGCGCCAGGGCGATCGCTATATCCACCCGTTCGGCATCACCGGGCAGAGCACCCTGGTGTGCGCGTTCCATCATCTGTGGCTGGAAAGCCGGCGCCGCGGCATGGGCGGCAGCTTTGGCGATTACTGCCTGGAAACCGTGGCCTCGCGCGTGGACCGCTTCGCCTTGCCGCGCGAGCCGGCGGTCAATTACGCCTACCACCTCGATGCCGCGCTGTACGCGCGCTTTCTGCGCACGCGCAGCGAGGCCTGTGGCGTCACGCGCATCGAGGGCCGGATCCAGCAGGTGACGGTGCATCCGGACAGCGGCGATGTCGCCAGCCTGGTGCTGGAAGACGGGCAGGTCATCGCCGGCGATCTGTTTATCGATTGCAGCGGTTTCCGCGGCCTGTTGATCGAGCAAACCCTGCACACCGGCTACGAAGACTGGAGCCACTGGCTGCCGTGCGACCGCGCGGTGGCGGTGCAGACGCATGCGCTGGGCCCGCCGGTGCCGTACACGCGCGCCATCGCCCACGAAGCCGGCTGGCGCTGGCATATTCCACTGCAGCACCGGCTGGGCAACGGCCTGGTGTTTTCCAGCCGGCACCTCTCCGACGACGAGGCGCACGCCAAGCTGCTGCGCGACGTGGCCGCCCCGGCGGTGAAAGACCCCTGGATGGTGCCATTTCGCACCGGCCGCCGGCTCAAGGCCTGGAACAAGAACGTGGTGTCGCTGGGCCTGGCCAGCGGCTTCATCGAGCCGCTGGAATCCACCAGCATCCACCTCACCATCTCGGCGGTGGTGCGGCTGCTGACGCTGTTCCCAGCGCAGGGCATCGCGCCCTCGCAGGTGCAGCTGTTCAACGATGTCAGCCGCGCCGAGATGGAGCACGTGCGCGATTTCGTCACCTTGCACTACCACGCCACCCAGCGCGAGGAACCGCTGTGGCGGCAATGCCGCGAGATGGAGCTGCCGGAGTCGCTGGCGGTGCGCCTGCGCGCGTGGCGCGAGCGTGCGCACGCCTGGCAGGCGGCGGACGAGTTGTTCCGGGTCGATTCCTGGACGCATGTGCTGATGGGCCAGGGCTTGATGCCGGAACAACATCACCCGCTGACACGCGCGTTTTCCGACCAGGATCTGCAACGCCTGCTGGACGGCATCGCCCAGCCGATCCAGCACGCGGTGGAGCAGTTCCCCTCGCAGCAGGCCTTCATCGAACGCTATTGCAAGGCAAGGCCGGAAGTGTGGGGAGCGCGCACGCCAGTCATGGCCCGCTAGCCATCCCGGGTTGGATCACCGCCATCTGCTGCGCTACAACCGCATCAGGTCGGCGCCGACCACGATCGGGCCGGCGTAGTGCGTGCGTGCGCCCTCGCTCCACATCGCATCGGTGATCGATGGGTCGCCACCAGGCACGAAGTGGGTGAGTACCAGCAGTTTCGCGTGGGCAGCGGCGGCGATCCTGCCGACTTCCTCGCTGGTGGAATGGCTCTTGAGCAGATGGTCGAGCAAGGTCGGGGCGTTGTCGCTGGTCTTGAGCATTTTTGCCAGCGCGGGCAGGTGCATCACCTCATGCACCAGAACATCGGTGCCCCTGGCAAATTCGGCCAGTGCCGGCAGATAGCGCGTGTCGCCGGAGAACACCACGCTGCGGTCGCGTGCCGCGAAGCGGTACGCAAACGCCGGCTTGAGCGTGTAGTGGTCCACCAGGGCAGCGGTGACTTCCACCTGATCGTTCTGCAGCACCGTGCCGGGCTGGTCGAACTCGTGCACATGGATCAACGGCCGGAATGGCGGGCGTCCCTCCTCGCGCATGCGCGCCTCGATGTCGGTGGCATTCATCGCCACGAACGCATCCACCATCGCGCCGATGCCCGGTGGCCCGTACAGATGCACCGGCGTCTGCAGGCCACTGGCCCAGGCCAGCCACACCACGTTGAGCAGGTCGGCGTTGTGGTCGGAGTGATGATGGGTCAGGAAGATATCGCGCAGTGCCGGCAGCGCGATACCGGCCTTGGCCAGCTGCTGCGCGACACCGTTGCCGCAGTCGACCAGGTAGGGCTGCCCGTCGATCACCAGGGCATTGGCGGCCGCTGCACGCAGCGGCGACGGCGTCGGCCCGCCCTTGGTGCCCAGCAATACCAGTACGCTGCCCTTGGCCGGAAACGGTGCAGGCGCCGCCGCGTTGCCATTTGCGCGCACCTGGCTGGCGCCGGAGCTGGACGCTGCCGCGAGCGGGCCGACCATGCTCACTATCCCGGCGGACGCTGCCAGCTGCAGCAGCGCCCGACGGGAGCACGACATGAGGGGTTCGGGCATTAGGATTCCTTGGGCGCACCGGAAGGAAAGAGTGTGCCGTCAGCGGCGCCGTGTCGCCATCGCGGGTTGCCTGCCTGCCCGGCCGAGACTGCAGACTGGCGTCGACGCAGCAGATGCAGCATCCCCGCACCCGAGCCATCTGTACGTGCCGGTGCGGGGGCAGTCTGCCTGCTGAAGCGCACGCATACAGGCATCGCACGGCGCACCGCACCTTGCGCGTGCGTCAAAGCCGGTGCGCGATGAAGTCGGCCAGTGCTGGCGAGCGATAGAAGTCCATGCATTGGGCGAAGATGGCGTTGAATAGCCCGCGGCGTGCTTCGTCCTTCATCGGCATGGTCTTGTTGCCGAAATCCGCGGTGCTGGCGTCGACAAAACGATTCAGGCGATCGGTCGCCCCAGTCTTGGCATTGTCCATCGCGTAGGTGGTCAGCAGATACGAGCGGTCGCGCAACTGATCGTCTGCCTACTTGCCGCTCCGTACGTAGGTGTGATCCAGGCAGCACTGCAGCGCATAGGCTTTGACGTCGTCCCGATTGGCCGGCTTGCCTGCTGCCAGCGCGTTGCCTTGCAACGCCATCGTTGCCAGAGCAAGCGCCCACAACGCGCAGCGATGATGATGAAACGGCATGGCAACCTCCAGAAGTCAGTGCCAAGTCTGCCTGATTCTGCGGGCCTGGCGCAGCGGGCCGGTGTTGTACAAGACGCATCGTGCTGCAGGACGCCCTTGCCGCAGGCAATGGCCCTGCGCATGGTGCGGCACCACCGAAACCGCAGGCACTGCCACGGAATGCGCGAGATGACATCACCGGCAACAGGCCGCATGGCGGCCGTGCGCTAGGCCTTGATCGCGCTGCTGGCGCTGTCCACCGGTGCACATGCCCGGCATCCGCAGTATCCGCCGCGGTCGCGGCCTCCGGCTGGCTCGCAGTGCCCGGTGGCCGAATTGCCGGCGGAAGAGGGCAGTACGCAATGGCAGGGCATCACCCATTTTCGCGATGCGGGCAGCGTGCTCGCGATGGATACCGCGGTACGGCGACGACGCTGCAAGTCCATGACGCCACCGGCCGCGTGCAGTTGGCAGCGGTCGAACTGGGCGGCGGCTTGCTCGGCTTTCATGGCGTGGAGCGCGCCGACCTCAATGGCGACGGACGTGCGGATTACGTGGTGACATTGGGGAGTGGCGGCGTTGGCCTGGCCGGCGGCAATGCGTGGCGCACGGTAGTGCTCCCGCAAGGTGATCGTTACCGTGCGCTGCGTGTGCCCACCCACGAACCCAGTGACGAGGATGACCGGCGCGTACCCAGACGCAGCGGCTGCGCTGCTGCAGCCGTCGGTGATCACCGCCGACCCGGCTGCCACGCGCGACCACCGCTGGCATACCTTCTGGGTGCATCGGTTACTGCGCTTCCAGGAGACGCGTGCGACGGAGGTGAACACGGCATTGCCTGGCTTGCCGAACTGGATTCTCTACGCGCATCGTGCAGGCAATAGCGCCCCGACCATCTTGCTGGGCAAGGCCGCGAAAGCACAGCTGTGGAATGGACGCATCGCGCGAACGCGTCACCGCCTTGCCGTAGTTGCGTCAGCCCATCGGGTGCATCGACCGCGGTCGATAAGGAGCGCCCGCTGGCGACGCATCGGGTGTGTCCGGCCGGGACGCAGCCACCGAGCCGCCACGCAGGCGAACGTGGCAGGCGACGCCGCGCCTGCCACGTGCGATCTTGCTTACTGCCCGAAGAACGTGGAGATCGACGAATACACGTCGGAGAAGCGCGAGTAGTAGTCCGGATCGGTCTGCGCCGTGCAGAGCGAATACCCGCCGTACAGGCCGCCGCGCAGCTGATACGCGCCCCCGCTGGCGATGGTGAACAGGCCCGAGCCGGACGAGCCGCCTTCGGTGACGCCGTCGTTCCAGACCACGCGATACAGCGGGCTCTTGCCGTCGATGGAGGTGTTCAGCCCGGTGACCGTACCCAGCGAATATTTCTTGACGTCGCCGGAGGGGTGGTGGATGCCCACGATCGACGTACTGGTCGAACCGATCGCCGCGCTGTTCCAGGCCGCGTAGAACGCGCCGCTGGGCGGTGCGGTCTTCAGCTCCAGCAGCGCGGTATCGCGCGTGGTGTTGGCATGGCGCAGGAACGCGCCGCCGGTCAGCGTGGTCGCCTGCGAACTGGCGGTGTTGCCGTTGCAACTGGCTGCGTCGTAGAACCAGTAGGTCTGCAGCGTGTTGGCCACCGTCTGCGTGCTGATGCAGTGCGCGGCGGTCCAGAACAGGTTGCGCTTGGGCGTATTGGTGTTGTTGAGCAGGGTGCCGGTGCACAGGAACGAGCCCTGGCTGGTGGTGAACACCATGCGCGCCACCGCCTTGGCAGCGCTGGTGAAGCCGGCAGTGGGGTTGGCGCGGCAAACGATATCGTTCTGGCACGCATCGCTTTCGCCAATGGCAATGGTCATCATGTCGCGCGGGCTGGCGGTGGGGCTGATGTCCAGATGCGACAGCTGCGGGACGCTGAGGCTGAAGTTTTCCGGATACAGGCCGGCCGGCAGCGAGATCTCCACCAGCAGGTTGTCGCCATTGACCGTCGGCGACCAGCCGATCGCATCACCGGTACCGACAAAGCTGGCGCCGGATTGCTCGAACACGCGGCCGTCGTCGCCGGCAAAGCGCAGCGTCACCCGCGACGGATCGCCCGGCGTTGCGCCAGCACCGCGCACCACCAACGCCGCGCGTAGCGAGGCCGCCTGCGCGGAGCCGAGCTTCAAGGTGGCAACGCGCGAACCATCGCTGGCCATCTGCCAATCCAGCTTGGCCAGGTTGACGAGCGGCTGCGGCACGGCACGCGAAAAGCCGATCTGCAGCGGCTGCCCATGCTTGACTTGCGCAATGCGCTTTTCGCGCACGCTGCCGAGTTCCTTGCTGCTGGGCGCGGCCAGCAGCACCACGCGTGCGGGCAGGATGCCGCCACGCAGGCTTGCCGACTGCAACGTCGCTGCGCCGAGCTTGGCCGCCTGTGGCGCAGTGCTCACCGGTGCAGCATCCATCTCGGTGGGCGGCGCAGCCAGCGCGGAGACGGAAACAGCGGAGAACAGCGCGAGATACAACGCATTCTTGCGAATCATGGGTAGTCCTTCTCGTCAGGGAACGGCAGGCTGTGGCGGGGGCCAGGGCCTGCGGCGCCATCGTTGGCGCCAGACGAGACTAGCGAATGTCTACAACTGAATATGTGCTTAAAATCTCTTTCAGAGATGATCAATCGTTAAAGCGATAGTCGCCTTCACGCGACTTGCGTTGCCAAGCTTTGCGAACGTTGTGCAGGTTCGATCGCGTCGCAGTGCAGGCAGGGCGCAAGGCTCGGCGATGCTGGCACAGCGCTGCAGTGGCCTGCGTCAGGGATGCTTGCGGTGTGGGATGTGCCGGTGTGTCGTGGCAGGGCGACGCCGGAGCGCGCCAAGCCATGCGCGCTGATCGCACGCTCGAGGCGTGCAAGATCGGCCGCACCTCGGTCGCATGGCAGCACCGGCAGAAGGCGACAGCCCAGCGCTCGATCTCTGGCGAGAAGCGGGCTACTCCAGCGCATCGCTGGCGCGGAATTCGGTCGAGCGCCCGCCGACCTTCAGGAAGGCCAGTACCGCCAGGCCGACCGCCAACCATGCCATTCCGCCGAGCTGCGCATGCCGGTCCGCATTGACCAGCACATACGCCAGAATCACGCTGCCGATCAACGGCACCACGCCATGCAGGACTAGGCGGCCCTGCCGGCGGAAGTGCCAGGCCACTGCGACATGCAACAGCACGAAGGCGGTCAGCGCGCCCACATTGCACAGCGACGACAGCAAGGCGATCTGGCCGACGAAGACTTCGCCCAGCACCATGCTCAGCGCCGCTACCAGCAGGATGGCGCGTTGTGGCACGCCGGTGCGGGGATGGATATAGCGCAGGAACGCCGGCAATTGGCGATCGCGCGCCATGGCGAACAACAGCCGCGAGGTCGCCGCCTGCGCCACCAATGAATTGGCGATTGCCGCGCTGATGGCCACTGTCAGCGCAATCACGATCTGCAGCCATGGCCCGGCGATCAGGTGGCCGATCTCGAAAAACGCATCGTTGGACGCCTGCTCGTTGGGGTAGCGCAGCAGGGTAGGTTGCAGCAGGGCCGCCAGCCAGG
Organism: Xanthomonas cassavae CFBP 4642; assembly: GCF_000454545.1. Lineage (NCBI taxonomy): Bacteria > Pseudomonadati > Pseudomonadota > Gammaproteobacteria > Lysobacterales > Lysobacteraceae > Xanthomonas > Xanthomonas cassavae. The sequence continues at coordinate 1,067,733 of NZ_CM002139.1, forward strand.
TCTGCAGCATGAACAATCCGGCTACCAGCAACAAGGCCAGCAAGGAGGCGCGGCCGACCACGCGGTTGCCGCCACGGGCCTCCTCCGACAGCGTGGAAATCGCATCGAAGCCCAGGAACGACACCACCGCCACCGACAATGCGCTGAAGATCAACTGCGGCGAGAATGCCTGCGGGTTGTAGAACGGGCGCAATGACCAGTGCGCGCCGTTGACGCCACGCTGGATCGCCAGCGTCGCCAACACCACGAACACCGCCAGCACCACCAGCTGCGCATACAGAAACACCCGGTTGGCCCGCGCGGTGGTTTCGATCCCGCGCAGGTTGACCACGGTGTTGAGCACCACGAAGAACGCGATCCACGCCGGCTGCGGTACCGACGGCAGCACGTTGTGCATCGCGTTGGCGCCGACCACGTAGAGCAGGGTGGGCACCAGCAGATAGTCGAGCAGGATCGCCCAGCCGGCCAGGAAGCCCATACCGCTGCTCAATCCGCGTCCTACGTAGGCATACACCGAGCCGGCCACCGGAAACGCCTGCGACATCTGCTGGTAGCTGAGCGCGGTGAACAGCATCGCCACAAAGCCGACCAGATAGGTGAGCGGCACCATGCCCGCGCTGATGTCGAATACTCCTCCGAAGATCGAAAATGGCGCGGTGGGCACCATGAAGACCAGCCCGTAGATCAGCAGGTCCTTCAGCGTGAGCTGGCGCTTGAGCTCCTGCGTATAGCCAAAACGTTCCAGCGCAGCCGCATCGCCGCGGCGGGGGGTATCGGTCATGCAGGGTGTCCGCTGTCAGGAAGGCCGGGGTCGATGCGGGCGCGGGCGCCGGGGATGCCGATGCTGCAGCGCAGCTGTGTGACCGGCATGGTGACGATAATGTGGCCGGCGAGCCCATCCACTGGTAAAAATGCTAGGTTTTCCGTGCTGGATACGTCCAGTGCCTCTGGTGGCCGCGAAGGAATCCCATGTTCGACACACTGGCCAGCCTGGGCCGCGATCTGCAGGCGCTGCACACGCTCAATGCCTGCCTGGATCGGGTGTTCAGCGACGTGTGTGGGTTGGGATTCCAGTCGGTGGTGTACGACTACGCCCCGGTGCCGCTGAGCATGGAGGGCGCGTTGATCACCCCGACGGTGTTCATGCAGCGCAATGCGCCTGGCGACATGCAGCATGTCTGGTGCGAGCACGGCTATTACCAACATGACCCTGTTCAGCAGCGTGCCACGCGGCGGACCACGCCGTTCGTGTGGTCCTATCGCACCGATGGCGACTGCGACGGCGTGGAATACGTCGGCGGCCAGCATCGGCAGGTGACGCGCTATCTGTGCGATAGCGGCATGGGCACCGGTGTCACCGTGCCGCTGCATCTGCCTGGTGGCGCGTTTGCGACCTTCAGTGGGGCGGTGGATGCAGTGGCTGCAGAAGCGCCGCGCCTGGCCGAAGCCCAGCTGTCGCCGTTCCTGCTGCTTGCGCACGCCTTTCAGGCACGTGCCCAGGAGTTGCTGGATCCGCAGGAACGCCGCTGCCACCACATCGCGCTGACCCGGCGCGAGCGCGAATGCCTGCAGTATTCGGCCAAGGGGTTGACCGCCAAGAGCATCGCTGCCGCGCTCAACCGCTCCACGGCCACGGTGAACCTGCACCTGAACTCTGCCGCGCGCAAGCTGGGTGCGCGCAATCGCGTCGAGGCAGTGGTGCGCGGTATGCACTATCGGTTGCTGGAGCCATAAGGGCTTCAGAGGGGCCGACCGGACTGCCGGCCACCCATGTGCGCCGCACCCGACGCGGCAGTCCTGAAACAGCGCAAACCTGTGAGATTTGCCAGTTAACGCCGGGCCGGCTGCCCGCTAGGCTCGGCGCTCATCATTGCCGCAGGCAGCGCAGGTCATGCAGTCCACCGAGGGTTACGTCGAATTTCGCGGTTATCGCACCTGGTACCGCATCACCGGCGACCTGCGCAGCGATGCCTGTCCGCTGATGGTTGCCCACGGTGGTCCGGGATGCACGCACGACTATGTCGACAGCTTCAAGGACCTGGCCGCCAGCGGGCGTGCCGTGATTCATTACGACCAGCTCGGCAATGGCCGCTCCACCCACCTTCCCAATGCCGACCCTGCGTTCTGGACGGTGGGTCTGTTCCTGGATGAACTGCAGCGCCTGATCGACCATCTGGAGCTGTCGCAGTACGCGCTGCTCGGACAGTCCTGGGGCGGGATGCTTGCGGCCGAGCACGCGGTGCGTCGGCCCAGCGGGCTGCGTGCGCTGGTGATCGCCAATTCGCCGGCTTCCATGGGCCTGTGGCGTGCGGCCGCACTGCGCCTGCGCGGCGGCCTGCCCGAGCAGGTGCAGGCGGCACTGGACGAACACGAGGCCGCCGGCACGCTGGACCACCCGGCGTATCGGGCCGCAAGCCAGGCGTTCTACGCGCGTCATGTGTGCAGGGTGCTGCCATGGCCCGACGAGGTGGCGCGCACCTTTGCCGCCATCGAGGCGGATCCCACCGTGTATCACGCCATGAATGGCCCCACCGAATTCCATGTGGTCGGCAGCCTGCGCAACTGGAGCATCATCGAGCGCCTGCATCGCATCATGGCGCCTACGCTGGTGCTGTCCGGCAAGTACGACGAAGCCACGCCGGAGACCGTGGAGCCTTATGCGCGGTTGATTCCGGACGCGCGCTGGCACGTGTTCGCCAACTCCAGCCACATGCCGCACGTGGAAGAACGCGCCGCCTGCATGCGCCTGGTCGGCGATTTCCTCGATGACCACACGCCCTGGCCCGGCCGGGAACGTGTGCAGATACCGGCACTGGTCGCGCGCGCTGTCTGAGCCCGGGATACTACGGAAGGATCGCATCTGCCGCGCATGCATCGCCTGGGCCACCAATGTCGCTGCAGCACTGGCGCTGAAAGACGCACCCGACCCGCTCGATCCCTAGTGGCAGCCGGCCAACGCCACCAATCGCCCCAGCCTGAGCCCTGCCGACTGGAAGCGTGACCCGGCAGACGGGCAATAGCATCGCCTGGTCAAAACCGAGGTCTCCCGTGCCAACGATCGCGGCAGCTATGTGCGGGAGACCGCTTTGCCGCCACGCGCGGCAGAACTGGAGGCGCAGGCTACCATCGCCGGTAACATCGCCAACAGCCAGGGCGCGATCGCCGCGCGCTATGAACTGGCCTACCACCGCAGCGGCTGGGCCGCCGATGGCCTGCCGATGTCGCCGGCCGTGCAACAGGCGCTGCCCGACCCGGATGCGTTGACCGCCTCGAACGGCCAGCGCTACTACCGCAACATGGATGGGCAGTGGACCAGCAACGGTACTCCACTACCGAGCGGGAATTGCGCGATGGATACGACCCCGATGGTCCCTCGGCAATGAGACGACCACCGAGCACCTTGGCAGATACCGCTTCGCAGCAGGGTGTCGTTGCAACGCTGGCGCAAGCCGATGTCGAGCAGGACGATCGACCGCCGCCCAAGCGCAAGAGCACCACCGGCGATCCGGACGTGGATGATCTGCTGTACGCGCTGGACTCCAAGAACGATCTGGCCATCGAGCAAGCCTTGAAGCGTGTCGGCAATAGCGCCCATAGCGCGGCGTTGGCACAGCAAGGCCATGAACATCCGGACGCCAAAGCCCAGCAGGAAGCTCAGCTGTGTCCTGTCCCGGGTGTCTCCCACTGTCTCTTTCGCCTGTCCTGCGGGAAGAACACGGTGGTGCGTCAAACTTTCAGAGATAGATAATTGTTTTATGTTTTAAATCGCGCGAAGAATGCAGCCCCCCACGTAACGCGTCGCTGTCGCCGCTGCCACTGCGCAGGCGGCATGCGCGCTCATCGACTTCTTTGGGAGAGGCTGCATGACCAGCAAGATGCTTCAGGGCGCCGTTGCGCTCGCACTGTCCGCCTGCGCTGCGGGCGCCATCGCCGGCCCGGTCGGCTACGGTGCCGCCACCACCGGCGGCGGCAACAAGACACCGGTCAATGTGGCCACCTTCGAAGCGATGCAGGCGGCGATCGACAGTTACTCCGGCAGCGGCGGACTGGTGCTCAACTACACCGGCAAGTTCGACTTCGGCACCATCAAGGACGTCTGCGCGCAGTGGAAGCTGCCGGCCAAGACCGTGCAGATCAAGAACAAGAGCGATGTCACCATCCGGGGGGGCGAATGGCTCGGCGGCCAACTTCGGTCTATGGGTGGTGGGCAACGCCAACAACATCATCATCCAGAACATGACCATCGGCCTGCTGCAAGGCGGCGAAGATGCCGACTCGATTTCGCTGGAGGGCAACTCCAGCGGCTCGCCGTCCAGGATCTGGGTCGACCACAACACCGTGTTCGCTTCGCTCACCAAGTGCTCCGGCGCCGGCGATGCCTCCTTCGATGGCGGCATCGACATGAAGAAGGGCGTGCACCACGTCACCGTGTCCTACAACTACGTCTACAACTACGTCTACAACTACGTCTACAACTACGTCTACAACTATCAGAAGGTCGCGCTCAACGGTTTCAGCGACAGCGACACCAAGAATTCGGCGGCACGCACCACGTATCACCACAACCGCTTCGAGAATGTGGAATCGCGCGTGCCGCTGCAGCGCCGTGGTCTGAGCCACATCTATAACAACTACTTCAACAACGTCACCACCTCCGGCATCAATGTGCGCATGGGCGGCGTGGCCAAGATCGAATCCAACTACTTCGAGAACATCAAGAACCCGGTGACTTCGCGTGACAGTAGCGAGATCGGCTATTGGGATCTGATCAACAACTACGTGGGCAGCGGCATCACCTGGGGCACACCGGACGGCAGCAAGCCGTACGCCAATGCCACCACCTGGATCAGCTCCAAGGTCTTCCCCGAACCACTGGGCTACACCTACACCGTCACCCCGGCCGCGCAGGTCAAGGCCAAGGTGATCGCCACCGCAGGTGCGGGCAAGAACCTGGCGGAGTGAGCGCCGGCGTAGCGGCCTAGCCAAAGATCCCCGGCACTGCCGGGGATTTTCATGAGCGGCAATGTCATCAAAGACCTGCGCCTGGCGTACTCGCCGACTTTCGCAGAACACAGTGCAGGCCAGGGATGGCTGCAGCCATCGCAGCTGGCCACGCGTGGTAAGGGTGCCGCCGCTCAGGGGATGTCGCGATGCAAAGGTCGCAGTGCGTTGCAGTCGCATTGCATGGCTGCGTGGGAAGAGAGACACGCGACCTTGCGATAGCGGAATGGCACCGCATGCGCAGAACGGCTGCGTCTATCGCACCTTGCAGCGCAAGGCAGGCTGATCGCCTGTCGCCGAACGCTGCGCCTAGGCAGGCACTGACCGCTGATGCCGATGACGGCGCGAAGGGATCGCCGGTATCCGTCCACGCTGGGATGCAGTCGTGCGAAGCGCATTGCGCATGGCAACCGACCCAGCAGATGGCGACGGTTTCAGTTGACCCATGTGCCGGCTACCCGAGTGTGCGGGGAGCCACCACCTCCAGTCGCAGTTGGGCGATATCGCGGCCACGCGCAGGATGCAGATTCCGCGCGTCCCTGGCACGCAGTACGTTCCTTGGCCGCGCTGCCGGCACTACCACGCCGCTTGGTGTGCACCGCAGCAGAGCGTGCCGCCGCGCGTCGCTTTGGCCGGGGCCAGTCGGGTCGCGCACAAGGGCGCTGCGCCGCCCGGCGACGACACCGTCAGCCCGGACTAGGCTGCTGCGTCAAGAGGCGCGGCAGAAGCCGCGACGCGGTATCGTGTCGCGCTACCACCTCTCCGATGCCGTCCATGTCGCTTCCGACCGATCCTGTTGCCCAGAACGCTTCGCCCGCCGCGCCCGCGTTGCGCCATGCGCTCAAACCGCGGCAGTTGATGATGATGGGCCTGGGCACCGCCATCGGTGCCGGGCTGTTCCTGGGGTCGGGCGTCGGCATCCAGGCAGCCGGGCCGGCGGTGCTGGTGTCCTACCTGATCGCCGGTGCCCTGGTGATCATCGTGATGAACGCGCTGGGCGAGATGGCGGCCGCCAAGCCGGCCAGCGGCGCCTTCTCGGTGTATGCGGCCGATGCGATGGGCCCGACCGCCGGCGCGACGGTGGGCTGGCTGTGGTGGGTCCAGGTGGTGGTGGTGATCGCAGCCGAGGCGGTCGGCGCCGCCGGCCTGCTCGCCACCGTCTGGCCGGCGTTGCCGGTGCCCTTGCTGGCGCTGCTGTTCATGGCGACCTTCACCGCGATCAACCTGTTGGGCGTGCGTAAGTTCGGCGAATTCGAATTTTGGTTCGCCATTCTCAAGGTCGTGGCGATCGTGGTGTTCCTGCTGATCGGTTTCGCGCTGCTGGCCGGCTTGCTGCCCGGCGTGACCTCGCCGGGAGTGTCCAACTTCACCCAGAACGGCGGGTTTGCGCCCAATGGCCTGGCCGGCGTCGGCGCGGCCTTGCTGGTGGTGGTGTTCGCCTTTGGCGGCACCGAGATCGTGGCAGTGGCGGCGGCAGAAACCGCGGACCCCGGGCGCAGCCTGGCCCGTACCATCCGTACCGTGGCCTGGCGCATCCTGGTGTTCTACATCGGTTCGATCAGCGTGATCGTGGCGGTGGTGCCGTGGACCAGCAAGGCGCTCAGCTCGCCATTTGCCGCGGTGCTGGACGTGGCGCGCATTCCCGGTGCGGCCACTGCGATCACCCTGGTGGCGGTGGTGGCGCTGCTGTCGGCACTCAACGCTAATCTCTACGGCGCGTCGCGCATGATCTTCTCGCTGGCCCAGCGCGGCGAGGCGCCGCGCGTGCTCGCCAGGACCAGTCGCGAGCAGGTGCCGTTGATGGCGGTGATCGCCAGCGTGTTGTTCGGCTTTGCGGCTGCCGCACTGGAGCTGCTGTATCCCAACAAGGTGTTGCCGGTGCTGCTCAATATCGTCGGTGCCACCTGCCTGCTGGTGTGGACGATCTCGCTGCTGTCGCAGCTGATCCTGCGCGCCCGCGCCGATCGCGCCGGCATCGCATTGCCGTTTCGGATGCGCGGCTATCCATTTCTGACCGTGCTGGCGTTGGCGATCCTGGGCGTGATTTTCGTGCTGCTGGCCAGCGCGGCAGAGACGCGGACGCAGTTCCTGTCGATGGTGGGTCTGACTGTTGCCATTGCGGTGGTCAGCGAAATCGCCCGGCGGATCCGCCGCACGCACTAGGCCGCGCAACCGGATGTCGCACCGCAGTGCTGGGCCGCCTGCCCGATGGCGCAGAAGGCCAGGCCTGCGTGAACCGCGTGGTGATGAGCACTCCCAGACGCCCGCGCATGTCGGCGAGGCGCGGGCGTGCGCAGCGCCGTACATCGGGCGACTGCGACAGCGTGACGCTGGCCGCAGCCAGTACACAGGTGCTTGCGCGATCGTGCTCATCGCCCTGCTGTCTGCGATTGCATCGCATGCTTGGCCGCAAGGGCGCGACGGTTTGACGCAGATGCGACGCCGTGTCGCATCGGGAACGTTCTCTAGCGTCCCTATCATGAAGGCGTAGCGCAGTCGGTCGCGATCTCGATGACCGCAGGCATTGCGGCAATCGCTCTGCACTGACGCGTTGGTGGTCTTCCCATTTGCCTGGAGGTTGCTCCATGGACGCCGTGCTGCTGTCGCGGATCCAGTTCGGATTCGTCATTGCGTTCCACGTGCTGTTTCCTGCGTTCACCATCGGCCTCTCCAGCCTGCTGGCGTTTCTGGAATGGCGCTGGTTGCGCACCCGCCTGCCGGTCTGGCGCGAGCTGTATTTCTTCTGGCAGAAGATCTTTGCCGTGTCCTTCGGCATGGGCGTGGTCAGCGGCATCGTGATGGCCTTCCAGTTCGGCGCCAACTGGCCGGAACTGAGCCGCATCGCCGGCAGTGTGATCGGCCCGCTGCTGAGCTACGAGGTCCTCACCGCGTTCTTCCTGGAAGCGAGCTTCCTGGGCGTGATGATGTTTGGGTGGGGCCGCATTTCCGAACGCCTGCATTTCTTCGCCACCTGCATGGTGGCACTGGGCACGCTGTTTTCCACATTCTGGATTCTCTCGTCCAACAGCTGGCTACAGACGCCCGCCGGATACGAGGTCATCAATGGGATCGTGCATCCGGTCGATTGGTTGAAGATCATCTTCAACCCCTCGTTTCCGTATCGGCTTGCGCATATGGCGCTGGGCTCGTTCATCACCACCTGTTTTGTGGTCGGCGCGGTGGGTGCCTGGTATCTGCACCGTGGCGTGCACCGCGAGGCGGGCCTGCGCATGCTCAAGCTGGCGGTGGTGTTCGCGGCCATCACCATGCCGCTGCAGATCCTCGTCGGCGACATGCATGGCTTGAATACGCGCAAGCATCAGCCGATGAAGATCGCGGCAATGGAGGCGCACTGGCACCGCGAAGAACCCGGCAAGGGATTTCCGCTGGTGGTCTTCGCATTGCCGAATGCGCAGGCCGAGCGCAACGATTTCGAGCTGGCGATTCCGCGTTTGGGTAGCCTGATCCTGACCCACAGCCTGGATGGCAACATCGCGCCGCTGACCTCGGTGCCGGCGCACGACCGCCCGCCTGTGACGCCGGTATTCTTCGCCTTCCGCATCATGGTCGGGATCGGCTCGCTGATGCTGCTGGTGGCCTGGGTGTCGGCGTTCGCGTTGTGGCGCGGCACGCTGGTGCAGTGGCGCTGGTTGCTGGCGACCTGGCGCTGGATGCTGCCAAGCGGCTTCATTGCGCTGATTTCCGGCTGGTTCGTTACAGAAATGGGCCGGCAGCCGTATGTGGTCTACGGGCTGCTGCGCACCGCCGACGCAGTGGGCCCGCAATCGGCGTTGATGACCGCCATCTCGTTGTCGGTGTATGTGGCCGGTTACGCGTTCGTGTTCGGCTGGGGCATCTGGTACCTGGTCAAGATTGGCAAGATAGGGCCGACCCCGCACGATGCGCCGCAGCTGGACCATGGCGAACACACGCCCGCACGGCCGCTCTCGGCCGCGGACGAACCGATCGATGGAGCTGCCTGATGGACATGACGACCCTCCTGCCGGTGGCGTGGTTTGCGGTGATCGGCTTCGGCGTGCTGATGTACGTGGTGCTGGACGGCTTCGTGCTCGGCATCGGCATCCTGGCGCCGTTCCGTCGCGACGAGGCGCAACTGGACCTGATGATGAACACCGCCGCGCCGATCTGGGACGGCAACGAAACCTGGCTGGTGCTGGGTGGGGCAGGGCTGCTGGCCGCCTTTCCCAAGGCCTATGCGGTGATCCTGTCGGCGCTGTATCTGCCGGTGTTGTTGATGGTGATGGCGCTGGTGTTCCGCGGGGTGGCGTTCGAGTTCCGCTTCAAGGCGCATCGCTCGCGGCGGTTGTGGAGCAATGCCTTCGCCGCCGGTTCGATCCTGGCCACCTTTGCGCAGGGCGTGATCCTGGGTGCGCTGGTGCAGGGCCTGCCGATCGAGAACGACCGCTACGTCGGCGGCATCTGGGGCTGGTTCAGCCCGTTTGCGATGCTGACCGGTGCGGCCCTGGTGTTCGGCTATGCGTTGCTCGGCAGCACCTGGCTGATCCTCAAGACCGAAGGCCACGTGCACGCGCTCGCGCGTCAGTTGAGTCGGCCATTGACCCTCAGCGTACTGGTCTTCATCGGCCTGGTCAGCGCGTGGCTGCCATCGCTGCAATCGCATGTGATGGATCGCTGGTTCAACGATGCGCATTACCTGTGGCTGATGCCGGTGCCGGTGCTGGTTGCCGTGGTGGGCTATGCGTTGTGGCGCACGACCGAGCCGGGGCGATCGGACACGGCGCCGTTCCTGCTGGCGATGGGCTTGTTCGTGCTCGGCTTCCTTGGCCTGGTGCTGGGCATGTGGCCGTATCTGGTGCCGCCGGTCTACACCATCTGGCAGGCGGCCGCGCCGCCGTCCTCGCAGCTGTTCGCGATGGTGGGGCTGGTCATGTTGCTGCCGCTGATCCTGGGCTACACGGTGTGGTCGTACCGGGTGTTCCGCGGCAAGATCACTGCGGAGACCGGCTATCACCATTGAGTGTTGACGCTCAGCGCAGGCGCTGCTTGAACATCCACTCCCACATCGCCGGGTCCGCGTAGGTCGCGTCCCAGACGTTGTGGTTGCCTTCGGGATATTCGCTGTAGCGCAGGTTGGCACCCACGCCTTTTGCAGCGCGGTACAGCGCGCGGTCGTCATGCGGTGGCACGGAGGTGTCCTTGGCGCCGTGGAAGGTCCAGATCGGCACGTGCCGAAGCTGGGTGACCGCTGCCGTATATGGGTCTGCTTCCTTGGCCACCAGGCTCACATACAGTGTGCGGCGCTCATCGCGCGGAGCCTTGAGTGCACCGCAGATGGGCACGATCGCGGCAAAGCGCCGTGGCTGCAGCAGGCCGATTTCCCATGCGCCGTATCCACCCATCGAGATGCCGGTCAGATACGTGCGCTGCGGGTCGGCAGCGAATTCGGCGCTGGCGGCATCCAGCGCGGCGATGGCCATGCGCGCGTTGATGCCCAGCCATTCTTCGTTGTCGGGCACCTGCGGCAACACCACCAGCGCTGGAAACTGGGTGGTGTGTTCGCTCAGGTAGGGGCCTACTCCGACCTCGGCCTGGTCGCGTCCGTTGTCGCCGCGCTCGCCCGAACCATGCAGGAACAACACGATCGGCAATGGCCGCGCCGCCTTGGCAGCCGGGACAAACACCTGATAGCGATACAGCCGGCCTTCCATCTGCAGGGTGCGGCTGACGAAATGGCCGCTCCGGCCATCATGTCGACGCTCACCCATGCTGGAGCAGCCGGCAAGCACCAACGCAAGCAGTCCAAGTACGACGCAACGTAAGATCACGCACGACTCTCCATCGAGTACAGGACTGCAGTATTACCGCATGCACGTGCGCTGGCACGTCACGCGGTGGCGGTGGATGCCGTCGATTCATGCAATCGCAAAGACGGCCGATGCGGCAGGCGAGGGCGCCGCTGCACGCGGTCAGGGCAGCAGGATCAAGGTCGCAAGGCCCAGGAAGCTCAGGAAGCCCATTACGTCGGTCAACGTGGTCAGGATCACCCCGCCCGCCAATGCCGGATCGAAGCCCAGGCGCTTGAGCGTCACCGGCACCAGCACGCCGCCGAAGGCGGCAGTGAGCATGTTGGCGGTCAGTGCGGTGCCGATCACCAGCGACAGCATCGGCTGGCGGAACCAGACCAGGACGATCAGGCCAAGCCCGATGCCCAGGCACAGCCCGTTGATCAGCGCCACGGTGAGTTCCTTCTTGAGCAGCGTCATCACGTTGGACGAGCCGATCTGCCCCAGCGCCAGACCGCGCACCATCAGCGCCAGCACCTGGGTACCGGCGTTGCCGCCCATGCCGGCCACGATCGGCATCAGCGCTGCCAGCGCCACCAGTTTTTCGATGGTGCCCTCGAACTGGCTGACCACGCTGGAGGCCAGGAAGGCGGTGCACAGGTTGATGCCCAGCCAGATCAGGCGGCGCCGGAATGCGCGCCTGGCCGGGCTGAACATGTCCTCGTCCTCGTCCAGGCCGGCCGCGCTCAACGCCTGGTGCTCGGCCTGCTCTCGGATGATGTCGACCACGTCGTCGATGGTGATGCGGCCGAGCAGGATGTTGTTGTCGTCCACCACCGGCGCGGAGATCCAGTCGTGGTCGGAGAAGCGGCGTGCCACCTCGTCCGAGCCGTCGCCCACGTCGATGGCCGGCTGCTCGTCGTCGATCAGCCGGTTGACCGGGGTGCTGTCCTCGTGGGTGACCAGCGCTGCCAATGGCACGCGGCCCAGATACTGGTGGCGACGGCTCACCACATACAGATGGTCGGTATGATCGGGCAGCTCGCCGCGCAAGCGCAGGTAGCGCAGTACCACATCGACGTTGACGTCGGCGCGCACTGTCACCACGTCCGGATTCATCAGGCGCCCGGCGGTGTCTTCCGGATACGACAGCACCTGCTCCAGCCGTTCGCGGTTCTCGCGATCCATCGACTTGAGCACTTCGTCGATGACGGTATCGGGCAGGTCTTCGACCAGGTTGGCCAGGTCGTCGATGTCCAGGTCTTCGACCGCGGCGACGATTTCGTCCGGGTCCATGTCGGCCAGCAGGCTTTCGCGGACTTCATCACCGACGTGCAGCAGCACTTCGCCATCGTCTTCCGGGTCGACAAGCCCCCACACCACTTCACGTTTGCCCGGTGGCAGCGACTCGAGCAGGTTGCCGATCTCCGCCGGCGCCAGCGTATTGACCAACCGGCGCACCGGCCCCAGGCGTCCGCTATCCAGCGCGTCGGACAGCAATCGCAGCTGGCGCGCGGTCTTGTCGTGGCGGACGGCTTCGGCCATGCGCGGCTTCCCGGAAGAGTGGACGCGCCGTCAGTGGACGCGGTGCTGGGTCAGCACGGCATTATCACTTGCGCGCGGTGACGAAACATACAGTGCCGGCACGCTTGGCAAAAGCTGCGTGCAGCCACTACGAACCTGAGCTGGTCTGTCAGCATGGACCGGCTGATTGATTGTGAGGTCGATGATCGGCGCGGCGCCCCCATCCGCCCTGCGGGCACCTTCCCCCGCAAGCGGGAGAAGGAAGTGCAGCAGCGCTGTTCTAGCTGCTTTTGCTGCTGCCGCCTTGTGCGATGGCCGCCAGCCATTTTTCGATACCCTTGCGATCGCGTGCGCGCAGCAATTTTTCGCCGTGCACGCGCAGCTCGCCCAGATGGATGTCGCGAATGGCGCGGCGTACTTCCAGCAGGGTGGCCGGGTGCAGGCTGAATTCGGTGAGCCCCAGCGCCAGCAGCATCGGCACTAAGCGCGGGTCGCCGGCGATTTCGCCGCACACCGCCACCGGCTTGCCGTCCCTGCGTCCGGTGGCGATCACCTGCGCGATCAGCCGCAGCACTGCCGGATGCAACGGCGAATACAACTCGCCCAGTGCCTCGTTGTTGCGGTCTACTGCCAGCAGGTACTGCACCAGATCGTTGGTACCGATCGACAGGAAATCGATATCGTCGATGAAGCAGTCCAGCGCCAGCGCTGCGGCGGGCACTTCGATCATCGCACCCAGTGGAATGTGCTCGGCGATCTCGTGGCCTTCGGCGCGCAACTGCGCGCTCAGCTTCTTCAGCTGCTTGCGCAGCAACTGGATTTCTTCGCGGCCGCTGACCATCGGTACCAGGATGCGCACCGGCCCGTAGCCGGAGGCGCGCAGGATGGCGCGCAACTGCGCCTGCGCCACCGCAGGGCGGGCCAGCGACAGGCGCACACCGCGCAAGCCCAGCGCCGGGTTGTCCTCGTCGCTCAAGGTCAGGCCGGTGCGGTCGGCCTTGTCGGCGCCCAGATCCAGGGTGCGGATGGTGACCGGTCGCCCGCTCATGCCCAGCACGGTGTCGCGATAGGTGTGGAACTGTTCTTCTTCGTCCGGCAACTCGCTGCGCTGCAGGAACAGGAATTCGGTGCGATACAGGCCAAGGCCGCTGGCGCCGAGTGCGTGCGCCCTGGCCACGTCCTCCAGTGATTCGGCGTTGGCCAGCAGCGTGATATCGACGTTGTCGCGTGTGCGCGTGGGTTTGGAGCGCAGCCGTCCCAGTTCGCGCTGCTCCTTGGCCAGCGCGCGCAGGCGCTCGCGGTAGTCGCGCAGATGCTCGGGCTTGGGGTCGACGATCACCTGGCCGGAGCCGGCATCGACGATCAACACGTCGCCATCGTCGATCCGCTGGACCGCATCGCTGACTCCCACCACCAGCGGCAGGTGCAGGCTGCGCGCCAGGATCGCGCTATGCGACAGCGCACTGCCGGCGGTGGTGACGATGCCGACCACGCCTTGCGCCTGCAGCTGCGCCAGTTCGGAGGGCGCGACGTTGTCGCAGACCAGGATCTCGCCGGCCACGCCCTTGAGGTCCGGAGCACGCTTGTGCAGGAACGCATGGATGCGACCGATGACGTGATCCAGGTCGTCCATGCGGCTCTTGAGGTAGGCGTCCTCCATGCCGTCGAACACCGCCGCCAACCGGTCGCGCTGCACGCGCAAGGCGTAGTCGGCGCTGTAGCGGTGGGTGCGGATCAACTCGTCCAGGCCTTGCAGCAGCTCCGGGTCGTCGAGCAGCAGCGCATGCAGTTCTAGAAATTCACCGACCTCGCGCGCAAGCGCGCCATGCAGGCGGTCGCGCAAGTGCTGCATTTCGCCGCGTGCCGCATCGATGGCGATGTGCAGGCGCTGCAACTGCGCCTCCACCTGGCTGGCCGGCACGCGTTGCTCGGCCACTTCCAGCGTGTGGCTCTGGCGCACGCGCGCGCGCCCGAGTGCATTGCCGCGTGCGGCGCCGTGTCCTCGCAGGCGCAGACTCATGCGTGCCCCTGGCGCAGCCGCGCCGTGTCGGTCGCTACGGCACCGACGGCACGCATGCTCAGCTGTCCTCGTCGAAACGACGCTCGAACAACTCCACCAGGGCCTGCAAGGCCTCGGCCTCGTCTTCGCCATCCAGCCGCACCACCACGCTGGTGCCCTGGCCGGCGGCCAGCAGCATCACGCCCATGATGCTCTTGGCGTTTACTTCGCGGCCCTTGGCCGCCAGGGTGGCATTGCTTCGGAAGGACGACAGCGTCTGCACCAGCTTGGCGGTCGCCCGCGCATGCAGTCCGAGTCGGTTGGACACAATGAGTTCGCGTTCAAGCATCGTCGATGATCGCTCCGTTGCGGGTGCCTGCCGCCGCAGTGGCGGGCAGCTCCTGCAAACCTTGTTCGGGGTAATTCATCACCCGCAGCAGCATCGGCAGGCTCAGTGCGGACACCCGGCGAACCGGCGTGCCGAGCTTTGCCAACCGGCTGGCGAGATTGCTGGGGCTGGCGCCATACAGGTCGGTCATGACCAGCACGCCGTCGCCGCTGTCGACCCGTCGCATCGCCGACGAGGCATGGGGCAACAAGGCGTCCAGGTCTGCATCGAACGGTACGTCGAACGCTTCGGTCTTCAGCGGCAAATGCCGCAACAGCCCCGTCGCCACGTTCAACAACGCTGCGCCGATGCCGGGATGAGTAATGAGGAGAATGCCACAGGCCATGCCGAAACGTTAACAGGTCGGCATGACTGCGCGATAGCGTTTGCCGGCACCGATGTGTTGCGAAATGAATAGCCGTTTAGGACCGCTGCAACATGTCGCGTGCAGCGCATGCAGCAAGCACGCCGCTGCCGGCATGGCGATGATCGCGACGCCCGCAGTCTACCGATGCGAACCGCATCACAAGCGAACGCTGCAGCGCGCGATCACAACGCGCAGACGAAATGCACCGATCAAGTTTTTTCCCGCAGACCCGATGCCTGCGCCAGGCCGACCAATCTGCGCCGGCAGCAAAACTAAGGAAGCAGCAGTGACAAAGGCGGCCTGCAGCTCCAAATGAGCCACCAAGATCAAAGCCTCGACAGCAAGCGCGGGGCAGTGACCCGATGCCGAGGCCAACTCGCAAGGCCAAGCTTCAAAGCACAGCTGTCATCGGCCGTTCGCACATTCCAAGCCGCATGACACCGCTTTGACGATTCCCGAATCCCGAATCCCGATTCCCGATTCCCCGCCCTCAATCCTGCTCACGATGAAACGTCGCCACCTCCGGCCAGCCCTGCTCACGCGCATGCCGGGCCATGCGTTCGGCCAGATACACCGAGCGGTGCTTGCCGCCGGTGCAGCCGAAGGCGATGGTCACGTAGCTGCGGGTGTCGTTGCGCAGCCGTGGCAGCCAGGTGTCGAGCAGGTCCACGATCTGCGCGCTGTAGCGCTGCACGTCGGCTTCGTTGTCCAGGTACTCGCGCACGCCGGCATCGCGGCCGGTGAGCGGGCGCAGCTCCGGATCCCAATGCGGGTTGGGCAGCACGCGCGCATCGAACACGAAGTCGGCCTCGGCCGGCACGCCGCGCTTGTAGGCGAACGATTCGAACAGCAGCGACAGGCGGTCGTTGGAGCCGAGCGCGAATTCGGTGACCACGCGGCGGCGCAACTGGTGCACGTTGAGCGTGCTGGTGTCGATGATGGCATCGGCCTGCATGCGCAGCGGCTCGGTCAACTGACGCTCGCGGGTGATCGCCTCCGGCAGTGGCAGGCCCAGATGGCTCAGCGGATGACGGCGACGGGTGTCGGCGTAGCGCTTGATCAGCGCCTCATCGCTGGCTTCGAAGAACAGCAGGCGCGCCTCGATGCCGTATTCCTGCGCGGCCTGGCGCCATTGCGCCAGCTGGGTCAGGTCGCTGCGGCTGCGCACGTCGATGCCCACTGCCAGGCGCTGGTCGCCGACCGGATTGCCGCGCAGGCGGCTTTTGACGAAGTCCGGCAGCAGCTCCACCGGCAGATTGTCCGAGCAGTAGTAGTCCAGGTCTTCGAAGGTCTTCAGCGCGACCGATTTTCCCGAGCCGGACAGCCCGCTCACGATCATCAACGTGGAGGGCGCGATACTCATGGCGTGCGTCGCTCCAGCAGGTTGCTGTGGCGGGCGATGAACATCGCCGCCGGGTCGATGCCCTTGGTGCGCAGGATATGCAGCCGCGTGGCCGCCTCGGTCAGCACGGCCAGGTTGCGGCCGGGCATCACCGGCAGGGTGATCAGCGGCACGTCCAGGTCCAGCACGTGGCGGCTGCCGGAATCGCCGGTCAGGCGCTCGTAGCCGGAGGGCGTGGGCTCGGTCATCGGCCGGGTCAGGTGCACGATCAGGCGCAGGTACTTGTTCTTCTTCACCGCGGTGTCGCCGAACATGCCGCGTACGTTCAGCACGCCCAGGCCGCGCACTTCCAGCAGGTCCTGCAGCAGCTCGGGGCAGGTGCCGTCGAGCACGTCGGGGGCGATCTGGGTGAACTCGGGCGCGTCGTCGGCCACCAGCCGGTGACCGCGGCTGAGCAGCTCCAGCGCCAGCTCGCTCTTGCCCGAGCCGGCTTCGCCGGTGATCAGCACGCCGATCGAATAGATCTCCATGAACACGCCATGCAGCGTGACCCGCGGCGCCAGCGTGCGCGCCAGGTGGTAGGAGAGGTGGTTGAGCAGCTCGTGGCCGCGCTTGGGCGAGATCCACAACGGGGTGTTGGATTCGTCGGCGGCGGCGCGCAGGTCTTCCGGGCAGGACTGGTTCTTGCTGATCGCCAGCGCCAGCGGCTGCACCTGGATGATCTTTTCGATGGTTTCCCACCGCTGGCGGGCATCCAGCGAATCCAGCCAGGCCAACTCTTCGGTGCCCAGGATCTGCACCTTGTTGGGGTAGATTACATTGAGATAGCCGGCCAGCGACGGGCGCCGCGCATTGTTGCTGCCGGCCTGGATCTCGCGGTGCTCGCCCTTCTGTCCGGCGACCCAGCGCAGCGCCAGCTTGTCGCGCTGCTGGTCGAACAGTTCGCGTGCGGTAATGGCGGTATTCATGCCGCGCTGGCCTGTGGCGGAGGGGCGTCGGTGAGCAGGGCCATCAGCGCGTCGGCGTCGGGCGCGGCGCGCAGTTGCTGGCGGAACTGGGCATCGGAGAAGCGCTCGGCCAGTTCCGACAACAGCATCAGGTGCTGGTGGGTGTAGTGTGCCGGTACCGCGATGGCGAATACCAGATCCACCGGCTCCTCGCCGCCGAAGGCCACCGGGCACTCCAGCCGCAGCAGGGCGCCACGGGGTTCGGTCAGGTTGGGGCAGCGTCCGTGCGGGATGGCGATGCCGTGGCCGATGGCGGTGCTGCCCAGGGCCTCGCGCTCGCACAGGTTGGTGTAGAGCTCGTCGGCGCCGGCCTGGCGGCAGGACAGCAGGCCGGCGGCGGTATGCAGGACGGTGTCGCGATCGGCGGCCGGCGACAGCATGGTGCGCACGGCCGCCATCAGATCGGTTAAGGGCATGAGGGCATCAAGCGGGAAGCGTCATGCGGGATTGTCGCGCACCTCGCGGGCATGGTGGTTACATTTCTTTTCTTTGTGCTTCAGGACCAAGCGGTCGAGCTTGTCGACCAGCAGGTCGATGGCGGCGTACATGGTGGAGCCGCTGGCGTCGGCGTGCAGCGTGCGACCGGGAAGGTTGACGGTGGCGACCACGTGGTGGTCCGGCTTGCGAACGGCCAGCTGCGTGCGGACTTCACAGTGCTGGTCGAAATGGCGCTGCAGTCGCTGCAGCTTGCTTGCCACGTAGTCCCGCAGGGCGGGGGTCACTTCAAGCTGGTGGCCATACGTCTCGATGCGCATCGGATACCTCCATTGGTCGGTGGGCCAATGAACCGTTCCGGTGATCCGACAAACCCGGTGCAGGCCGGCGTTGCGGTGGTTGCAACGTCAGGCGATGCGCACGCGTTCGTGGGAGGCGGAAATGTTCATGGCCTCACGATACTTCGCAACGGTGCGCCGCGCCACTGGTACGCCGGACGTTTTCAGCAGATCCGCCAACTTGGCGTCCGACAAGGGTTTGCGCGGGTTTTCCGCCTCGATCAGGCGCCGGATCATGGCCTGGATCGCGGTGCTGGAGGCCTCGCCGCCGCTGTCGGTGTCGATGCCGGAGGCAAAGAACGAGCGCAGCGCGATGGTGCCGCGCGGGGTGCGCACGTATTTGCGGGCGATCGCGCGGGAAATGGTCGATTCATGCAGGCCGAGCTCGCCGGCGATCTCGCGCAGGGTCAGCGGCCGCAGCGCCTGGGCACCGAATTCCAGGAACCCGGCCTGGTGCTGCAGCAGGCAGCGCACCACCCGCAGCAGGGTCTCGCCGCGTGCCTCCAGGCTCTTGAGCAGCCAGCGTGCCTCCTGCAACTGCCCGCGCAGATAACCGGCATCGGATTCGCCGCAGCTGCGGATCAGGTTCTCGTAGCCGCGGTGGATGGTGACCTTGGGCTGCGCGCGCCCGGCCAGCGATGCGCGCCACACGCCGCGCTGGCGCCAGATCACGCAATCGGGCACCACGTAGGTGTCCTGCAACAGCTCGCCGATCTGCTTGCCCGGGCGCGGGTCCAGCGAGCGCACCAGCTGCACGGCCTGTTCCACATCGGCAGCCGAGCGCTTGAGTTCATGCGCCAGGCCGGCCACGCCGCTGCGCGGCAGCCGTTCCAGCGGGCCGGCCACGATCTGCAGCGCCAGCTCACGGCCTGGCGTGGCCGGGTCGAGCACCGCCAGCTGCAGGGCCAGGCACTCGCCCAGCGTGCGTGCACCCACGCCGACCGGGTCGAAGCGCTGGATCTGGTGCAGCACGGTCAGCACTTCGGCCTCGTCCACGGCTGCGCCCAGCGCCAGCGTTTCGAGAATCGCCGAAAGCGGCTCGCGTAGGTACCCGTCTTCGTCCAGCGCGTCGATCAGGGTCGCGCCGATCTGGCGGTCGCGTGGCGACAACGGCGACAGATGCAACTGCCACAGCAGATGGTCGGCGAGGGTTTCGGGTTCGGCCACGCGCTCGGCCGCATCGCCGGACTCGTCGTCGTCGAAGCTGCCGCCGCTACCGGTGCCGGTCCATTGCAGCTCGTCCTGCGACCAGTCGTCATCGCGTTCTGCCGGTGCGGCGTCCTCGCGCGGGGTGTCTTCGCTGGAGGACGATGCCGCGGCCGGGGGCTCGCTTGCCGCATGCGCGGCTTCGTCGGCCCATTCCAGCAGCGGGTTGGTCTCCACCGCCTCGGCGATCTCCAGTTCCAGCTCGGTGGTGGACATCTGTAATAGCTTGATCGCCTGACGCAATTGCGGCGTCATGACCAACTGCTGTCCTAGCGATGTCTGGAGCCGGGCTTTCATGCGGGCACTGACTGAAGAAAACGTGGGCGCGGCGACGCGCTCAAAGGCGGAAAGTTTCCCCCAGATAGACGCGACGGACGTCGGGATTGGCTAGCAGCGTGTCCGGTGCCCCCTGCGCCAGCACGCCCCCCTCGGCGAGGATATACGCGCGGTCGCAGATTCCCAAGGTCTCGCGCACGTTGTGATCGGTGATCAACACGCCGATGCCGCGTTCCTTGAGGTGGATGATGATGCGCTGGATCTCGCCGACCGAAATCGGGTCCACGCCGGCGAAGGGTTCGTCCAGCAGCATCATGCGCGGCTTGGCCGCCAGCGCGCGTGCGATCTCGCAGCGGCGCCGTTCGCCGCCGGAGAGGCTGGCGCCGAGCTGGTCGGCCACGTGGGTGATCTGCAGTTCTTCCAGCAGCGAGACCAGTTCCTTCTCGCGGCCGGCAGTGTCCAGTTCCTCACGCAGCTCCAGCACCAGCCGGATGTTGTCGGCCACGGTGAGCTTGCGGAAGATCGACGGCTCCTGCGGCAGATACCCCACGCCCAGCTTGGCGCGGGCATACATCGGCTCGGCGGTCAGGTCGCGGCCGTCCAGCTCGATGCGCCCGGCATCGGCGTCGACCAGGCCGACGATCATGTAGAAGCAGGTCGTCTTGCCGGCGCCGTTGGGGCCAAGCAGGCCGACCACTTCGCCGGCCTCCAGGGTCAGGCCGAATTCCTTCACCACTTCGCGTTGCTTGTACTTCTTGCGCAGACCGGTGGCGACCAGCATTACTTGTTCCCCTGCGGCTTGGTGGCCGGCTTGGCTGCAGGCTTGGCGGCCGGCGCCGGCGTCGCCGCGGCAGGGGCTGCGGTCTTGGGCTGGATGATGGTACGCACGCGGCTGCCGTCGCCGCCGCTTTGCATGTTGCCGGTCTTGGTGTTGTAGACCATGCGCTGGCCGGCGTTGGTGCCCTTGGGCGAGTCGACCTTGTAATTGCCGGTCAGCACGATCACTTCGTTGGCGACCTGGTATTCGATGTTGTCGGCCTGGCCGTTCATCATCGCGCCGTCGTCCATCTGCTGCTTGAGCGTGGCCTGCTTGCCGGTCAGCACGACGCGGTCGGTCTGGCCGTTCTTCTGGAAGATGTCGGCGGTGTCGGCGTGGATTTCCAGCGTGCCCTGGGTGATCACCACATTGCCGCTGAAGCGGCACTTGCCGCTGTCGTCGAGCATGTTGCAATCATTGGCATTGGAATCGATCGCCATCGGCTGATTGCGGTCGCTGGTCTTTGCCATCGCAAGGGCGGGCAACAGCAGCGCGGCAAACGCCAGTTTAGCGGGCAGCATTCGGTTCATAGCGGGTCTTGACCTGGGAAAGGAGCTTGTACTGGCGTGATTTGAGGTCGGCCTCGAAGCCGACTCCGCTCTGCATGATACCCGGCCGGGTCATGGTCACCGGCGCAGCGGTCTTGGCGAGATTCTGCTGCGGGAATACGTCCAGGCTCTGGGTGCGGAAGGTGGTTGGCGGGGTTGGGCCGGTGGTGGGGCTGTCGCCTTCGACATCGCCACGAAGCCGCAGCTCGTCGCCCTTCGGGCTGACCCAGCCGGTCTTGGCGCGCAGCGTCCACGGCTGGTTGGCGTTGTCGGGCAGCAGGAACACCGGCGTGGTGATGTCCGAGGTCTGATCGGCGCGGTTGCGGTGCATTTCCGGCGCGCGCAGCGTCATCGATTCCTTGCCGCTTTGCTTGTCCAGCGCGATCAGCTCGAAGTCGCGCAGCACGTAGTCGGCCTTGGAGTCGTCCACTGCCGTCTCGACCGGACGCGCGCGCTGCTGCCATGCCGACCAGCCGGAAATCACCGCGGCGGCGAACAGCGCCACACCCAGGGTGGTGCGCCAGTTCCAGCTCATGCGGAGAACCTTTCGATGATGCCCTCGACCTGGCCCTGCGCGGCCAGCACCACATCGCAGACCTCGCGCGCGGCGCCTTCGCCGCCACGTGCCTGGGTATGCCACTGCACGCGTTCGGCAATCCATGGGTGCGCATTGGCCGGGGCCACCGGCAGGCCGACCGCCAGCAGGGCCGGCAGGTCCGGCAGGTCATCGCCCATGAACAACACCTGGTCCAGCGACAGACCGTGCTCCTGACACAGCGCCAGCACCGCCAGGCGCTTGTTCTTGACCCCGATCTGCACATGCAGGCCCAGGTCCTGTCCGCGTTTTTCCGCCGACAGGCTGGCGCGGGCAGTGATCAGCGCGACATGGATGCCGGCGTGTTCGAGCTGCTTGAGGCCCTGGCCGTCGAGCACATTGAAGGACTTGCTCTCATTGCCGGCGTGGTCGTAATACAGACGGCCGTCGGTCAGGGTGCCGTCGACGTCGAAACAGGCCAGGCGGATCCGCGCGGCGTGCTCGATCAGGTCGGCGGGAAGGTGCTGCAGGGGAGAATAGGGCATCGGCACGAATCGGTGAGAACGGGGTCCGGCGGTTGAAAACTGAACCTGTTAAACCACCTTGGCGCGCAACAGGTCGTGAATGTTCAATGCGCCGACCGCGCATTGCTGCGCGTCCACCACGATCAAACCGTTGATCTTGTAGTCCTCCATCAGCCGTGCGGCTTCGGCGGCCAGCTGGTCGGCGCCGATGGTGCGCGGGTTGCGCGTCATCACCTGGGCGATGCCAGCGCTGCGCACGTCGATATCGCTGTCCAGCGCACGGCGCAGGTCGCCGTCGGTGAACAGGCCGATCAGGCGCTCGTCCGCGTCCACCACCGCAGTCATGCCCAGCCGCTTGCGGCTCATTTCCATCAGCGCCTCGCTCAGGCTGGCGTCTTCGCGCACGCGCGGCAGGTCATCGCCGCTGTGCATCACGTCGGTGATGTGCAGCAGCAGGCGCCGGCCCAGGCTGCCGGCCGGATGCGAGCGCGCGAAGTCGTCGGCGGTGAAGCCGCGCGCGTCCAGCAGCGCCACGGCCAGCGCGTCGCCCATCGCCAGCGAGGCGGTGGTGCTGGAGGTGGGCGCCAGATGCAACGGGCAGGCTTCGGCCGACACGCTCACGTCCAGGTGCACGTCGGCGGCCTGGGCCAGGGTGGAACCTGCGCGCCCGGTCATGGCGATGATCGGGTTGCCCTGGCGCTTGAGCACCGGCAGCAGCATGCGCACCTCGTCCGATTCGCCGGAGTAGGACAGCGCCAGCACGATGTCGGCCTCGGTGATCATGCCCAGGTCGCCGTGCCCGGCCTCGCCCGGATGCACGAAGAACGCCGGCGTGCCGGTGGAGGCCAGGGTGGCGGCGATCTTGCGCGCGATATGCCCGGACTTGCCCATGCCGGTGGCCACCACGCGCCCGCGCGAGGCCAGCACCAGCCGGCAGGCCGCGGCGAAGTCGCTGCCGATCCGCGTGCCCACGCTGGCCAGCGCATCCTGCTCGATCTGGAGCACGCGCTGGCCGCTGGCGACCAGGCTGGCGTCGCTGACGGTGGCAGAAGGCAGGTGCGAGACGGCCATGCGGGACTCGGGTGAAGAGTAGAATGTGCGCTCATTTTATGAGGAAACGCCCTGTGGACGCCGAAACCATCCGTAAACTCATCGAAACCGGCTTGCCCGAAGCCCGCGTCGACGTGCACGGCGACGACGGCGTGCACTTCGAGGCGACCGTGATCAGCCCCGCATTTGCCGGCAAGGCCCCGTTGGCGCGCCACCGCATGGTCTACGCGACCCTGGGCGAATTGATGGGCGGCGCGATCCACGCGCTGCAGCTCAAGACGCTGACGCCCGACGAAGGCTGAGCGTCAGCCGGGTCCTGGCCGGTTGGGCTGCGCTTGCGCCCCGACTGCCAGCGGCCCGGCCGGCTCCTGGCGACGCTTCCCATTCCCCCGACATCCCTTTTCGGATTCCCCAAGCTCCCATGGCAAAAATCGTAGTGACCGGCGGCCAAGCGCTGCACGGTGAGATCAATATTTCCGGCGCCAAGAACGCGGTGCTGCCGATCCTGTGCGCGACCCTGCTGGCCGATGCGCCGGTGGAGATCAGCAACGTGCCGCACCTGCACGACGTGATCACCACGGTGAAGCTGCTCAGCGAGCTGGGCGCCGAGGTCACCATCGACGAAGGCACGCTGGCCAAGGGCCGCTCGATCCTGGTCGACCCGCGCTCGGTCACCCACCAGGTCGCGCCCTATGAACTGGTCAAGACCATGCGCGCCTCGATCCTGGTGCTGGGGCCGCTGCTGGCGCGCTACGGCACCGCCGAGGTGTCGCTGCCCGGCGGCTGCGCGATCGGCTCGCGCCCGGTGGATCAGCACATCAAGGGCCTGCAGGCGCTGGGTGCGGAGATCAGCGTGGAGAACGGCTACATCAAGGCCACCAGCAACGGGCGCCTGAAGGGCGGCCGTTACGTGTTCGACATGGTCAGCGTCACCGGCACCGAGAACGTGCTGATGGCCGCGGTGCTCGCCGAAGGCACCACGGTGCTGGAGAACGCGGCGATGGAGCCGGAAGTCACCGACCTGGCCGACTGCCTGATCGCGCTCGGCGCGCAGATCGAGGGCGCCGGCACGCCGCGCATCGTGGTGCAAGGTGTGGAGCGCCTGGGCGGCGGGCACCACGCGGTGCTGCCGGACCGCATCGAGACCGGCACCTTCCTGGTCGCTGCGGCGATGACCGGCGGCAGCGTCAGCGTGCGCCGCGCCCGTCCGGACACCCTGGACGCGGTGCTGGACAAGCTCACCGAGGCCGGCGCCAGCATCACCACCACCGCCGACAGCATCACCCTGGACATGCATGGCAAGCGCCCGCGTGCGGTCAACCTGACCACCGCGCCGTACCCGGCGTTCCCCACCGACATGCAGGCGCAATTCATGGCGCTCAACTGCGTGGCCGACGGCGTGGGCGTGATCAACGAAACCATCTTCGAAAACCGCTTCATGCACGTCAACGAATTGCTGCGCCTGGGCGCGGACATCCAGGTCGAAGGCCACACCGCCATCGTGCGCGGTGCCGAGCGCCTCAGTGGCGCGCCGGTGATGGCCACCGACCTGCGCGCCTCCGCCTCGCTGATCCTGGCCGGCCTAGTCGCCGACGGCGATACCACCATCGATCGCATCTACCACCTGGACCGTGGCTACGAAAACATCGAGGAGAAGCTGGGGGCGCTGGGCGCGACCATCCAGCGCATCGCATGATCCTGCGCGGGCGCTTCACCACCCGGCGCAAGATCCTGCTCGGCGTGATCGTGCTGATCCTGGCGTGGCTGGCCTATGCCTGGTCGGTGGGCATGGCGATCACCCAGGGCGTCGAGTTCAAGGACATGGACTGGAACAACGACGGCACCGCCAGCCGCGACGAGATCGCGCAGTCGTTCTATGCAGTGGCGGTCAGGAAGACCGTTGAAGGCAAGCGCCATTGCGACCTGTTCTACTGGCGCAGCACCGGCGAGCAGATCCGCGTGGACTGCCGCACGGTGTTCTCCAGCGGCGACGACAAGGCGGCGGCCAAGCCCTGAGAGTCGAGCGTTTCTGCGTGCTGCGCAGCGTCCGCCGAACGCCGATCGGAAGGAAAACCCGGCTCGCGGCCGGGCTCTTCATCGCTGTCGGAGGCAGGATGCCTGTCGAGCAGGTCCCATGCCCTGGTAGGAGCGTGCCTGCGCGCGACGGGGCGTTACCGATAAAGCCCCGTCGCGCGCAGTTCGCTTAGCGCAGCGACTTGATGGTCAGGTCCAGCGCGTCCTGGCCTTTTTCCTTCTGCAGCAGGCGCGCCGGCACCGGCAGGTCCTTGACCACCCAGGCGATCAATTCCTTGTCGCCATCCACGCGCGAGAC
Organism: Xanthomonas cassavae CFBP 4642; assembly: GCF_000454545.1. Taxonomy (NCBI): domain Bacteria; kingdom Pseudomonadati; phylum Pseudomonadota; class Gammaproteobacteria; order Lysobacterales; family Lysobacteraceae; genus Xanthomonas; species Xanthomonas cassavae. The sequence continues at coordinate 1,093,187 of NZ_CM002139.1, forward strand.
CTTGGTGGCCTGTTCCTGCTTGCCGTTGACGGTGATGGTTTCCTTGCCGACCACCTTGTAGCTCATCGGCTTGATGCGGCCTTCGTCCACCATGCGGTAGTTCAGCGGCTTGCCGGCGGCCAGGTCGCGGGTAATGGCCAGGTTGATCAGCAGCGCATCCATATCGCCGGGCTGCAACTTCACCGGGCCACGACGGTCCGGCTTGATGTCGCCGCCCCAGGTCGCCTGGCTGGTTTTCCAGTCGTAATTGGCGGTGACGTTGCGGCGCTTGACCATCATCGACGAGGTGTCGTTGCTGCTGATCGGACGCAGCTGGCCATTGCTCTCTTCGAACACCGTGCTCTGGGTCAGGTTGGCCAGCTGGTTCTGGATGGTGAGCGTGTAGCGCCACTGGTTGGCGCCGGTGGACGCCAGGGTCATGGTGCCGTTGGCCTGCATGCCCATGTAGTTGGCCGAATAATCGGCCTGGAACGGCTGCATGGCGAACGCCGGCAGGCTGGCCACGGCCAGTGCAGCGGCGGCGATCAGCGAACAGGTGCGGGAAACGGTGTGCATGGGTCAGGCTCCTTGATATTCGACCAGGCGTAGATCGACCTGATCCTCACCTCTGTCACGTTGCAGGATACGCACCGGCGTGGGAACGCCGTTGGCGATCCAAAGGATGGTTTCGTTGTCGCCGCTGTTGACGCGGTACACGCGCAACGCGTCGTAGCTGAGGTCGCCGACCTGTACCACCTCGGTGGCATCGGCGGCCAGGTAGTCGTACTTGCGCACCCGGCCGACATCGACGTAGCGATAGCTCAGGCTGCGCCCGGGTTGCGCGTCGCGCATCAGCGACAGGTTCAGGGACAGCGCGCTCTGGTCGCCGGGCTGCAACGGAATCGGTTGCTGGCGCTCTTTCTTCAAGTCGCCATCCCATTGCGCGGTGCCGGCCTGCCAGTTGTACACGCCGGTGACCTTCTTGCCGAAGAACACCGCCTTGCGCACCGTGCTCTGGCTCAGCGGCACGTAGGTGCCGCCGTCGACGCGGAACACCGTGCTCTGTTCCAGGTTCAGCCCCAGGATGCTGGCGAACCCCTTGCGGCCACGCACCGACATGTCGATGCGCCACTGGTTACCTTCGCCGTGGCTGACCTGCATGGTGGCATCGCCGGCCTCCTTGCCGCGGTAGAACGCCTGATAGGTCGCCACGAACGGTTCCAGTGGCGGCGGGGTCCAGGTGCTGGCGGGCAGGGTGGCGGCAGACACCGGCGCTGTCTGGGGCGCGGCAGCCGCTGCGGGCGCCGTGGCCGGCGCAGGTGCGGCGGGAGGCTGCTGCGCGCGGCTGCTGCCGGCCGGGGCGAGCAGGGCAGTGGTCAACAGCGCGGTGGCGATCGGAATGACGTTCATGCGCTGATAGGAAGCACGGGGCCGCAAGGATGTCCTGGACAGGATGAGGAAGGCGTATCCGCATTCAGGTCAATGCGGTGTCAGCGGACTCTAGTCGTAGCGGCGTAAACAGGCACTGACCGTCGAGGTGAACCGCGTCGCCGTGGATCTGCATGCGGCCTGCGGCTAGCAGTTCCAGGGTGGCCAACAGGAGCGGGTGTTCGCGCGCCAGCACGCGTGCGGCCAGCTGCTCGGCGCTGTCGCCGGGCAGGACCGGCACGCGGGCCTGCGCGATCACGCTGCCGGCATCCAGCTCCGGCACCACCAGGTGCACGCTGGCGCCGTGTTCGGTGTCGCCGGCCTCCAGTGCGCGGGCATGGGTGTGCAGTCCGCGGTATCTGGGCAGTAGCGACGGATGGATGTTGAGGATGCGCCCGGCAAAACGGCGCACCAGCGGCTCGCCGAGGATGCGCATGTAGCCGGCGCAGATCACCCAGTCCGGCTGCGCGGCGGCGATGGCATCGCCCAGCGCAGCGTCGAAGGCCGCGCGGTCGGCGAAATCGCGCGGGCTGGCGCTCCAGCGCAATGCCTCACCGACCTTGTGCAGTGCCGGCGCCTGAGGGCGATCAGAAAACACGCCGACGACCTCGGCCGGCAGCCGGCCGCCGGCGATGGCATCGAGGATGGCCTGCAGGTTGCTGCCACGGCCGGAGGCCAGGACGGCCAGACGCAGGCTCATGGGGGCGGATTCGCTGAAGTCATGGGCAGTGCGCGTCACGCGGCGGTGGCGGTCGGAGCGAACAAGGCCTTGACCTGCGGGCGCAGCAGCGTCACCAGCGTGAACACGCCAAGCACGGTGCCGAACGGCATGAAGGAGCAGGAAATGCCGGCCACGATCAGGCAAAGCAGATGCCGCCGGCGCTGGGCGATGCAGCGGCCAGCGTAGGCCATGAAGCCCGCCAAGGTCAGGCCGCAGCAGATGAAGGCTGCCGCTAACACCACGAAGAACCAGCCGAACCAGCGGGGATCCATCGGCGGCGCGTCCGGATTGGCGTTTTGCATCGGCAGGTGGCCGGTGATGATCGCAATGCCCATGGCCAGATGGATCAGCGGGAACAACGAAAACAACCCGGTGATGCCGGCCAGCACGTAATGGAAGATCGACAGCAGCTTGAGATGCTGCAGGTCATCGGCGCTGGCCGGCGCCAATGCCGGCGGTGCGAGTGGGGGCGCGTCCATGCAGATTCCTCGATTAACCGATCCGCACGCGCTCGTCGCCCTGCGCCGGCACCACCTGGCCGATGCGCCAATGCGCCAACGCCTGCGCATCCAGCGCCTGTTCCAGCACGGCAGCCTGCTCGGGGGCGGCGATCAGCACGAAGCCGATGCCGCAGTTGAAGGTGCGCCACATTTCGGCATCGGCCACCGCGCCTGCGCGCTGCAGCCAGGCGAAGACCGGCGGCAGCGTCCAGGCGGTGGTGTCGATGTCCAGGCCCAGCCCGTCCGGAACGACGCGGATGATGTTTTCGGTCAACCCGCCACCGGTGATGTGCGCCATGGCGTGGATTGCCTCGCCATGCGCCTTGAGCAGGGCCAGCACCGGCTTGACGTACAGCGCGGTCGGTGCCATCAGTGCGTCGATCAGCTTGCTGCCATCGTCCAGCACATGCTCGGCCGGGGCGCCGGCACGCTCGTAGATCTTGCGGATCAGCGAATAGCCGTTGGAATGCGGGCCGGATGAGGCGATGCCGATCAGCACGTCGCCCGCGCGCACCTGCGCGCCATCCAGCAGCTGCGATTTTTCCACCGCGCCGACGGTGAAGCCGGCCAGGTCGTACTCGCCCGGCGGATACATGTCGGGCATCTCGGCGGTTTCGCCGCCGATCAGGGCGCAGCCGGACAGCTCGCAGCCACGCGCGATGCCGCCCACCACCGCCGCGGCGGTGTCCACATCCAGCTTGCCGGTGGCGAAGTAATCCAGGAAGAACAGCGGCTCGGCGCCCTGCACCAGCACGTCGTTGACGCACATGCCCACCAGATCGATGCCGATGGTGTCGTGCCGGCCCAGCTGCTGGGCAAGCTTGAGCTTGGTGCCCACGCCGTCGGTGCCGGACACCAGCACCGGTTCCTTGTACTTGCCGGACAGGTCGAACAAGGCTCCGAAACCGCCCAGGCCGCCCATCACCTCTGGCCGGAAGCTGCGCTTGACCAGCGGCTTGATGCGTTCGACCAGGGCATTGCCGGCATCGATGTCGACACCCGCGTCGCGGTAGGTCATGGGCGAGGGAGTGGAAGGCGTTGGGCTGGTCACGGGCGTGGGTGGCTCGGCAGTAAAGGCGGCGATTTTAACAGCCACGTTGGCGCTAGCGCCCCATTCGGGCAACAATTCACCCGGATACGCTTACGCCATGGAACCGTCGATGCGCCGCAGTCTCGCTTTCTTTCTCGCCCTCGTGGTCGCCATGCCTGTCATTCCGGCCTTTGCGCAGGCAGACCTGCGTACCGAAGGCGATGTCGCCAAGGCGCAGAGCGCCTACGATGCCGAAGTGCCGGTCAACAGCCAGAGCGAGTCCGATCGCCCCGGTGCCCTGGCGCGCGCGCTGGGGGCCGTGCTGGGCAAGGTCTCCGGCGACCGCAGCGTCATGAGCCGCCCCGGCGTGCCGCAGGCGCTGCGTAACGCGCCCAACTACGTCGAACATTACGACTATCGGCAGGATCAGGGGACCTCGCGCACCGGCGCCCCCACCTTCCGCACGACCCTGGTGGCGCGTTTTCGGCAATCCGACGTGGATGGCCTGATCGCTGCGCTGGGCTTGCCGGTGTGGCCATTGCCGCGCCCCAAGCCGGTGCTGTGGCTTGCCATCGACGATGGCAGCGGCCCACGCCTGGTTGGCGTGGCGCAGGCCAACGCTGCGCGCAGCGTGCTCGACCGCGCCATCGAGCGCGGCTACCGGCTGGGCCTGCCGGGCGGCGCGGCTGCCGAACAGGCGCTGGCCGGTGCGATCTGGCGCAAGGACACCGCCGCGGTGTCGCGCGCCTCGGCCAAGTACAGCCCGCCGATGCAGCTGATCGGCAAGCTCTACCGCAGTGGGGCCGGCTGGACCGCCGATTGGGTGTTCGTGGACGACGGCAACGTGCTGTCCAGCTGGACCAGCAGCGATGGCGATGCCCGCCGTGCGATGGCCGCTGGCGCCGATGGCGCTGCCGACGCACTGGTCAAGCGCTACGCCAAGCGGGTGGATTCGGGCGTGCCGGGCGTGTATCGCGCGGTGATCACCGGGATCCACAGCGCCGACGACTACCTGCGCGTGGCCGCTGCGCTGCAGGGCGTGTCGGTGGTGCGCAGCATCCGCCCGGTCAGCGCCAATGGCGATCGCATTGAGGTGGATCTGGAGCTGCTCACGGGCATTTCCGGGCTCAACCGTATGCTCGGCGACAATAGTCCCCTGGTCTCGGTATCGGTCCCGACCGAGGGCCCAATCATCCTCGACAACGAGCGCGCCGAGTACCGCCTGAAATGACCCTGACTCCCGAAGCCGAAATCGCCATCTTCCTGCGCCGCCTCAAATGGGCGGCGGTGATCGTCGGCGTGCTGTGGGTGGTCTCGCTGCTGGCGCCGATCCTGACCCCGTTCGTGCTGGCGCTGCTGCTGGCCTGGCTGGGCGACCCGCTGGTGGATCGCATCGAACGTGCCGGGCGCTCGCGCAACATGGCGGTGGCGCTGGTGTTCGTGCTGGCGACACTGCTGTTCGTGCTGGCGCTGATGATCCTGGTGCCGATGATCGAGCGCCAGATCATGACCCTGATCGAGGCGCTGCCGCAGATGCGCACCTGGGCGATCGGCACCGCGATCCCGTGGCTGGAGGCCAAGACCGGCGTGGAGCTGATGGGCTGGCTGGACCCGGAACGCCTGATCGACTGGATCCGCAGCCATTGGGAGCAGGCCGGCGGCGCCGCCAAGACCTTCTTCGGCTACGTTTCGCGTTCGGGCTTTGCGATGGTGACCTGGGTGATCAACCTGGCGCTGCTGCCGATCCTGGCGTTCTATTTCCTGCGCGACTGGGACCGGCTGGTGGAGCGGGTGGCAGCGGTCATCCCGCGCGCCTACATCGGTACCGTGAGCCGGCTGGCGCTGGAATCCAACGACGTGCTCGGCGGCTTCATCCGCGGCCAGTTTCTGGTGATGCTGGCGCTGGGGGCGATCTATGCCACCGGCCTGTCCGTCATCGGGCTCAATCTGGGGCTGTTGATCGGCATCATCGCCGGCTTCATCAGCTTCATCCCGTACCTGGGCGCCACCACCGGCATCGTGCTCGCGCTGCTGGCAGCCATCGTGCAGGCGCAGGGGTTGGACCTGAAGCTGCTGATCGGCGTGGGCGTGGTGTTCACCGTTGGCCAGTTGCTGGAAAGCTACGTGCTCACCCCGCGCATCGTCGGTGACAAGATCGGCCTGCATCCGGTGGCGGTGATCTTCGCGGTGATGGCGGGCGGCCAGCTGTTCGGCTTTCTGGGCATGCTGCTGGCGCTGCCGGTGGCCGCGGTGGCCAACGTATTGCTGCGCTACGCGCACGAGCAATACACCCGCAGCGATCTGTACGCGGGCGAGCGGGCCGGCATCGTGCTGCAGTCAACGCCAGAGCGCAGCGTCATCATCGACCCGACCAGGGATGCAGATCGGTTGTGAGTGTCCCGCAATTGCCGCTGGCGTTGCGCGCGCCGTCCGACCAGCGCTTCGACAGTTACATCGCCGCGCCCGAGGGCCTGCTGGCGCAGTTGCAGGCCCTGGCCGCCGGGCAGGTCAGCGATTGGCTCTACCTCGCCGGTCCTGCAGGCACCGGCAAGACCCACCTGGCCCTGGCGATTTGCGCGGCGGCCGAGCAGGCCGGGCGCGCGCCGGCGTACCTGCCGCTGCAGGCCGCTGCCGGCCGCCTGCGCGATGCGCTTGAAGCATTGGAAGGGCGCAGCCTGGTGGCGCTGGATGGCGTGGACAGCATCGCTGGGCAACGCGACGATGAAGTGGCCCTGTTCGATTTCCACAACCGTGCGCGCGCGGCCGGCAGTACCTTGCTCTATACCGCCCGGCAGATGCCCGATGGGCTGGCACTGATGCTCCCCGACCTGCGGTCGCGGCTGTCGCAGTGCATCCGCATCGGCTTACCGGTGCTCGACGATGCAGCACGCGCGGCGGTGCTGCGCGATCGGGCACAGCGACGCGGCCTGGCGCTGGACGACGCGGCGATCGACTGGCTGCTCACCCACAGCGAGCGCGAACTGGCCTTGCTGGTGGCCTTGCTGGATCGGCTGGATCGCGAGTCGTTGGCCGCGAAACGCCGCATCACCGTGCCGTTTCTGCGGCGTGTGGTAGCGGGGATGCCGGGACCCGGATAACGCAGAAGCGAAGCGGATCGCGGTGCAGTATTGTGCCGTGCATGGATACGCTCCGGTGGATCGGCGCCAGGTGATGCCCACGCCCTGGCGCGTCAGCTTTTCTCTGGTCCCGGGTCCCGGGTCCCGGGTCCCGCCAGTTCCCCCTGCAGGTCGGTGAGCCGCTGCGGTGTGCCGACATCGGTCCATCGCCCGGCATGATGGATGCCGTCGATCAGGCCTGCCGCCATTTGCGCGCGCAGGATCGGCGCCAGCGCAAACCGCGGCGCCGTGCCGGTCTGTTCTGGCAACTGACCAATGACCGATCGCCAGCCGCGCAGCAATGCCGGTCGGTAGACACCGATGCCGGCATAGGTGTGGGTAGCAGGCAGATCGGCGCGCACCTTGCCGTCGGCCTCCAGGGCAAAGTCGGCGTGGGCCGCATAGGCAGGCTTGTCGACCAGCACCAACTGCGCCAACCTGGCTGGTTCGTCGGACAGGCGCGCAAAGTCGAAGTCGCTCCAGATATCGCCGTTGACCAGCAGGAACGGCGCATCGCCCAGCAGCGGCAACGCATGCAGCATGCCGCCACCAGTCTCCAACGGCGTGGCGCCTTCGTAGGAATAGTGCAGGCGCAGGCCAAAGGCGCCGCCGTCGCCCAACACCTGCGGGAATTGCTCGGCCAGCCAGGAGGTATTGATCACCACCTCGGCCACGCCCAGCGCAGCGAGCTTGCGCAGGTGCCAGACGATCAGCGGCGTGCCACCGACCGACAGCAGGGGCTTGGGTGTGCGCTCGGTCAGCGGACGCATGCGCTCGCCGAATCCTGCGGCAAAGATCAGCGCCTTCATGGCGTGGCCTGCGACATCCGCACGGCCAGGGCTGGCTTGATCACCTCGTCCAGGACGCCGATCAATGGCGCCAGCTCGGCGTAGCGCGGCAGCACCTCATCCAGGTAGCCGATGAAGCGCGGTACGTTGTCCAGATACCAGTGCTTGCCATCGCGATGGCTCAGGCGCGAGAAGATGCCCAGATTCTTCAGATGCCGCTGCACGCCCATCCAGTCCGCATCGCGCAGGAACTGCGCCAGCGGCGGAACCGGCAATCCGGCCGCAACAGCGCGCGTGTGGTAGCGCTCCAGCCAGCCGTCCACGCGGGCGATCGGCCAGCTCACCGAGGTGTCCTTGAACAGGCTGATCGGATCGTAGGCGATCGGGCCGATCACGCAGTCCTGGAAATCCAGCACCGCCGGGCCGCCGGCCACCGGCATCAGGTTGCGCGGCATGAAATCGCGATGGGTGAATACGCGCGGCTGCGCCAGCGCGTTGTCCATCAAGCGGCGCTGCACCAGCTGCAACTGCTCGGCATGCGCGCAACTCAGCTGCACGCCCAGGTGGCGGCCCAGGAACCATTCCTCGAACAATCCGGCATCGCGTTGCAGCAAGGCCTCGCCGAAGCTGCCGCTCTCGGCGGGCGGCGGAATGCGCTGCAGCAACAGCAGTTGCGCGGTTGCGTCGTCCAGCAGCGCATCGGCATTGGCCTCGGTGAGCACCTGTGCAAACGTCGGCACGCCAAGGTCCTCCAGCAGCAGAAAGCCGGTCTGCAGATCCTGCGCAAGTACCCGCGGCACGCGCACGCCATGCGCACCCAGCAAGGCCTGCATCCGCAGCCACGGCGCGACGTTTTCAAGCTCCGGCGGCGCATCCATCAGGATGCGATCCGCGCCGCGCCCATGGGTGCGCCAATAGCTGCGAAACCCCGCGTCGACCGACGCGCGGTGCAGGCTGGCATGCGGATCGTCGAGCGCATGGCGCGCCCATTGCAGGCGAAGCGCGTCGCGCGCGGTCTCTGAAGGCGAAGACGTCATGGTTCGTTGCTGAGTGGTGAAGTGATGGACACGCGGCGCTCAGCGCTTGCTGCCGCTGAACAGCCGCAGCAGCGCAAGGATGGCGATGGCGCCGAGCAGCGCGCCCAGAAATCCGGCGGGTTCGCCCGGGCGGTACCACCCCATGTACCGGCCGAACCAGCTCGCCACCACCGCACCGGCAATGCCCAGCACGATGGTCAGCAGGCACCCCAGACGCTGCGTGCCGGGCGTGATGAAACGGGCCAGCAACCCGACCACAAATCCGACCAGCAGGATGTAGAGCCAGCTGTCGCTACCAAACACTGTGTTCATTGCAGCACCAGAGCGAACGGGATCGGCAGACTAGCATTTCGGATGCCTACCACCCGCGCTGCGCGCACAACGCTGAAGGCACTCGCTGCAAGCTGCAGTCCGCACCGCACCGCACCGCACCGCACCGCACGGCAACAGCGACGCGGCAGGGAAGGCGCCAACCCCTTCCGGCGTTACCGCTGGTTCGGTGGCGACCGGCCGGGTGCCATCATCCAGCAGATCGGGCGCCACGACGGCAACATCTGCCTATGCCGGGGAAAAGAGGACTGGGAGTCGTTGCAGGCTGCCTGGAGGCGGCGCCGGCCGCCGAGGCCAGCCAACGCCGGTGATCTACCCGAGCCTGCGGGGGCTGTTCACCAGCCACGCGCACACGAAACAACGGCGCACGCGAGGCAACGGATGGAGTGCCGACAGTGAGTCCCCATCCGGCAGGGCGACACTTGAACTCCTTCCAGACGGGGCGGCGCCGAACATGCCGCCGATGCGATAAGCGCTAACCGCGCTCAGCGAAGCAAGGACGGCGGCGGCAGCTCGGATGGCGATGGCACCTCGGACAAACAGCCCAGCCCCGACCAAAAGCCTCTCCCGCCGGCAGAGGGGGTGGGGTGAGGGTACGGCCGCCAGCCAAGTCCAGCGACCTCTCACCCAAGCCCCGAACAACACAGCTCAATCGATAACCCTCGCACCCAACCGCATACAAGGGCCACCCCCGGGGCTCAGCAGCAGCCGTGTCCACCATGCCGGGTGCCGCTATCGGCAGCCACCGGCGAGCCGCTGGTTTCCCCGCGCAGGCACGCCGCATGATGCTCGGCGATCACCTTCGATACGCAGGCCGTCACCCGCTTGCCCATCGGGATGTGCAGGAACTCGTTCGGCCCATGGGCATTGGAATGCGGCCCCAGCACGCCAGTGATCATGAACTGCGCGCCCGGGAACTTCTCGCCAAGCATGCCCATGAACGGGATCGAGCCGCCTTCGCCCATGTACATCGCCGGTTTGGCGAAGAACGCGTGGCTGGCGTCGTCGATGGCCTTTGTCAGCCACGGTGCCATTTCCGGCGCATTCCACCCCGACGAGGCCTTTTCCAGCTCCAGGCTCACTTGCGCGCCATTGGGTGGGTCGCGCAGCAGGGCGGTCTTGAGCAGCTCGCCGCAGGCCTTGCCGTCGGCGGTCGGCGGCAACCGCAGCGAGAGCTTCACCGCGGTGTGCGGGCGCAGCACGTTGCCGGCCGAGGCCAGCGGCGGCATGCCATCCACCCCGGTAATCGACAGTGCCGGGCGCCAGGTCCGGTTCAACACCAGCTCGGTCAACTCCTCATGCATGGGCACCAGGCCATCGACCATCGGGAACTTGTCGAAGATTGCGGTATCCAGCGTCGCGGCGGCCGCCTTGGCCTGGGTCAGCCGCTCGGCGGGCACCTCTACATGCAGGCCGTCGAGCAGGATGCGGCCGGTGGTTTCGTCTTCGATGCGCGACAACAGCTGGCGCAGCAGACGGAAACTGGAAGGCACCACGCCGGAGGCATCGCCGGAATGCACGCCTTCCTCCAGCACCTTCACGCTGAGGCTGCCGCCGGTCAGGCCGCGCAACGAGGTGGTGCACCACAGCTGCTCATAGTTGCCGCAACCCGAATCAAGGCAGACCACCAGCGACGGCTTGCCGATGCGCTGGGCCAGGTGATCCACGTAGGCGGGCAAATCGTAGCTGCCGGACTCTTCGCAGGCCTCGATCAGCACCACGCAACGCGCATGCGGCAGGCCCTGGGTACGCAGCGCCAGGATCGCGGCGAGCGAACCGAAGATCGCGTAGCCGTCGTCGGCGCCACCGCGGCCATATAACTTGTCCTCGCGCAACACCGGCTCCCAGGGGCCGAGGTCGGCATCCCAGCCGGTCATCTCCGGCTGCTTGTCCAGGTGCCCATACAACAATACGGTGTCGTCGCCGGATTCGGCGCCGGTGGCCGGAATTTCGATGAAGATCAACGGCGTGCGGCCTTCCAGGCGCACCACCTCGACCTGCATGCCGTCGATGGCCTGTGCCCGCGCCCAGGTTTCCATCAGGGTCACGGCCTGCTCCATGTAGCCATTGGCCACCCAGTCGGCGTCGAACATCGGCGACTTGTTGGGGATGCGGATGTAATCGACCAGTTGCGGGACGATCTCGCGGTCCCAGGTGTCGCTGAGGAATTGGTCGATCTTGGCGCTGTCCATGGAGGCTCCGAATGCGTGACGTAGCGACACATTCTACGCTGGTGACATGGGGTAGGGATTTTCCTACAAGGCGGCGCGCAGTTCACCGGCTGTGTGAAAAGTTCGTTGGCGATAGGATTGCTGCATGTGGCGCGGGACACTGGCTCGGCCGGCAGGAATGCTGGCTAGGACCATCACCCAAGCCACAAGGAGCGTTGCAATGAAGTCATTTACCGTAGTCCTGAAGTCCCTGCTACTGGCGTTGTTGTTGTCCTCGAATGCGTACGCGCTTGAGAAGGTCGATATCAACACCGCATCTGCTGAGGAATTGGACAAGGTGCTGACGAACGTCGGGCGATCAAAAGCCGAGGCAATCGTGGAGCACCGTCAGGCAAACGGTCCCTTCAAAAGTGCCGAGGAACTGGCACTGGTCAAGGGCATCGGACTCAAGACGGTCGAACGGAATCGCGACCTGATCGAAGTAGGAGCCACGATGGCTCCTGCCAAGAAGGCTGCCAGGGGGGCGGCGGTGAAACCGGTGGGACGGCGTTGAGGGGAAGGGATCCGAGATACGGTTCGACGCGAGGATGCGTGGCCGCAACCTAACTGGACAGGATGTCCGGGGGATGGCTGGAAGCCGACAGGGACGTGGAATCGCCCGGTGTTGCACTTGGATGTGCAGCCGGGCGTTTTTCGTTGGGCGGATCTGGGCCGGGCGCAGCGCAATGCTGCCGTAGTGAAAAGCGCTACAAGGCGCATGGACAGCGGCGCATGAAACCCTGCATGCGCGAGACGTCGACGCGCTGCGGGGGCCTTGGCCTCCATGCTGCCGCAGCCGCGTGGACTCTGCTGGCATGGCCGTGTTGAATGCTCGTGCAAACGGCAAACGGCAAACGGCAAACGGCAAACGGCAAACGGCAACGCGCACGTAGCCGGGATCAGGCCGCGCCGAGTATGGCGCTTCGGGCACAATGCGCAGATGCAGCTAACAGACCTGAGCAGCCGGGTGATTCCGGCCACCGACTACCGCCGCGAGCGATGGCGCAACCAATTGGGCTGGACGCGAGAGATCCTGCGTCTGGGCGACGCAGAGGAATGGGCGTTGCGCCTGTCGATCGCCGAGATCGAGCAGGATGCCGCGTTCTCCGCATTCCCTGGCATCGATCGTGAGCTGGTGCTGCTGCGGGGCAATGGCATGCGTCTGCAGTTCGGCAATGGCGCTGGCAATGTGGATGCCGATGCCCATACCAGTGTCAGGGCCGACTTCGACGCTGATGTCGATGGCGATACCAACACCGATGCCGATACCGATACCGATACTGGTTCAGGTGACGGGAAAGGTGGCCGTCCGGATGCGACTGACGCAGCGAGTGTCGGCCAAGATGCTGGCGTCGGCGGAATATTGAGCGGCACTGAGCATCTGCTCGCAAGCCCTGCGCGCGTTGGGCGTTGCGCCGAGTTAATGCCGCCCTATCAACGCGTGCGATTTGCCGGCGAAGATGCGGTAAGCGCGGTGCTGCTGGACGGGCCGACGCAGGATTTCAATCTGATGTGGCGACGCGATGTGCTGCAGGCCGAGCTGCTGCATCGGCCATTGGTCGGCACCATGCTGTTCTTCGCCGACCCGGACAGTGCCTGGGCGATCCATCTGCTTGCCGGGCAGGCCAGCTTCGGGGGCGAGAGCGGCCTGCCGGCCCTGGCGGCTGGCGATACCGCCTGGTTGAGCGCGTCGACACGGACCCGCTACGTGCTGGATGGCGGCGGTGAATTGCTGGCGATCCGGGTTAGAGCGGCTGATAAAGCGTAGCGGGCAGTCGTCAGATGGGTGCTGACGGCGCTTGGTAGCCCACGTGCAGGCATGTGGTGGGGATTCCGAATACCGGCCGTGCACCCCTGGCGTGCCGCGCGGTCGTCTTGTGGGCTGCTCTTGATCTGCTTCAAGACATTGGCAGTAGCAGGTCTTGAAAGGTGGCGTAAAAATCATGCAGGGCGCATAGTTGCAACCCTGAGATAGATCCCGGCAGAACTACTGCTTGATCAAGACGCCTGCCTGGGATCTTGCTGCGTCCGCTCAGTACACGTCGCGCCGGTAGCGCCCGCTTTGCAGCAATTCCTGCCTGGTCGCCGGCCCCAGAATGGTGTCGAGGGTGCGGTCCACTTCCGGCGCCATGCCGCGCAGGCTGCCGCAGAGATAGATGCAGGCGCCGCGGTCGATCCATTCGCGCAGGGTCTCGGCCGCGGCGGCAAGCGCGTGCTGCACGTAACGTGTCGGGGAGGCGGGGTCGCGCGAATACGCCAGGTCCATGCGCGCAATCCAGCCGTCCTGTTGCCATTGCTGCAGCTCGTTGGCGTACAACGCATCGTGTGCGGCATTGCGTTCGCCAAAGATCAGCCAGTTGTCGCGTGCGCCGGCCGCGATACGCGCGCGCAGATGTGCGCGCAATCCGGCGATGCCGGTGCCATTGCCGATCAGCAGCATCGGGCGTTCAGGCGCTGGTGGATGGAACCCTGGGTTGCTGCGCAACCGCAGCGCAATCGCGGCACCGACAGGCGCATGGACGCACAGCCAGCCGCTGCCGATCCCCAACCGTCCATCGTCATGCAGATGCTGGCGGATCAGCAGTTCGGCGTGTCCTTCTTCGCTGATCGATGCCAGCGAATACTCGCGATGCGGCAGCGCGACCAGGCGATGCACCATCGCCGCCAGCTCAGCAGGGGGGATCGCTGCATCCGATTTCGCATCTGCCTCCGTGCATGCAGCTGGATCTGCGCATGCACCCACACTTTCGTCCGGATCTGCAGGCAGCTGCGCGCCCGCGAGCCAGTCGCGCAACGCACGGCCATCGACTATCAGCGCGCCATCGCAGCGGTGCCGCTGCAACCAGTCCTCCACCTGCGCAGGCGCGTTGTGCGGAGCGATCTCGGCGATGTCGCCAGCGCTCCATGGCGGTAGCGCGCCGTCGCGGGGCACGAGCCGTAGCCGATAGATCGGTGCGCCGGCACTGCCAGGGTTGACATGGACACGCTCGCGCAGCTGCCAGATCGCATAGGTCGGAACACTCCACGCTGGCTGGCTCGCCAGTGCCGGTGTGAGTGCTGCCAGCCGTTGCTGCCATTGCAGCAAGGCGCGCGGGTCGGCATTGTCGACGTCGATGCGCTCGAACAGGCGCGTGCCGCCGCGTGCTTGCAGGCCGGCGTCGATGCGATGGCCGAACGCGCAGAACTGCGCGTAGCGGCGGTCGCCCAGGGCCAGGACCGCGTAGTGCACGGCAGCCAGGTCCTGCGCATTGCCGGCAAGCCAATGGCGCTCGGCCGCCTGTGCATGATCCGGTGCGTCGCCTTCGCCGGTGGTGCTGACGATGCACAACAGGCGCGGTACGCGGGCGAGTAAATCGGCATCCACCGCGTCCAGTGGCAGTGCATGCGCGCCGACGCCGGCCGTTTGCAGCGCGGCCGCGCTGCGCTCGGCAAGCTCGCGGGCGAATCCGGTCTGGCTGGCCCAGGCGATGAGCATGCCGCTGCTGTCTGCGTTCGACACGCCGGCCCGCTGGCGGCTGCGGATAAAAATGACAGCGCAGACCGCGGCATACAGGGTCATGCCCAGTGCTGCCCACTGCCAGCGCTGCGGCGTCGGCGCACTCCACCATGCGCCTTGGTGCAGGCTGGCAAGCCATGCAGCGATTGCGGCAAGGGCAAGCAGCAGCGCTCCATTCCCCAGCCAGACCCGGGCGCGTGCCGCTGTCATGAGGCGGCCAGATGCAGCTCGAAGGCGGGGCTCATGGCTTCGCGCAGGCTGCCGTCGTGGCGGGTCAGAAAGCGCACCGCAAGGCCGGCCTTGTGCGCATAGGCAAGCCCGGCGTCGGTCCCGAGCACGGTCATGGCGGTGGCCCAGGCGTCGGCCTGCATGGCATCGGCGGCGAGGACGGTGACCGCGGCGGGCGCGTGCGGAATCGGTGCCCCGGTGCGCGGGTCGAAGGTGTGGGCGTAGCGCAGACCGTCGCTTTCGAAGCGGTGCCAGCGGTCGCCGGAGGTGGCTACGGCGACGCCGTCCAGGGTGAGCACCCGTGGTGGCAGCGCCGCACCGGCGTCTTCATCGGGGGCGGACTCGACCAGCACACGCCAGGCGCTGCCATCGGGTTTGCATCCATAGCCGAACAGTTCGCCGCCGACATCGATCAAGGCGCTGGTGATGTCGGCCTGTACCAGGGCGTGGTGCACGCAGTCCACGCCATAGCCCTTGGCGATGCCGGACAGGTCCAGCGCCACCGCGCCCGGTTGCAGGACACGCGGGCCATCCAGTTCCAGGCGCTGCCAGCCGCAGCGCAGGCTCACCAGCGCGATCTGCTCGGACGATGGCACCCGTCGCCGGCCCGCGTTGGCGCCGAAGCCCCACAGTTCGACCATCGGCCCGACGGTGGGGTCAAAGGCACCGTCGCTGGCCTGGGCAATGTCCAGCGCGGTGCGCAGCACGGTGTGGAACTCATCGGGCAAGGCCTGCCAGTGGCCGGCCGCTAGACGGTTGTAGCGGCTGATGTCCGAGGTCGCGTCCCAGGTGCTCATCTGTGCGACCACGCGGTCGAGCGCTGCCTGGATGCGCGCATGCAACGGATGCAGGTCGCGGCTGCGCGGCGCCACCAGCCTGACGCTCCAGGTGGTGCCCATGCTGTGGCCGCCCAGGGTGGCAAGCGTGGTGTCTGCAGGAGCGAATGCGTTCATACGTGGACTGTGAGCGGGTACTGCGGCAGGAACATGATGGTGACGTGCGGCGCGGCCGATTGCATCAGCATCCTGCCGGTTCGGCGATCGACGCCGTCGGGCGTGCGTACCTTTCGACCATGCCAGCGTGGTCAGTCGCCGCGCGGACAGCAACGCGAGGCGACGGCTCCATCGTGCGAGAAGCCTGACACGTCACCAGAACCCTGGCGTGCGCTGCCGCCACTGCGGCTAAGGGACGTAGCGCGCAGTGGCCAGGTGGGCATGGACGGCTCGCAGGAACCGGAATGTACGAGTGGGACAGACCGATTCCGGGTACCGACCGCGCCCGCCCCGGAGGGCGGCGCAGCAGTGTTGTCAGCTGCTCTTATTGCGGCAGCACTTCCAGCGTCACCACATAGCCCAGGCGACGCTGCTTGGCCTGCGGCAGCGAGGTCTTGCTGTCTTCGCTGCTGGTTTCCAGCCAATACATGCCGGGCTCCGGCCAGGTCACGCTGAAGCCGCCCTTGGCGTCGGTCTTGAGCTTGATCTCGTTCTGCGCATCGCGGTAGCGGGTGCCGCCGCGCACGATCTCGATCTCCAGCCCGGCGGCCGGCTTGCCATCCAGTTGCAGGGTGAAGTGCGCGGCTTCGCCGGCGACCAGGTCATTGGGATGGGTGACCGGCACCAGCTCGATGCCCTTGCCGCTGGGCTTGAAGACGGTGGTGGTCGGCGCGCCGCGGGTGACGAAGGTTTCCACGCGGCTGAGCGATTGCGACACCTGCAAGTCCTGCGCGTTCTTGGGTACTTCGGTGGCGAAGCTGGCTTCGTTGCCGCGCCAGCGCTTGGGCTTGCCGTCTTCCTTCCAGCTGGCGAACAGGCCGGCGTTGACGATGCCGAGCTTGTAGGTGCCGGGCTGGGTGAGCTGCAGGTCGAACACGCTGCGGTATTTGCCGGTGGCCGGGTTTTCCGGCTTGAGCGCGCTGCCATCGGGCGCGGTGATGCTGAGGTTCTCCAGTCGCAACGGCACATGGTTGAAATAGAACAGGTCGTTGGACACCGCGGCGTCGACGGTGATCCACGGCGCTTCGCCGGCAATGACGGTCTGCGAGGGCAGCAGCCAGGCCTTGTGCGCAAGCGTGGTAGCCGGCAGTGCTGCAAGCAGGGCGATCAGGACGAGAGAACGTTGCATGACAACTCCTTGAGAATGCGAAAGGCGGTGGGCGCGTGTCCGATCAGCGCGCGTCGCGGCGCTGGCTGGATGCGTGGAAATGAAAAATGCAAGACGATGTGCAGCGTGCGCCGGCCGGGCAGGGGGTGGGACGGCAGCCCACGCCGCGTGCCGACGCCGGGTATCAAGGCTTGGCGGTCAGGCTGATCGCACCCAGTTCACTGCTGCCGCTGGCCTTGGCGCTTTGCGGCGCTGTTGCCGGCCAGCTGAAAGGCACTTTGACCAGTTCGCGGCCGCCCACTTCGCGCGCGGCCTCCACCACCAGCGTGTACTGGCCGGCCGGCAGCGACTTCAATGCGCCCTTGGTGTCGCGGAAGGAAAGCGCATGCGCGCCAGCCGGGCGGGTCGGGCCGGTGACGCCATCGACCGGCACGTCCAGCGTGCGGCCACTCTTGCGCCACCACTGACGCAGATCCGGCAACCACTTGGTGCCGTGGCCCTCGGCGGTGTCCTTGGATTGATACCAGACCGCCAGGTTGGCAGCGACCTTCTGGTCCGCGCCTTCCAGCCAGATCGCCACGTAGGGGCGGTGGTATTCGGCGACATTGAGCTTGGGAATCTCGACAGTGATATCGAGCGTGGCCGCATACGCCGGCATGGCGAGCAGGCCGCTCAGGGCGATGGTCAGGGTGGCGCGCATGGTCGTCTCCGAGGAAGGGGTCAATGGATCAACAGCAGGGCAAGCAGCAGCGGGATCAACAGGCCCAGGCCGACCAGCGGCCAGGTCATGTGGCGCTGACGCGCATGCAGATGCAACAGGAACAGCCCGGTGATGCAGAACACCAGGCAGGCGATGGCGAACACGTCGATGAACCAGCCCCACGCCGGCCCGGCGTTACGGCCCTTGTGCAGGTCGTTGAGATAGGCGACCCAGCCACGCGAGGTGCGCTCGTATTCGATCGCACCGTTCATGCGGTCCAGGCTCAGCCAGGCATCGCCACCGGGGCGCGGAAGCGCGACATACACCTCGTCTGCGGACCATTCGCCGTTGCGCGTGCCGATGCTGATATCGAGCTCGCGTCCAAGCCACTGCGCCACGCGGGGCGGCAGCGGTGCATCGCCGTCCTGCCGGCTGCCCAGGGTTTTCAACAATGCAGTTGGCAGGGTGAGCGTGCGTTGCTCGGTGGATGGGCTGGCTTCGATCCGCGCAGCGTGATTGAGGGTCAGCCCGGTGATCGTAAACAGCAGCATGCCGATCAGGCACAGCGCCGAGCTGATCCAGTGCCATTGATGCAGCATGCGCAGCCAGAATCCGCGGCGTTGCTGGGCACTGGCGGCGGTGGCGGCAGGTCGCGACATGAGGTGCTCAGGCCGGGACCGCAGCGGTGGCTGCCTGCAACTGCGATTGCCGCGCGGTCACCTCGCCCAGCAGTGCGCGCAGGCGCGGCTGCGGCGCGTTGCCGAGCAGGGCGGTGAGCTGGCGCAGGAAGCCGGCATGCCCACCGACGATGGCGCGGCGCATCCACCGCTCGGCTTGATCGAGCGCGCCCGCATCGGCCAGCACGGTGGCGTAGCTGGCCTGGCCGCGAAAGTCGCCGGCCTCGGCAGACCTGCGATACCAGTCGCGCGCGGCGTGCGGGTCAGCGGTGCAGGCCAGGCCCTGGTCGAGGTAGCGCGCCAGGAAGTTCATCGACTTGGCATGCCCGCGTTCGGCGGCCTGGCGATACAGCGCCAGGGCCTGCGTCTGGTCCTGCGCCACTCCGCGTCCGGAGGCATGCAGATGCGCCAGGTTGTACATGCCCCAGTCCAGGCCATGGTCGGCGGCGCGGCGGTACCACAGCGCCGCCAGCGCATCGTTGACGGGCGTGCCGAAGCCCAGCTCGTGGCAGCGGCCGAGTTGGTTCATGGCCGCCGGCTGCCCGGCATTGGCGGCCACTTCGTACCACAGCATCGCCGTGGCCGGATCGGCCGGGACGCCGCGTCCTTCGGCATACAGCTGTGCGAGCAGCAGCTGCGCAGCGCTGTCCTGGCCAGCAGCGGCCCTGCGCAGCGAGGCGATGGCCCGCTCGGACTGCGTGCGCAGCAGTACGGGATCCTGCGCGGGCTCAGACATCGGCCCACTGCCGCAACAGGTTGTGATACACGCCGGTGAGCTGGATCAGCGACGGGTGCCCCGGCGTGTCTTGCGTCAGCCGCCGAATCGAGACATCCAGTTCGAACAACAGCCGGCGCTGCGCCGCATCGCGCAGCATGCTCTGGGTCCAGAAGAATGCCGCCACGCGCGTGCCGCGGGTGACCGGGTTGACCTTGTGCAGGCTGGTGCCGGGGTAGATCACCAGATGTCCGGCGGGCAGCTTGACCGACTGCGTGCCGTAGGTGTCTTCGATCACCAGCTCGCCGCCGTCGTAGCTGTCCGGGTCGCTGAGAAACAGCGTGCCGGAAACATCGGTACGCACCGGCTCGGCGCCACCACGGCTGCGGTCGTAGCGCACCGCGTTGTCCACGTGATACCCGAACGACTGCCCGCCGCTGTAGCGATTGAACAGCGGCGGATAGATCCGCCGCGGCAGGACCGCCGAAAAGAACGTGCTGCTGTGCGACAGCGCCTCCAGCACCAGCGCGCTGGACTCGCGCGCGCTGGCGCTGTCTTCGGGCAGTTGCGCATTGTCCTTGGCCTGCGCCGACTGGTGGCCGGCGGTGATGCGGCCATCGGCCCAGTCGGCCGCGTCCAGCCGCCCACGCAATGCGCGCAGTTGCGTGGCATCGAGGACATCGGGAATGGGCAACAGCATGCGGTGGTCTCCACGCCACCCGCGCAGGGCGGATGGCGCTTCATAGGGTCAGAAGCTGAAGGTGGCGTTCAACACTGCCGAGCGGCCTTCGCCCGGCAGAGCCCAGCCGCTGCCGGCGGTGACCGTGCCGGCTGCATTGACGGTGAGGTTGTTGCGCACGCTGGTGTAGTACTCCTCGTCGAACAGGTTGTTGACGTTCAACTGCAGGCTGAGCCAGTCGTTGACGCGCAGGCCGACCATGGCACGGTGTACCCAGTAATCATCGGTCTTGACGTAGGCGGCGGTCGAGGCATTGTTCGGATAGAACCCACCCTGGTAGGTGACGCCGTAGCCGAAGGTCCACTGATTGAGCGTGTAGGTGGTCCAGATGTTGCCGGCATTGCGCGGGGTCTGCACCAGCTCGCGTCCGGCGACCGGGTCGCCGGTGAGGCTTTCGGTGCGATTGGAGACGCTCTGCAGCACCTCGCTGTCCAGGAAGGTGTAGTTGGCGAAGATCGACCAGCGGTCGGTCAGGTAGCCGGCCGCGCCAAGTGCGATACCGTCCACGCGCGCCTTGCCGTCCAGGACCTGCTCGGGAATCAGCGGGTCGCCACTGTTGACCTTGTAGTTTTCGCGCTCGTTGCGGAACACCGCTGCGGTCAGCGCCAGGCGCTCATCCAGCACGTCCCACTTGCCGCCCAGCTCGATATTGACCGCCGTTTCCGGCGCGACATTGCAGTTGGCACCGGCGGTGGCAGTGGCGATCGGCGTGCACGAGCCGTTGACCGAGGCCTTGGAGGGCGTCTTGCTGTTGGCGTAGGACAGATACAGGCTGGCGGTGTCGACCGGCTTGAACACCAGGCCGGCGCGGTAGGAGAACAGATCTTCCTTGCTGCCGGCCGGGAAGCCGGCGGCAACCCCGGTGACATTGCCCGCGGCATTGACGGTGTAGGTGGTGCTGTCGCCTTCATTGTGCTCGTAGCGGCCGCCGACATTGAGCATCCACTGCGCGTTGAACTGCAGGGTGTCGAACAGGTACACCGCCTGGTTGGTCAGGCTGCCCTTGCTGTGGCCGGTGCGCACATAGTTCTGCGGGCCGGCCCAGATGTTGTACGGATTGTCGAAGGACTGCAGCGGGTAGGTGATGCCGGTGGTGGACCCATCGGCATTACGGAACAGCGTGCCACTGTCCAGTTCGAAGTCTTCCTTGCTGAAGGCAACGCCGGCGACCACGCGGTGCTCGATGGCGCCGGTGTGCAGGGTCGCGGTCAGGTCGGTCTGGCTATGCGCGATGAAGTTCTCGGTGTCGCGCACCAACCCGCGCGGGCCGCTGTTCGGGTTCCAGGTGGCCGGCGGCTGGCCGACGCAGGCACGCCCGGTGTACGGGTCGGTGCCGTCGGGCAGGCACCAGGTGCCCTGCGGCGCGGTGGCATTGAGGAACTGATCCACCCGCTGCAGGCGCGCCAGGCTGCGCAGCTTGAAGGTGTCGCTGAAATCCATGTCCAGCACGCCGGTCAGCATGTCCACGTCGATCTCCTGACGCGAGGTATTGCGGTAACCGAAGAAGGTTTCCGGGTCCACGCCCGGCAGCGGGCCGTCGTTGAACGGACTGAGCGCGAACGGCACGCCGTACTGCGGCAGGTTGTTGTCGTGCTGGTGCAGGTAGCTCAGCGTGAAGCGCGTGTCCGAGCCCAGGCCGAACGTCACCGACGGCGCGAAGCCCCAGCGATGGCGGAATTCCTCATCGCGGCCCGGCACGTCCTGGGTGTGGCCCATCGCGTTCAGACGCACTGCGGTGCCATTGTCGAAGTCGTAATTGCTGTCGACGGTGAGGCGGCCATAACGGTCGCTGCCGCCGCCGATCAGCACGTTGGTGAAATCGCCCTGGCCGGCGGTCTTGGTGACCAGATTGATGTTGCCGCCCACCGAACCGGCGCCGGACATGGCCGAGTTGGCGCCGTTGATCAGTTCCACCGATTCCAGGTTGAAGGTGTCGCTGCGGCTGTATTGCGCGCTGTCGCGTACGCCGTCGGTGGTGATGTCGCTGCTGGCGGTGAAGCCGCGCAGGTTGATGCTGTCGCCATAACCGCCGCCGCCTTCGCCGGCACCGAAGGTGATGCCGGGCAGGGTGCTGAGCACGTCGCGCAGGGACAACAGGTTCTGCTGGTCCATGGTCTGCTTGGTGACAACCGTGATGGTCTGCGGAGTGTCGCGCAGCGCCTCGGTGTACTTGGGCGAGGACGGCTTCTGCGCGCGTTCCTGCTGCACCCGGATCGCATCCAGATCCACCGCACCCGGAGGCGCGGGCGCCTCGCCGGGCTGGGCGATTGCAGGAGCGGACAGCGTCAACAGCACGGCCGACGCGAGCGGGGAAATCCTGGGAGTCATGGCAGGTCTCGAAGAAGGAAACGATGCTCCGGCCTGGCGGCGGCTCGGCGGATGCGGGATGGGAAAGGGATGACGCGCCGGCTAGCCCGACGCAGTGCGCCGCAGCGATCTAGCAGGCACACCAGGGCGCGGCGCCATTGGGCGCAGGCAGGTTGAGGGGGCGGAGCAGAGGCTGGGCAGGGCTAGGCGCATGGGATCGCAGAAGGCCAGTTGTTAAGAAGGCCTGAAGGGGTGCAATCTTAAATGCAAATCATTCTTCTTTGCAATCCTGCTGACCGGCGGTAAGGAAGCCCTGGTCGGCCTGCTGCGCTGCGTGCCTATGCGACGTCGCGGTCAGCGATCGTCGCGGGTCCAGATGCCGTCGTGTTCGCGCTTGACCGGGAACCTGGGTACGGCGGTGTAGGCGGGTGCGCACAATGGACGCCCGTCGCGGATATCGAACCGGGCGCTATGCAGCTGGCATTCGATGGTGCCTGCCACCGGGTCGAAGCTGCCGGGCGACAGCTCGTAGTCTTCGTGGCTGCAGCGGTCTTCCAGCGCATACAGCGCGCCGTCGAGGTTGAACACCACGATCGGGGTGTCGGTCACTTCGTCCCAGACGGTCTGCACTTCGCCGGGCAGCAACGCCTCACTGGCGCAGACGAAGGTCCAGGTCTCGCTCACGGCGTGGCGTGCTCGAAGTGCTTTTCCAGGACTTCGAAGCGCAGATCCTGGCGCAGGGGGACGCCGAAGCGTTCGTCGCCATACGGAAAGGGCTTGAAGGCACCGGTACGGTGGTAGCCGCGGCGTTCGTAGAAGGCGATCAGCTCGTGCCGGACGTCGATCACGGTCATACGGATCAACGGCAGTCTCCACTCGGTGGACACCATGCGCTCGCCTTCGGCCAGCAGGGTCTTGCCCAGCCCGCTGCCCTGCAGCGACGGATCGACCGCGAACATGCCGAAATACCCGGTGCCGTCGTCGTCGGCGATATGCGCGCAGGCCAGCAGGCGGCCATCCTGTTCGACCAGCAGTACCAGGCTGCGCTCGCGCAGGATGTCCTGACGCAGCACGGCCGGATCGATGCGGGCCCCATCGAGGATATCGGCCTCGGTGGTCCAGCCCGCACGGCTGCTGTCGCCGCGATAGGCGGAAGTCACCAACTGGACAAGGGCGTCGATGTCATCGACGGTGGCGGTGCGGAAGGTGGTGGTCTGCATGTAGCGCAGTTTAGCGAGAATCGGGGAATCGGGAATCGGGAATCGGGAGTCGCTGGTGCTTGGTCGGCTGCATCAGATATGCATGCCGGTTAGCTCGGTGTGCGCAGGATCCGCTGAGCAAGCCCCTCTCCCGTCGGGGCGAGAGGGCACGGCTTACGCGCCACTGGCGCGTGTGCCTTGGAGCGCCCGCGCCGCAAGCGCGGGCCGGGGCGCGGAGCGGGGATTGGGGTGGGGTACGCGGCAAAACAGTCCTAGCGTCACTTCTGGAGGCGCGTGGCGACGCGTTTATCATTGCTTGCACTGACAGACGCTTGAGGCGCACCCTCATCCGCCCCTGCGGGGCGCCTTCTCCCCCATGAAGGAGGACAATGTCCCGGCGGGAGAAGGAACTGCAGCGGCGCAGCGAACTGAAGGGTCTGCTACTTACCCCAGCAGCGTCCGCACCTTCTTCAGCGCAGCAACAAATCGCTCGATCTCGTCGTGGGTGTTGTAGAACGCCAGCGACGCGCGGCAGGTGGCGGCCACGTTGTAGTACTGCAGCAGCGGGTGCGCACAATGCTGGCCGGAGCGGATGGCCACGCCTTCCAGGTCGAGCAGGGTGGCCAGGTCGTGCGCATGGGCGCCTTTGACCAGGAACGACACCACCGCTGCCTTGTCGGGCGTGGTGCCGAAGATGCGCAGGCCGTCGATGCGCTGCAGCTCTTCGGTGAAGTGCGCCAGCAGTTCCGCCTCGCGCGCTTCCACATGCGCAAGACCGAGGGTATCCAGATAGTCCACAGCCGCACCCAGGCCGACGAAGCCGGCGATATTGGGCGTGCCGGCTTCGAACTTGTGCGGGGCATCGTTGAACACGGTGCCCTCGAAGCTGACTTCCTTGATCATCTCGCCGCCGCCCAGAAACGGCGGCATCGCCTGCAGGTGCTCGCGGCGCGCCCATAGCGCACCGGTACCGGTGGGGCCGCACATCTTGTGGCCGGTGATGGCGTAGAAATCGCAGCCGATCGCGGCCACGTCGATACGCCGGTGCGGCGCCGCCTGCGAGCCGTCCACCACGGTGACGATGCCGCGCTTGCGCGCGTCGCGGCAGATCTCGCGCACCGGGTTCACCGTGCCCAATACATTGGACACATGCGTGACCGCGAGCAGCTTGACCTCGGGCGTCATCGCCTTGCGCAGTGCGTCCAGATCCAGCGCGCCGTCGGGCGTGATCTCGGCCACGCGGATGCTGGCACCGGTGCGCTGGGCCATCAGCTGCCACGGCACGATGTTGGCGTGGTGCTCCATGCGCGAGATCAGGATCACATCACCCGGAGCCAGCCGCGGCAGCGCCCACGAGTAAGCCACCAGGTTGATCGCGAACGTGGTGCCGCTGCACAGCACCAGCTCGTCGGCGCGCACGTTGAGAAAGCGCGCCAGCTTGCCGCGCGCGCCTTCGAACGCATCGGTTGCCTCGGTTCCCAGCGCATGCACTGCGCGGCTGACATTGGCGTTCTGCCGGCGATAGAACTCGTCGGTGGCCGCAATCACCTGGAGCGGCTTTTGCCCGGTGTTGGCATTGTCGAAATAGATCAGCGGCTTGCCGTGCACCTGCCGCATCAGCAGCGGGAAATCGGAACGCACGCGATCCCAATCGGGCGCCGCGTGCTGCGGAACGGCCGGCACGTTCATGCCACGCCCGCCGAATTCAGGGCGCGGTCCAGCTGCAGCGCCAGCACCGCGGTCAGCGCGTCCGGCAGTAGCCGTAACGGCTCGTGGCAGAACGCCGCGCTCAGCAACCGCTGCGCCTGCGCCTGCGGCAGGCCGCGCGAACGCAGATAGAACAAGGCGTTGTCGTCGAGCTGGCCGACGGTGGCGCCATGTGCGGCCTGGACTTCTTCGGCGTCGATCACCAGCACCGGCTGGGTGTCGATTTCGGCGTTGGACGAGAGCAGCAGGTTCTTGTTGGACAGCCGCGCATCGGTACCGTCGGCCCCGGGGCGGATGCGGATGCCGCCATGGAAGACCACGCGGCTGCGATCGGCACCCACGCCGCGCCATACCAGCTCACAGGCGGTATCGCGGGCGATGTGTTCGATGCCCAGGCGCGTGTCGACATGGCGGCGGCCATTGCCCAGCAGCACGCCATTGGCGGTGAGCCGGGCGTTGCTGCCTTCCAGGCGCACGTTGAGTTCGTGCCGCGACAGGCCGGCGCCCAGTTCCAGATCCACGCGGTGGTAGCGTGCATCGCGCGCGAGCACGGCATCGGTGCGCAGCAATGAGGTCGCCTGCGCGCTGTCGGCCTGCACGCGTGCATGCGACAACACCGCATTTTGCGCCAGGTGCACGTGCATCAAGCTGTTGGCCAGGTGCGCCGCATCACCAACATGCAGGTGATGTTCGACCACGTTCAACGACGCGCCGGCACGCAATTCGATCAGATGCCGGTGATGCCAGGCCAGGTCGTGTTCGCCGGCCACGCTGACGAACACCAGCTGCAACGGCAGCGCGACCTGCGCAGCGTCCTGCACCTGTACCAGCACGCCTTCGTCGGCCAGTGCGGCATTGAGGCGGGCAAAGATCTCGTCGCTGCCGTCGAAGCGCCGGCCGAGCAGTTGTTGCGCCTGGCCGCTTTCGGCCAGGGACGCGGACAAGGTGCCCAGCTGCACGCCATCGGGCAAGGTCGACAGATCGCTCAGTGCCTGCGACGGCCGCCCGTTGACGAATACCAGGCGCGGCGACGGAATCTCGTCCAGCGCGGCGGCATCGATCAGCGTCGGCACCAGCGGCGCAGGCTGGAAGCTGCGCCGTTCCAGCTGTCGCAGCGAGGTGTACTTCCATGCTTCGGTACGCGGGCCGGGCAGGCCGCTGTGCAGGGCGGCATCGAGTTCGGCGCGGCGGCTGTCATCGCCGCAGAAACTGCGCGCCAGGGAATCAAGCAGCGCGCTCATCAGGCGGCAACCCCGGGCACCACGCGGTCCTTCAGGAAGTGGTAACCGTGCTTTTCCAGCTCCAGCGCCAGCTCCGGGCCGCCGCTCTGCACGATGCGGCCTTCGGCCAGCACATGCACCACGTCCGGCTTGATGTAATCGAGCAGGCGCTGGTAGTGGGTGATGACCAGGAACGAGCGCTCCGGCGAACGCAAGGCATTGACGCCGTCGGCCACGCTCTTGAGCGCATCGATGTCCAGGCCGGAATCGGTCTCGTCCAGGATGGCGAGCTTGGGCTCGAGCACCGCCAGCTGGAAGATCTCGTTGCGCTTCTTCTCGCCACCCGAGAAGCCTTCGTTGACGCCGCGGTGCAACAGCTCGTCCTTCAGATGCAGCACGGCCAGCTTTTGCCGCACCAGCTTGAGGAACTGCATCGAATCCAGCTCGCCTTCGCCGCGTGCCTTGCGCTGCGCATTGAGCGCGGCGCGCAGGAAATAGGTGTTGTTGACGCCGGGGATTTCCACCGGGTACTGGAAGGCCAGGAACAAACCGGCGGCGGCGCGTTCTTCCGGTGGCAGGTCGAGCAGATCCTTGCCGTCGAACCGCACGCTGCCTTCGCCGACCTCATAGCCATCGCGCCCGGCCAGCACATTGCCCAGCGTGGACTTGCCGGCGCCGTTGGGCCCCATGATGGCGTGCACCTGGCCGGGCTGGATATCCAGCGACAGGCCCTTGAGGATGTCTTTGCCGGCGATGCCGGCGTGGAGGTTGTTGATCGTAAGCATGGGAATAGGGAATCGAGAATAGGGAATGGGTAATGCGAGACGTTGGCGCGGCAAGGAGCAGGAAAGAGAACCGATACCGATTCTCCATTCCCCACTCCCGATTCCGTTGGCGTCAGCCGACGCTGCCTTCCAGCGAGACTTCCAGCAGCTTCTTGGCTTCCACGGCGAACTCCATCGGCAGTTCGCGGAAGACCTGCTTGCAGAAGCCGTCGACGATCAGCGACACCGCATCTTCCTGGCTGATGCCACGCGTGCGGCAGTAGAACAGCTGGTCGTCGCTGATCTTGGAGGTGGTGGCTTCGTGCTCGACGGTGGCGCCCGGGTTCTTCACCTCGATATAGGGAAAGGTATGCGCACCGCACTGCTTGCCGATCAACAGCGAATCGCACTGAGTGTAATTGCGCGCGCCGTCCGCACTGCGATCTACATTGACCAGGCCGCGATAGGTGTTCTGGCCACGCCCGGCACTGATGCCCTTGCTGACGATCTTGCTCTTGGTGCGCTTGCCGATATGGATCATCTTGGTGCCGGTATCGGCCTGCTGACGATGATGGGTCAGTGCCACCGAATGGAATTCGCCCACCGAATCGTCGCCGATCAGCACGCACGACGGGTACTTCCAGGTGATCGCCGAGCCGGTTTCGACCTGGGTCCAGGTCACCTTGCTGCGCGCGCCACGGCATTCGGCACGCTTGGTGACGAAGTTGTAGATGCCGCCGCGGCCTTCTTCGTCGCCGGGGTACCAGTTCTGCACGGTCGAATACTTGATTTCGGCATCTTCCAGCGTCACCAGCTCCACCACCGCGGCATGCAGCTGGTTCTCATCGCGCATCGGTGCGGTGCAGCCTTCCAGATACGAGACGTACGCCTTGTCCTCGCACACGATCAAGGTGCGCTCGAACTGGCCGGTATGGCCGGCATTGATGCGGAAATAGGTGCTCAATTCCATCGGGCAACGCACGCCCTTGGGAATGAACACAAAACTGCCGTCGGAGAACACCGCCGAGTTGAGCGCGGCGAAGTAGTTGTCGCCGACCGGCACCACGCTGCCCAGGTACTGCCTGACGATCTCCGGGTGCTCCTTGATGGCCTCGGACATCGAGCAGAAGATCACGCCCTTTTCGGCCAGTTCCTTGCGGAACGTGGTGCCGACCGACACCGAATCGAACACCGCATCCACCGCCACGCCGGCCAGCTTGGCACGCTCGTGCAGGGGCACCCCGAGCTTGTCGTAGGTGTCGAGCAGTTCCTTGGGCACTTCGTCCAGCGAGGCGTACTTCGGACCCTTGGGCGCGGAGTAATAGCTCAGCGCCTGGAAATCGATCGGCGCGATCTGCAGTTTCGCCCACTCCGGCATCGGCATTTTCAGCCAATGGCGGTAGGCCTCCAGACGCCAGTCGGTCATCCACTGCGGCTCGTCTTTCTTGGCCGACAGCGCACGGATGACGTCTTCGTCCAGGCCGGGCGGGAGCGAATCGGATTCGATCTCGGTGACGAAGCCGGCGTCGTAACGCCGGCCCAATCGTTCGATAATTTCGGCGTTCTGCGGAGGAGCAAGTTCGGTGGCCATCGGGCTGCCTACAGGTCAGGTGGTCGCGACGCGCGCGGCGATGGAACGCCGGCGGCTGTCGCCAGGGAGGGAGAGGGGCTGCAGCATCTGCGCCAGCGTCACGCGGCGCAGGGCATCGCCCACCACGTCGTTGATCAGGCGCCAGTTGGAACGCACCCCGCAGGTCTGCGCGATGCCGCACTGGCTGTGGTCCTGGCTGCATTCGGTGATCGCCAGCGGGCCTTCCATTGCCTCGACGATTTCCACCAGGGTGATCTCGCTGGCCGCGCGCGCGAGCCGGTAGCCGCCATGCACGCCACGCAGGCCTTCGACCAGGCCGGCCTGCGACAGCGGTTTGAGGATCTTGCTCACGGTCGGCGCTTCCAAGCCGGCTTGCTCGGCCAGCTCGCTGGCACTGAGCACCTGCTCGCTGCGCGCAGCCAGCACGGTCAGCACGACAGTGGCGTAATCGGTGAGTTTGGTGACGCGCAACATGAGCGGGCGGGGAAATCCGAAAGCGGACCGAAATTGTACGCTTTTGGGCGCGGCAGGGCCAATCGCCCGGTTCAGCCGCCGGCAAGCGCATCCATTGCCGGCGTTGGCGCGCTTGTGCTTGGCGCCCGGGCGCGCTGCAGTCACAATGAGCGGCCCCATCACCGGATCCTTACATGTCGCGCAAAGTTGCCGCCCGCAAGTCACGTATCCACGGCAACGGCATGTTCGCCCTCGCCCCGCTCCGCAAGGGCGAGCGGATCATCCAGTACAAGGGCCGCCTGCGTACGCATGCCGAAGTGGATGCCGATGACACCGGCGATGTGGAGAGTGGGCACACCTTTTTGTTTACGCTCAGCGACGATTATGTTCTGGATGCCAACTACGACGGCAATGTCGCGCGTTGGATCAACCACAGCTGCAATCCCAATTGCGAAGCGGTGATCGAAGAGGCCAAGGGCGACGACCGCAGCAAGGACAAGATCTTCATCGAGGCCAAGCGCGCCATCAAACCCGGTGAAGAGCTGACCTACAACTACGGCATTACCCTGAGCGAACGGCATACGCCTCGGCTGAAGAAGATCTGGGAATGCCGTTGCGGCTCCAAGAACTGCACCGGCACGATGCTGCAGCCCAAGCGCTGAGCATCCGCAAGCGTGTCGCGCGCTGACGCGACGCATACATCGGTTCACGGGTGCGCAACGCCACGCTGCCTACGGTGCGGGCTTCTTTCAGTAAGGAGCCCCCATGTCGTATTCGCTCTCTGGCAAGACCATCGCGGTGCTGGCCACCGATGGCTTCGAACAGTCCGAACTGCTGGAACCCAAGCGCCTGCTGGAATCCTGGGGCGCCAAGGTCGAGGTGATCGCGCCGGGCGATGCGGACAAGATCCGCGCCTGGAATCACACCGATTGGGGCCAGACGGTGGCGGTGGACCGTTCGCTGGACAAGACGATGGCGCAAGACTACGACGCGCTGGTGCTGCCCGGCGGTGTGCTCAATCCCGATACCCTGCGCACCGACGCGCAGGCGATCAGCTTGATTCAGGCATTTGCCACAGCGAACAAGCCGGTTGCCGCGATCTGCCATGGGCCATGGCTGTTGCTTGAAAGCGACCTGGTTCGCGACCGCAATGTCACGTCGTGGCCCTCGGTCAGGACCGATCTGAGCAATGCCGGGGCGCGCTGGAAGGACGCAGAAGTGGTAGTGGACGGTCAGTTGATCACCAGCCGCAAGCCTGATGACATTCCTCCCTTCAGTGCTGCGGTTGCCCAGGCACTGACTGCGTAAAGCCGAAGTCGCAGAGGCGCTGACGGCGTAGGCATGCATCAGATGAGGGAAGGCCCGGCGCTATCGCGTCGGGTCTTCGTGTAGGCGCCGATTGCGTCGCACCTGCCGGTCTTGCCTGTGCACGCATGATGCGAGCGGCCTATTTTCCCGATAGCGCTGCCGCCGGCACCAGTTGCTCGATGTTCTGGTTGAAGTTGACGGCCACGCGCCCGTTCTGGATTCCCACCGATTCCACCTGCACCGCGCCCATAGCGGCGGCGATCGCCGGGTCGATCCGGTAGATCGGTTCCTTGCGCGCATAGTCGGCCAGCCAGGTATTGAGCAGTTGACGGGTGCTGTGGTCGAGCTTCGCACCGGCGTTGGCCGGGCGGAAATCGTCGATGCTGGGTTGGTCCAGATACAAACCTTGCTTGGCAGCGTCGTAACGCAGCGCACTGGTCAAGGTGACATTGCCCACCGGCGCCGGCGCGGCGCCTGCGGTGGCAACCGCCAGGTCGAAGGCCATCTTCATCCGGTCGCCCGGCGGCAGCGACAGCGCCGGGTTGCTGACGGTCATTTCGATCAGTCCGCCGAGCGCGTCATGCGTTTGCGGGAAGCGGCCACCCAGATACTGCTGCAGATCGCTGGCCTGCATGCTGATCTGATGTCCCTGGATCCGCGGCGCCGCCCACGCGCCGCTGACAGGCAGCGCCAAGGCAAGGGCGAGCGCGGATCCGGCAAGCGAACGCAGTTTCATCGAGTGACTCCGGCAACAGGTGAGACAACCTTAGCCCGCGTCGGTGAACCACGGGTTAGCGCAGTACCGGGTGCAACGTGGCCGAGTAGATTTCCAGGGTGTTGCTCCCCGCGCGCGGTTGCAGGCGATAAGCGCCAACCAGCTGCTGCGTACCGGACGCGCTGCGCACGACGATGCGCACCGGCACTTCGATCCGTCGCTGCGGGTTGTCCGGGTCCAGCAGCACCGGTGGGTCGTTGTCGATCCGCATCGACTGGATGTCGGTCATCGCACGCAGTGCGGCGTCGTCCGGCACCGGTGGCGGACGCCCGCCTGTCCACAGTGCATCGGCATCGGAACGGGCAGCACCGGGCAGCGCGCCCAGGTAGCGTTGCACAGTGGCGCTTGCTTCGGCCAGGTCGGTGCGCGCCTGCGCAGCGACGAGCGCGTCGGCCGCAGGTGGCGCCGGTACACTGCGATCGGCCGCATCGGTCGATGGTGGTGGCGTGGCCGCCGTGGACGCGGGTGTTGCCGCATCGACCTGGTGATCTGCGCTGCGCTGACAACTGCAGCCGGCAAGTGCGGCTAGCGATATGGCAATAGCGATCCAGCGCATGGCGCCTCTCCGTCCCCGAAGCGCGCAGTGTAACGGTGCCATGCAGCCAGCTGTGCGCTTATGGCCCGGGGTGCACGCGTTGCAGGCGCTCCAGCAGCAACTGGAGCCTGGGCCGCAACGCGTCCAGCGCGTCGCTGGGCTGCGCGCGCGGGCGCGCGGCCAGATCTTCCAGCAGTTGCGAGCCCACCGTCAGTGCAGCGCACTCATCGCTGCTGAGGTCGCGGCGCAGGTGCAATTCCTCGAGCAGGCGCATCCAGTCGGCGCGCGAGCGCTGTTCGAACTCGATGGTACAGCGGTCGTCGCAGGGGCGGCCGTCGTTTTCGATGGGCGTGACCGTGATGCGATAGCGTTTTCGGGACATGGTGGTCGCGCCGCTTCGGGAGATGACCACCATAGGCGCAGCCCGCGACGCGCTCGATAGGGCCGGCCATGACGCAGTGTTCCAGCGTGCTCAGTCGGCCGGCGAAGGCGCAGTGGTACGTAGCAGCGGCAGCGGATCATACGCACCGTTGCGCCCATACACACCATAGTGCAGATGCGGCGGCGTGCCGCGCGCATTGCCGGTGGTGCCGACCATTCCCAGCGGCGTGCCGGGCTCGACCACATCGCCTACCGCCAGGCCAGCCGCCCAGTCGTCCAGGTGCGCGTAATAATGCCGTTCCATCGCCGGACCGAGCACCCAGACCTGCTTGCCGCCCAGGCCGCGATCGCGGATCGCGCTGACCACGCCACGCGTCGCCGCCACCACCGGTGTGCCGCGCGGCGCGAAGATGTCGACCCCGGCGTGGGTGCGGTCGCGTCCCCGTGGCGCGCCGAAGGTGTCGGCGATCTGCCGGGCACGCACGTTGTGCACCGGAATCCGCAGCGCCTGCGGTGCCGGCATCTGCGATAGTTCCCAGGTGGTGCGGAGTCGGTCGGCCACCGGCAGCTGCCAGGCCCAGCGCGCACCGACCGTCAGGACGCACAGCGCCGCGATCCAGAGCAGACGGCGGCGAAGCCGGCGTGCGGGGCTTGATGTCGGAGGGGCAGGGGCCACGGACGATGGTGTTTGTGGGGACGCCGGTCAGGGTAGGCGAGCGGTGATGAGTGGCATGTGGTGCGGCGCTGCCATGACGTTTAGAGCAGCTCACAACACTACTGCGCTCACCGCCAGGCAGGCGCGGCCGGTGCTCGGTGCGGCATGTGCCACGCGTACACTCCGGTTCCTCCATGCCGTCCGCACCCACCTGACGACCGCTCGCTACGGGTTGGTAGCCGCTCTTGGAACTGCGCAAAAAAAAGACGGCCCGAAGGCCGTCTCGATGACACCGGATGCGCGCTCGATCAGAGCGCGGCGTCCTTCAGCTTCTTCAGGGGGCGAACCTTGACCTTGCGGGTTGCGGCCTTGGCAGCGAAGATCTGCTCTTCCTTGGTGAAGGGGTTGATGCCCTTGCGCTTCGGCTTGGCCGGCACGTTGACCGAGGTGATCTTCAGCATGCCGGGCAGGGTGAAGCTGCCGACGCCTTTCTTATTCAACGAGGAATGCGCAGCGGCTTCCAGCGACGTCAGCACGGCGCGGACGTCCTTCGGAGCCAGCTGGGTGGATTCGGCGATGTGCGCGACCAGGCCGGTCTTGCTCAGGGCTTCCTTGATCGGCTTCGGCGCGGCCGACGTAGCGGCCTTGGCCGGCTTTGCGGTCTTGGTGGCGGCGACCTTTTTCACTGCCTTCTTGGGGGCAGCCTTCTTAGCGGCGGTTTTTGCCATGAGTTATGCGTTCCGTATTCGTTGGTGGTGTTGGGTCTGCCGACCCGGTCGGCAACGCGAAATGTAGGGCAACTGCTGCGCGTCGCCAATAGGTAAACGATGAAACAGCCGAAAAAAAGCGTCTTTCGACCGGGATTCGTTCACCAGCGGCGCAGAACGCGTGCAAAACAGCGTGCCCAACACGCGCGGTGCGCAGGTCTGCGTCGCATCTGACGCAAAGCAGCAGGCGGGTTGCGCGAGCATGCACGCGTGAGCGCGGATGCTCGCAGGCGTAGGACACGATGTCGGTGCACGCGCCTTAATGGGCGATGGCAATGCCGCGCCAGGACGTTGCCGACGCGGCATTGATTGGCATCGATTGCATTGTCCGCATGCGAGGTCTGTAGGGGGGGCACTGCAGTTCGGTGGCGGCATCGCGCCATTGCCTGCGAGCCCGCATCGCGCCCAGGCTCTGCTTCCCAGGAGCGCGGCCGACCGATGCTTGCTCTGGGGGCAGCGCGTTGCTGCGCGTTTGCATCGATCGCACGCCTTGCAACCGCAGGTCGTACAGCCAGCACAGCTCGCCTAATCGTTGGCAGCTGACAGGCTGCGGCCGCGTTCGGTGGCGGCGGCAATGGCCTGTGCGGTCAGCGCTTCGAAACCACCGGCTTGAAATGTCTCGATAGCCGCCTGCGTGGTGCCGTTGGGCGAGGTCACCCGACGGCGCAGCACCTCGGGTGCCTCGCCCGATTCGGTGAGCATGCGCGATGCACCCAGCAGAGTCTGCAGAACCAGCGTGCGGGCGGTGTCGGCCGGCAGTCCCTGCGCCTGTGCCGCCGCGTCCATCGCTTCGGCCAACAGGAACACGTAGGCCGGCCCGCTGCCGGAAACGGCCGTCACCGCGTCCATCTGTGTCTCCTCGTCGATCCACACGGTGACGCCGGCACTCTGCAGCAACTGGGTCGCCTGCGCGCGCTGGGTCTGGGAGACGCGTGCAGTGGCGTACAGGCCGGTGACGCCGGCACCGAGCAGGGCAGGGGTATTGGGCATTGCGCGGACCACGGCCACCTCGCCGCCGCACCAGCGCTGCAACTGCGTTGCGGTGATACCAGCCGCAATCGAGACCAGCAGCGGCTGCCGGGCTTGGGCGAGATCGGCCAGCTGTGCGCAAACCGACGGCATCACCTGCGGCTTGACCGCCAGCACCCACGTCTGCGCGCCATCGGCGGCCTCGTATGCGTTGTCCAGCGTCTCCACGCCAAAATCGCGCGACAGCGCCGCGCGCAGGTCGGCAACTGGCTCGGCGACACGGATGCGGGCAGCCGGCACACCCTGCCGTATCAGTCCGGCGATCAGGCTGCGCGCCATGTTGCCGCCGCCGATGAAGGCGATGGAGCCGGCGTTGACGGACGACGCAGACGCGGAAGGCAGGGTCATTGGAAGCTCCAGTAAGCAAGAATGGGTTGTGCGCGCGTGCGCGCAACGCGGATCAGGCAGGTGCGTCGGGTGCGGGCGCGCGCGCGCCGAATAGCGCCGTGCCCACCCGCACCATGGTGGCGCCGGCCGCGATCGCTTCGGCGAAATCCGAGCTCATGCCCATCGACAAGGTGTCCACCTGCGCGAAGCGCTGCTGCAGCTGTTCGAAGAGCGTCTGCATGCGGGTAAACGCTTCTGCGCGCCGCGCCGCTTCCGGAAGCGGCGCGGGGATGGCCATCAATCCACGCAGGCGCAATGTGGGCTGCAGTGCGATGGCGTCGGCCAGCGCGTCGATCGCCTCCGGCGTGCAGCCGTGTTTGCTGTGCTCATCGTCGATGTTGACCTGGATCAGCACATTCAATGGTGCGCGGTCGTCCGGGCGATGGCGCGCGAGCAGTGGAATCAGTTTGGGGCGGTCCACTGTCTGCACCCAGTCGAAGCACCGGCTGGCCAGCTCGGCCTTGTTGGATTGCAGGTGGCCGATCAGGTGCCATTCCAGTTTCAGTGCGCGGAGCGTGGCGACCTTGGTCCCGGCTTCCTGCACGTAGTTTTCGCCGAATGCGCGCTGTCCCTGCGCGGCCAGCGCGGCGATGGCCTCGGCAGGCTTGGTCTTGGAGACCGCCAGCAGGCGGACGTCGCCGCGGGCATGCTGGGCTGCCGCGGCCTGGATGGCATCGAGAATCTGCTGCAGCGACGAAACCGGCACGGGGACATCCAGCAAAGGCGGGGCGCTAGTGTGCCGCTGCCGGTGACGGGCTTCCAGCGCACAGCGTCCGGCCGCCTATATAAAGGAGGTGACTAGGTGCGCAGACGGGGCAGGTGGAAGGTTTGCGCACATGTACGGCTGTTGCCGGCTGCCTTCGGCGGCGCCAGGTCCGGATACGGGCAGGCACCATGCCGCCCATGCCCGGAAAACAACGCCTTCAGCCCTGCACCGGTCTGCCGGCCTGAACCGGCGTCCGGCCGCTTCCCGCGCGCTGCCAGAACGCTATACTGCCGGCCGGGGAGTACCTTCCAATCGCAGCCTAGGGGAAAAGCAGCGCATGGATATCGCTGAACTGTTGGCGTTTTCTGTCAAGAACAAGGCATCGGACCTGCACCTGTCTGCAGGGCTGCCGCCGATGATCCGTGTCGATGGCGATGTCCGTCGCATCAATATTCCGGCGCTGGACCACAAGCAGGTGCACGCGCTGGTGTACGACATCATGTCGGACAAGCAGCGGCGCGACTACGAGGAATTCCTCGAGGTCGATTTCTCGTTCGAGATTCCCTCGCTGGCACGCTTCCGCGTCAATGCGTTCAACCAGAACCGCGGCGCCGGTGCGGTGTTCCGTACCATTCCCTCCGAAGTGCTGACGCTGGAAGACCTGGGCTGCCCGCCGATCTTCCGCCAGTTGATCGACCAGCCGCAGGGCCTGATCCTGGTCACCGGCCCGACCGGTTCGGGCAAGTCGACCACGCTGGCCGGCATGATCGACTACATCAACAAGAACGAATACGGCCACATCCTCACCGTCGAGGATCCGATCGAATTCGTGCACACCTCGCAGAAGTGCCTGATCAACCAGCGCGAAGTGCACCGCGACACGCACGGCTTCAACGAAGCGCTGCGCTCGGCACTGCGCGAGGACCCGGACATCATCCTCGTCGGCGAATTGCGCGACCTGGAGACCATCCGTCTGGCGCTCACCGCCGCGGAAACCGGCCACCTGGTGTTCGGCACCCTGCACACCAGCTCGGCCGCCAAGACCATCGATCGCATCATCGACGTGTTCCCGGCCGGCGAAAAGCCGATGGTGCGCTCGATGCTGTCCGAGTCGCTGCGCGCGGTGATTTCGCAGGCGCTGTTGAAAAAGGTCGGCGGCGGACGCACCGCGGCCTGGGAAATCATGGTCGGCACCCCGGCCATCCGCAACCTGATCCGCGAGGACAAGGTGGCGCAGATGTATTCCTCGATCCAGACCGGCCAGCAATACGGCATGCAGACCCTGGACCAGCATCTGCAGGACCTGGTCAAGCGCAGCCTGATCACGCGCAACCAGGCGCGCGAATACGCCAAGGACAAGCGGATATTCGAGTAGCCGGGATTCGGGATTCGGGATTGGGGATTCGCAACGGCGGCTCCCTGACCGGACCCCGCTCTTGCGAATCCCGAATCTCCCATCCCGAATCCCTGCTCCCGAGGAGCACGCCATGAGCACCATCGACTTCACCTCCTTCCTCAAGCTGATGGCGCATCAGAAGGCGTCGGATCTGTTCATCACCTCCGGCATGCCGCCGGCGATCAAGGTGCATGGCAAGATCAGCCCGATCACGCAGACACCGTTGACCGCGCAGCAGAGTCGCGACCTGGTGCTGAACGTGATGACGCCCTCGCAGCGCGAGGAGTTCGAAAAGACCCACGAGTGCAACTTCGCCATCGGCGTGTCCGGGGTCGGGCGTTTCCGTGTCAGCTGCTTCTACCAGCGCAACCAGGTGGGCATGGTGCTGCGCCGGATCGAGACGCGCATTCCCACCGTGGAAGAACTGAGCCTGCCGCCGGTGATCAAGACGCTGGCGATGACCAAGCGCGGCATCATCATCTTCGTCGGCGCCACCGGTACCGGTAAATCGACCTCGCTGGCGGCAATGATCGGCTACCGCAACCAGAATTCCACCGGGCACATCATCACCATCGAGGACCCGATCGAATTCGTGCACAAGCACGAAGGCTGCATCATCACCCAGCGCGAAGTCGGCATCGATACCGACAGCTGGGAGAATGCGCTGAAGAACACCCTGCGCCAGGCGCCGGACGTGATCATGATCGGCGAAGTGCGCACCCGCGAAGGCATGGACCACGCCATCGCCTTCGCCGAAACCGGCCACCTGGTGCTGTGCACGCTGCACGCCAACAACGCCAACCAGGCGATGGACCGCATCATCAACTTCTTCCCGGAAGACCGCCGCAACCAGCTGCTGATGGATCTGTCGCTGAACCTCAAGGGCGTGGTCGCGCAGCAGCTGATTCCGACGCCGGACGGGCGCGGCCGCCGCGTGGCGATGGAAATCATGCTGGGCACGCCGCTGGTGCAGGACTACATCCGCGACGGCGAGATCCACAAGCTCAAGGAGATCATGAAGGAGTCCACCAACCTGGGCATGCGCACCTTCGATCAGAGCCTGTTCGAGCTCTACCAGGCCGGTGAAATCAGCTACGAAGACGCGCTGCGCTACGCCGACTCGCAGAACGAAGTGCGTCTGCGCATCAAGCTCTCTCAAGGTGGCGATGCCAAGACCCTGGCACAGGGGCTGGATGGCGTGGAGATTGCCGAGGTTCGCTGAGGCCCGCAACTGGGGACGCCGGCAGGCGCCGCAGTCGAGCCAGCGCGGGCAAAGAGGATCTCTGCTGCAGCGTCGAACGTATGGCGCGGCAGTGCCCGCCGGATGACCATTGCGGTTACAGATGTAACCGCACCAGCCGATAGTGTCTAATATCGCACCCCACTGCAGTTCCCCACGCCTGTGAGCCTTACCGATTCCGATCTGCGTCCGGAGCAGGCCCCGTTGCCCGATGACGGCGCTGTGGTCACCTCCGGCCCGTTGACGCCGCCGCCGGATTCGGCGGGCACCGCTGCCGACGATCACGCCTTCCATCATTCGGTGGCGGAGGACGTGCAGGGCATGCTGCTGGCGACGTTGGTCGCGTCGCTGGGTCTGGCGATCTTCGCCAAGGGCGGCCTGATGATCGGCGGCATGGCGGGTGTGGCATTCCTGCTGCACTACGCGCTGGGCTGGAACTTTGGCCTGGTGTTCGTGCTGGTCAACCTGCCGTTCTATTGGTTGAGCGTGCGCCGGATGGGTTGGGAATTCACCCTGAAGACCTTCGTGGCGGTCGCTGCCTGCGGCGCGCTGACCAATCTGCTGCCGCGCTGGGCCGATTACGCGCAGATGAGCACCGCGTTTTCGGCCATTGCCGGCGGTGCGCTGTCCGGCCTTGGCATCCTGTTCTTCATTCGTCACCGCGGCAGCCTGGGCGGCATCGGCATTCTGGCGGTCTACCTGCAGCGCGAGCGCGGCTGGAGTGCGGGCAAGGTGCAGATGAGCTTCGATGCCATGCTGATGCTGGGGGCGTTCTTTGTATTGAAGCCGGACAAGGTGCTGTATTCGGCGATCGGCGCGCTGATGCTGAGTCTGGTGCTGATGTTCAATCACCGCCCGCATCGCTACATGGGGGTGTGATCTGCGGTTCGGCGCGTTGCGCACCCGTGGTGACCGCAGACGGCGAACCGTTCGCCGCTTCTAGGGTGACTTCTGCGCGATGATGCCAGTGAGGCCAGCCAGCAGCAGCCACGCGCTGCGCGAGCGCAATGCGATACGCAGCGTTGGCAT
This sequence comes from Xanthomonas cassavae CFBP 4642, assembly GCF_000454545.1. NCBI lineage: Bacteria > Pseudomonadati > Pseudomonadota > Gammaproteobacteria > Lysobacterales > Lysobacteraceae > Xanthomonas > Xanthomonas cassavae. The sequence goes on from NZ_CM002139.1 coordinate 1,132,430, forward strand.
ACCAAACAACGGACCGGCGTTGCGTGCGACGCCGTGCAGATGCCGGCTCACGCGTGCTGCATCCATGCCGGTTTCAGCCTGGCAATCGTCTTGTAGACCGGGCATTGCGCATGGTGCGCGCCGGGCAGGTAGCCCAGGCTCATCAGGAATTCGCCGGTGATTTCGCCGCCGGTGAAGCGGAAGGTCTTCTTGAACAGTTTGACCCAGGCCGGCTTGTCCAGCGGGTGCTGCGCGTCCAGCCATTGCGCGAAGCTGCCGTGCGAACGACGCAGCGTCTGGATGACCTGCGCGTTGTGGATGGCCGCCAGAATCTTCGGGCGATTGCGGATGATGCCGGCATCGCCCAGCAGGCGGGCGATGCCGGTGTCGCCGTAGCCAGCCACGGTATCCACATCGAAGCCGTCATAGGCCTGCCGGAAATTGGCGCGCTTGCGCAGGATGGTCTCCCAGCTCAGGCCGGCCTGATTGATTTCCAGCACCAATCGCTCGAACAGCTCGCGTTCGTCGCGTTGCGGGAAGCCGTATTCGTGGTCGTGGTAATGGCCGTGCACCGGGTGGCCCGGGGCGATGCTGCAATAGTCGCTCATGGGGCGCGCTCCTGCCTGATGCCTTCGTCGGTGGGTTTGATGCTCATACGCCTGTCGCCCGGCAGCACCAGGTCCGGCCCGCGGCTGGGACGCGCCTGCACCTGGCCGTCGCGCAGTGCCTGGCGTGCCAGGGTCTGGGCATCGTTGCTGCCGGAATAGAACCGGGTCGTGCCTGCCTGATACCAGCCACCCTGGTTGCGCGCATACAGCACGCAGGCGATCGCATGGTCGCCTTTGACATCGCAGAGCAACACATCGGGCTGGCCGTCCCGGTCCAGATCGTCGCTGCTGACGATGCAGCGGCTGTCGTTGTGCGTGCACTCTCCCCGATCCTGCAGGCGCGGCGCGGACCTCAGCAGATAGGTCCACCAATCGGCTGGCGGGTCCGTCTTGCCGGCAGCCACGATGATCTGCTTGCGGATCTGCTCCAGGTCGGTCAGTTCCACGTGTTGCCACAGGCAGCGATCGCGCAGTTGCTGCAGGCTCAGCAGCAGCATGCTGGGCGCCGTCATCACCAGGGTGTACCAGCAGATGCGCACGCCCAGTTCGGTGAACGGCCGCACGTCGTGCTGCGCGCCCAGGGCGGCCAGGTACAGCAACCCGCCCTGCAACAGCGCGACCAGCACGATGAAGGCACGGGTCTGTCGCGGCAGGGGGATTTCGGGGCCGAGATTGTCGGTGCTGGGGAGGGTTCGCATGCACGGTCCATGTTCGAGGCAAGCGGCCAGTATGGCAGCGCCTCTGCGCGCGGCGGAACGAACGGCTAGAATGCGGCCATGTCCGTTTTACCCACGCCTCTGGCCAACCAACTGCTGATCGCGCTTCCGGCGCTGTCCGACCCCACGTTTTCGCGCAGCGTCGCGCTGATCTGCCAGCACGACGAGAACGGCGCGATGGGCGTGCTGGTGAATCGCCCGTCCGAGTACACCCTGGGCGAAGTGCTGTCGCAGATGGGGATCGAAACCGAAGACGCGCAGCTGTGCGAGCAGATCGTGCTCAGTGGCGGGCCGGTGCACCCGGAGCGCGGCTTCGTCATCCACGACGATGCGCGCGAGTGGGATTCCAGCCTGGAAGTGGGGCAGGGCGTGTTCCTGACCACCTCGCGCGACATCCTCGAAGCCATGGCCGCCGGCGAAGGCCCGCGTAATGCGCTGGTGGCGCTGGGCTGTGCAGGTTGGGGGGCGGGGCAGCTGGAATTCGAGCTGGGCGAGAACAGCTGGCTGACCGCGCCCTCCGATGCCAACGTGCTGTTCGATACCGTCCTGGAAGATCGCTGGCAGACGGCCGCCGGGCGCATCGGCGTGGATCTGTTCCGGCTGACGGATTATTCCGGGCATGCCTGAGGCGGGCACCAACCGCCCCGATGGCACGGTGCTGGGCTTCGATGTGGGGTCGCGCCGGATCGGCGTGGCGGTCGGCACCGCGTTGGGTGCAGGCGCACGTGCGGTGGCCGTGATCAGCGTGCATGCCGGCGGCCCGGACTGGGTAGCCCTGGACCGGGTGCACAAGCAATGGCGGCCCGACGGCCTGGTGGTCGGCGACCCGCTCACCCTGGACGACAAGGATCAGCCTGCGCGCAAGCGTGCCCATGCATTCGCCCGCCAGCTACGCGAGCGCTATGCGCTGCCGGTGGTGTTGATCGATGAGCGCTCCAGTTCGGTCGAGGCCGCGCAGCGTTTCGCGTGCGAGCGCGCCGATGGGCGCAAGCGTCGCCGCGATGCCGAGGCACTGGATGCGATGGCCGCGGCCGTGATCGTCGAACGCTGGTTGGCCGCGCCCGACCAGGCCACTCTTCTTCCCTGATTCCTGACCTGCGATGGCTGCCATGCAACTCGATTCGAATGGACGTTTGCGTCACCTGCTCACCCTGGAAGGATTGCCGCGCGCCACGCTGCTGCAACTGCTCGATCGCGCCGGCCAGATCCGCGATGCTGCGGTGGGCCGCGTCGGCAAGCGCAGCGTGCTGGCCGGCACCGCGGTGTGCACGCTGTTCTTCGAGCCGTCCACGCGGACGCGCAGCTCGTTCCATCTTGCTGCGCAGCGCCTGGGCGCCGACGTGCTCAACTTCGACGCGTCGACCTCTTCCACCCGCAAGGGCGAGACGGCGCGCGACACCTTGAAGAATCTGGAGGCGATGGGCGTGCGCGGGTTCGTGGTGCGCCATCCCGACGACGGCGCGGTGGAAGCGCTGGCCGCCGCAGCCGGCGAGGGCACCGCGCTGATCAATGCCGGCGACGGCCGCAGCGCGCACCCCACCCAGGGCCTGCTCGACATGCTCACCCTGCGCCAGGCCAAGGGCACTGATTTCTCCAAGCTCAAGGTCGTCATCGTCGGCGACGTGAAGCACTCGCGCGTGGCGCGATCGGACCTGCATGCGCTGCGCACGCTGGGCGCCGGCGAGATCCGCGTCTGTGGCCCGGCGAGCCTGCTGCCCGATGACGACATGCTGGACGGCTGCGTGGTCGGCCAGGACTTCGACGCCATGCTGGAAGGCGCCGATGCGCTGATGATGCTGCGCCTGCAGCGCGAGCGCATGGAAGAAGGCCTGGTGCCCTCGCTGGAGCAGTACCACACCGAATACGGCCTCACCCGCGAGCGGCTGGCGCGTGCCGGACGCGATGCGGCGGTACTGCATCCGGGCCCGATCAATCGCGGCGTGGAAATCACCGACGAAGTCGCCGATGGCGCGCAATCGTGCGTGTTGCGCCAGGTTGCCAACGGCGTGGCGGTGCGCATGGCGGTGCTGGAAACCCTGCTGGGTTGAGGCCGCCAGAAGAATACCCGCGTCCGCCACCAGGCGAGCGCGGACGTGAAGCGACCGAGGCAGGTCGCACGAATCGATACAGAACGTTTGCGCGCCTGAGCGCTGCGTCGTCGGCCACGACGCGTTGCCCGCTGTTAGTGCAGCTGAAACGCCTGCCTTGGTGGTGAAGCGCCGTATCACCGTCTGCACTGTGTGCCAGGTGCAGCCACGCCGTTGCGTCGTATCGATTGCCTAAGTCGCGAAGTTCGCGATGCAGGAGTGCTGCATAAGGCTGCAGCACTCCTGTGCGGCACCTGTTTAGCGGCGAAGCACTAAACCAATAACCGCATTTCCGGGCAGCAGATTTTCAGGCCCGTTGCCAATGGCCCAGAGCCTTGCCAACAAACCCAACCCGTAGCCTGCTCTTGCGATTCCCGATTCCCGATTCCCAGCACCACCGCGTAACACCCGCTCCCCTATCGTGAGGTCCCTTTCATCGCAGGAGACCACAATGGGTATTTCGCGCCATGCCACCGCACACTGGGAAGGCGACCTCAAGACCGGCAAGGGTCAGCTCAGCACGCCGCAAAGCGGCCTGATGGACAACACCCGCTACGCCTTCAGCAGCCGCTTCGGCGATGAGAAGGGCACCAATCCGGAAGAGCTCATCGCCGCTGCGCACGCGGGCTGCTTCACCATGGCGCTGTCGGCGCAGCTGAGCGAAGCGGGCTTCCCGCCGGCCTCGCTGGATACGCGCGCGGACGTCGACCTGTCGATGGAAGGCGGCCCGCAGCTGTCGCAGATCCGCCTCAAGCTCACCGCCGTGGTGCCCGGCATCGATGAAGCCAAGTTTCGCGAGCTGGCCGATACCGCCAAGAAAAATTGCCCGGTGTCCAAGGCATTGAGCGCAGTGCCGATCAGTCTGGAGACCGAGTTCTCCAACTGATGCGCTGCGCGTGCATGGCGTCGGCGCGCGCCGGCGCCATGCAGCTGGCGACAACCTGAATAGGACTCTCGACGGCCCGTCTGGTTCAGGGCGGTTTCACTGCCGCGAGCCGAGCATCGGCAGCGTGTCCTCCCTGTGAAGCTGCCGCAATGAAAACTCTTGTGCTTGGTGCTCTGGTAATGGGTCTGGCCGTAGCGGGCAACGCAACGGCGCAGCGCTACGACAGCGGCTACCGCGACACCTATCGCGGCGGCTACGAGGACGGTCGTTACGAATACGCGCGGGTGGTGCGCGTGGACCCGATCATCGTGTCGGACTCCTACAACGAACGCAGCAGCGAGCGCTGCTACAACCGCCCGTCCGATGGCTACTACACCAGCAATGATGGCTACTATCGCGATGGCGGAAGTTATGGCTCGCCCAATGCCTCCAACCGCGGCGTCGCCAGCGTCATCGGCGGTATTGCCGGCGCGGTGCTCGGCAGTCAGGTGGGTGGCGGTAACGGACGTCTGGTTGGCACCGCTGTCGGCACCATGGCCGGTGTCGCGGCGGGTCGTTCGATCTACGAAGCCAATCACCGCACCTATCAGGGCAACGTCAGCGTCTGCGAGCCGGTGTCGTATCGCACCACGCGCGAACGGGTGGACGGTTACGACGTGACCTACGAATACGGCGGCCGCATGTATCACACGCGTAGCGATTACAACCCGGGCGACCGGATCCGCGTGCGCGTGGACGTACGCCCCGACTGATTGACTGCATCGGGGCTGTTTGTAAAAAAACGCTGCGGGAGACCGCAGCGTTTTTTGCGTCGGGAGTCATGCAGTGAGTGAGCATTGTGCGATGGTGCTCGATGGCACGTCGCATGCGAAAGACTGCAAAAACTTCTGGATTCGACGGCCAAACGCAGGCGCGCTGCGCGTTGGGTGGTATCGGGCTGAGCTCCCAGCGCAGAAGAATGTCGGTCAGGTTTGTCTTAGACCACCCGTCTCAGTTTGGCGGAGACAGTGACGCTGCAGCCCTGCAGCCCACAGCTCAACTCCAGTCCAAGGTCCCGCGAATCACCGTCTGCACCTGGCCGCCGGACCACACGTCGCCGTTGCTGTCGATACGCAGCTCCAGCAAGGCATCGAAGCCGATTTCGCGGCCCTGGCTGACCACATAGCGGCGGCCACTGCCAGGTAGCGCATGGCGGCTGTCCAGCCATGCGGCCAGCACGGCATTGGCCGCGCCGGAAGCGGCGTCTTCGAAGCGCCGTCCGTTACCGACGAACGCGCGCACGGCCAGGTCGTAGCTGCCTGCGGTCGCGGCGCGCGCATAGGCGAACACGCCCATGCTGCCGGTGGATTCGGCCAACGCGGCAATCGCGTCCCAGTCCGGTTGCAGGCTGCGCAAGGCGGTTTCGCTGGCCAGTTCCACTACCCACCAGGTGCGTCCACCGTCCATCAACGCGGGTGGCAGGCTGCCGAGCGGCCAGCCATGCAGCGCAGCGTGCAGGCGCGGGTCGTCGGCAGTGACCTGTTCGGCGACGCGGGCGCGTGGCGTGCGGATGGCGATGCTGCGGTGGCCATCGATCTGCTCCACCCGCAGCGGCAACTGCCCGGCGATGCCGTCCTGCACCAGCAGGCCGTCGTCGGGCGCGGCCAGCCCGGCGTCGAGCACCGCATGCGCCGTGCCCACGCTGGGGTGGCCGGCGAACGGGACTTCTTTTTGCGGCGAGAACATGCGCAACCGGTAACTGCTGTGGGCATCGGCTGCAGGGAACACGAAGGTGGTCTCCGGCAGCTTGGTCCAGCGCGCAATCGCCTGCATGGCGGTATCGTCCAGCCCCTGCGCATCCAGTACCACTGCCAGCGGGTTGCCGCTGCCTGGGCGGGCGGAGAACACATCCAGTTGCAGGAAACGGCGGGTGGTCATGAGGGGCGATTCGCGGGCAGGGCGCGGCAGCTTACCAATCGATGTGGCCGTCGATCACCTGCAGCGTCGTTCCGCCGATCCAAACCTCGCCCTGCTCGTCCAGTTCCACCTGGATGCGTCCGTCGCGGCCGACCTCACGGCCCTGGCTGGCGACGTAGCGCGAGCCCTCGCCCGGCAGGCGTCCCTCGCGGTGCAGGCGTGCGGCGATGCACGCATTGGCGCTGCCGGTGACCGGGTCTTCCGGGATGCCATCGCCGGGGCAGAACGCGCGCACGACCAGGTCTTCGGTGCCGCCATCGTCGGGCGCGTAGATGGCCAACCCGGTGGCCGCGCTGGCCTGGGTCAGGCGGGTGATCGCGGCGAAATCGGGCACGGCCTGCCGCACCGCATCGGCATCGGCCAGTTCCAGCAGCCACCAATTGGGGCCGTTGTTCCATAACGCTGCCGGATGCGGGGCCGTGCGCAACCCGGCGCAGGCGGCATGCACTGCTGCTGCGTGGCTGTCGCCGGTCGCCACCAGGTGCGCACGCGGTGCGCGCAGCCGGACCTGCAGGGCGCCGTGTCGGTCGAATACCTCCACCGGCAGCACGCCGGCTGCGCATTGCTGGCGCAGGCGGCCGTCGGCCTTAAAGCCGGTCAGCCCGTGGGTGGCCGCGGCCCATGCCGCACCCACGCTGGGGTGGCCGGCGAACGGGAGTTCCGCGCGCGGGGTGAAGATGCGGATGTGATAGTCGGCGTCCGGCACGCTGACCGGCAGGAAAAAGATCGTCTCCGACAGGTTCAGCCATGCGGCGATCTGCTGCATCTGCTCGCTCGACAGTGCACCCGCGTCGAACACCACGCCCAGCGGATTGCCGGAGCCGGTGCGGCTGGCGAAGACGTCCAGTTGCAGGTAGCGATGCTTGCTCATCTATGCGCGGTCTCGGGTCAGGCAGTCATGCGGATGGTTGCAGCGTAAACCGTTGTGGCGCGGCGATAGCACAGCGCGGATTGCGGCCACTGACAAGGTCATGCAACGGATATTGGCAGTAGAATCGGGGGTTCCGCCCGGTATACCGGCTTTTCCCCCCCCAATCTCAAACGCCTACTCCATGTCAGCTCCCCACTCTACCGATCGTTGGATCGTCCTCAAGTTCGGCGGCACTTCGGTGTCGCGTCGTCATCGCTGGGACACGATTGGAAAACTGGCGGGCAAACGGGCGAACGAAACCGGCGGCCGCGTGCTGGTGGTGGTGTCTGCATTGTCGGGCGTGACCAACGAGCTCACTGCCATTGCCGATGGCGCCGCCGACAGTGCGCAGCGCGTGGCCGCGCTGGAGCAGCGTCATCGCGAGTTCGTTGCCGAGCTCGAGCTCGATGCACAGACAGTGCTGGGCGAGCGGTTGGCCGCGTTGCACGCCTTGCTTGCCGATGCGCGTGCCGCAACGCGCACGCTCGATTGGCAGGCCGAGGTGCTGGGGCAGGGCGAATTGCTGTCTTCCACCATCGGTGCGGCGTATCTGCATGCCCGTGGCCTGGACATGGGCTGGCTGGACGCGCGGCAGTGGCTGTCGGCGTTGCCGCCGCAGCCCAATCAGAGCGAGTGGTCCAAGCGCCTGTCGGTGTCATGCCAGTGGCAATCGGATGCGGACTGGCGCGCGCGTTTCGATGCGCAGCCCACGCGCCTGTTGATCACGCAGGGTTTCATTTCGCGACACGCCGATGGCGGCACCGCCATCCTGGGCCGTGGCGGTTCGGACACCTCGGCGGCGTACTTCGGCGCGCTGCTCGGTGCCAGCCGGGTCGAAATCTGGACCGACGTGCCCGGCATGTTCAGCGCCAACCCGAAGGACGTGCCCGACGCGCGCCTGCTGACCCGGCTGGACTATTACGAAGCACAGGAAATCGCCACCACCGGTGCCAAGGTGCTGCATCCGCGGTCGATCAAGCCCTGCCGCGATTCCGGCGTGCCGATGGCGATCCTGGATACCGAACGCCCGGATCTGCCCGGCACCAGCATCGACGGCAGCGCCGAGCCGGTGCCTGGCGTCAAGGCGATCAGCCGTCGCAACGGTATCGTCTTGGTGTCGATGGAAGGCATCGGCATGTGGCAGCAGGTGGGCTTCCTGGCCGATGTGTTCGCATTGTTCAAGAAGCATGGCCTGTCGGTGGACCTGATCGGTTCGGCCGAGACCAATGTCACCGTGTCGCTGGATCCGTCGGAAAACCTGGTCAATACCGACGTACTGGCGGCGCTGTCGGCGGATCTGTCGCAGATCTGCAAGGTCAAGATCATTGTTCCTTGCGCGGCGATCACCCTGGTCGGGCGCGGCATGCGCTCGCTGCTGCACAAGCTGTCCGATGTGTGGGCCACGTTCGGGCAGGAACGCGTGCACATGATTTCGCAGTCGTCCAACGACTTGAACCTGACCTTCGTCATCGATGAAGCCGATGCCGATGGCCTGCTGCCGATCCTGCATGCCGAACTGATCGACAGCGGTGCGATGCCGGTCAGCGAAGGCGAGGTGTTCGGACCGCGCTGGCGGCAGATCATCGGCTCGGTGCGGCCGCGGCCCACGCCGTGGTGGCATGCCGAGCGCGCGCATCTGCTGACCCTGTCCAGGGCCGGCACGCCGCGTTACGTCTATCACCTGCCCACGGTGCGTGCGCGGGCGCAGGCGCTGGCGCAGATTGCCGCGGTGGATCAGCGCTATTACGCCATCAAGGCCAATGCGCATCCGGCGATCCTGATGGCGCTGGAACAGGCTGGTTTCGGGCTGGAATGCGTGTCGCACGGTGAACTGCGCCGGGTGTTCCAGACGCTGCCGGAGCTGTCGCCGCGGCGGGTGCTGTTCACCCCGAGCTTTGCGTCCAGGGCCGAGTACGAAGCCGCCTTTGCGCTTGGCGTGACCGTCACCGTGGACAACGTCGAGGCGCTGCGCAACTGGCCGGAGGTGTTTGGTGGCCGCAACGTGTGGTTGCGCATCGACCTGGGCCACGGCGATGGCCACCACGAGAAGGTCAATACCGGCGGCAAGGCGTCCAAGTTCGGCTTGTCGTCCACGCGCGTGGACGAGTTCGTGGAGGCGGCGCGCACGCTCGATGTCACCATCACCGGCGTGCATGCGCACCTGGGCAGCGGCGTGGAGACCGGCGAGCACTGGCGGATGATGTACGACGAACTGGCCGGCTTCGCGCGTCGCATCGGCACGGTGGAGACCATCGATATCGGCGGCGGCCTGCCGATTCCGTACAGCGCCGAAGACGAGCCGTTCGATCTGGAGGTATGGGCCAAGGGCCTGGCCGAGGTCAAGGCCGTGCATCCTGGTTATCGCCTGGCGATCGAACCGGGCCGCTATCTGGTGGCCGAGGCCGGTGTGCTGCTGGCGCAGGTCACCCAGGTGATCGAAAAGGACGGCGTGCAGCGCGTGGGGCTGGATGCGGGCATGAATACCTTGATTCGCCCGGCGCTCTACGACGCCTGGCACGACATCGAAAACCTGAGTCGGCTTGACGCGCCGGCCGATGGCAGTTTCGATATCGTCGGACCGATCTGCGAATCCTCGGACGTGTTCGGCAAGCGCCGCCGGCTGCCGGCCAGCACCGCGCCGGAGGATGTGATGCTGGTGGCCGATGCCGGTGCATACGGCTATTCGATGGCCAGCACCTACAACCAGCGCGAGTTGCCGCGCGAAGAGGTCATCGATGCGCCCGCTGGCTGAGTTCGTGGTGCTCAGCATGCTGGCCGGCGCTGCGTCGATGGTGATGTCCACGGCCATCGACATGGTCGACCTGCGCGTACCCTGGACCGACAGCCTGAAGTGGGTGTTGCCCGCAGTGCTTGCCGCCGGCACCGGCGCGTGGTGCTCCGGCCGCTGGCAGCAGCGTCGCCAGGCGCGCGCCTCGGCACGGCAGGCTGGCGGCATGGCGGTGCGCACGGTGCTGTTGAGCGGGCTCAGCTATCTGCCGGCGCTGCTGGTGTACCTGTTGCTGGCGCTGGCGGTGACCGGCGATGCGAAGGTGATCGGCTCGCAGGTCGTGCTGCTGCTGTTCGCGGTCGGTTGCCTGCCGCTGCTGTGGGCCGCGGTACCGTTTTCCATGATTGAATATGTCCTGTGCCGACGTTATCTGCGTCGTTTGCACGTTCCTGCAGGTAGTCCATGAGCGCTTTCGACAAACACCAGATCTCCACATTCCGTTTCGTGCGCTGCGCGCTCGACGCGCAGACCGGCGTGGCGACGCTGGTGTATGCCTTCGACCAGGGCCCGGAACTGGTGGAAACCGTCGCCGTGCCGGGCGCACCGTTCGCGTTTGAGGGCGCACACGCCGCTGCCGTGCAACAGGCGCTTCGCTTGCTGCACCTGATTGCGGGCGTGAGTTACTACAAGGCTGCAGTGCCGCCAACGATTGCCATCGACGATTACAGCATCGATGCGGACACCGCCGCATTGGTGGAAAGCGTGTATCTGCATGGCCTGGGCGAGTTCGCCTACCGCAATGGCTTGAACCTGCACGGCAAGATCAACTTTCCGGTGGCTGCGCAGGCAGCTGACCAAGCGCCTGCGCTGGGCTTGCGCGAGCATGCATTGGTCGCCATCGGTGGCGGCAAGGATTCGCTGGTCAGCATCGAGGCCCTGCGCCAGGCCGGTGTCGATCAGACCGTGAGCTGGATCGGTGGCTCGCAGCTCATCCGTGCCTGCGCCGAGCGCACCGGCCTGCCGGTGCTCAATGTCGGCCGCGTCCTGGCGCCGGAGCTGTTCGAGCTCAATCGCCAGGGCGCCTGGAACGGGCATATTCCCGTCACTGCGGTGAATTCGGCCATCCTGGTGCTGTCGGCATTGCTGACCGGTGTGGACCAGGCGGTGTTTTCCAACGAGCGCTCGGCCAGCTACGGCAGCCAGATTCCGGGCACCGGCGAGGTCAATCACCAGTGGTCCAAGGGCTGGGCCTTCGAACAGGCGTTCGGCGAGTACGTGCAGCGGCACGTAGCGGCCGATCTGCGCTACTACTCGTTGCTGCGGCCGTTGTCAGAGCTGGCAGTGGCGCGGCAGTTCGCCAAGACCGATCACTACGACGCGCATTTTTCCAGCTGCAACCGCAACTTCCACATCATGGGCGAACGCCCGGTACACCGCTGGTGCGGGGTGTGCCCGAAGTGCCACTTCGTATTCCTGGCGCTGGCCCCCTTCATGCCGAAGACGCGACTGGTGGGGATCTTCGGGCGCAATCTGCTCGACGATGCCGCGCAGGCCGGCGGCTACGACGCGCTGCTGGAATTTCAGGACCACAAGCCGTTCGAATGCGTGGGCGAGGGCCGCGAATCGCGCGCTGCGATGGCGTTGCTGGCAACGCGGGCGGAGTGGAAGGAAGACGCACTGGTGACGCGCTTCATCCGCGAGATCCAGCCGCAACTGGATCCGCAGGAGCTGCAGCTGGAGCCGTTGATGTCCATCGATGGCGAGCACCGTATCCCGGCGGCGCTGTGGGAGCGCGTGCGTGCGAATTTCGCAGCTTGAGGGCAGGGCGGTTGCGTTGTGGGGATGGGGGCGCGAAGGACGCGCGGCGTATCGCGCATTGCGCACCGCGCTGCCTGCCCAGCCATTGACGGTGTTCTGCAGTGCCGAGGAGGCGCGCGAACTCGCGGCGCTGGACGATGCGGCATTGCAGGTAGAGACCGATTCCAGCGCGCAGGCGTTGGGCCGGTTCGAGATCGTGCTGAAGTCGCCCGGCATCAGCCCGTATCGCGCCGAGGCGTTGGCCGCCGCCGCGCACGGCACGCGGTTCATCGGCGGCACCGCGCTGTGGTTTGCAGAGCACGCGCGGACCGATGGCGACGTGCCTGGCGTCATCTGTGTCACCGGTACCAAGGGCAAGAGCACCACCACTGCGCTGTTGGCGCACCTGCTGCGCAGCGCCGGGCACCGTACCGCGCTGGTCGGCAATATCGGCCAACCCTTGCTGGAAGTGCTGGCACCGCAGCCGCCACCGGCGTACTGGGCGATCGAGTTGTCCAGCTACCAGACCGGCGAGGTCGCGCGCAGCGGTGCGCGCCCGCAGCTGGCGCTGGTGTTGAACCTGTTTCCCGAACACCTGGACTGGCACGGCGATGAGGCGCGCTACGTGCGCGACAAGCTGTCGCTGGTGACCGAAGGCCGCCCGCGGATCGCCTTGCTCAACGCCGCCGATCCGCTGCTGCGCGGTATGCAGTTGCCCGAGAGCGAGGTGCGCTGGTTCAATCATCCCGACGGCTGGCATTTGCGCGGCGACGTGGTGTACCGCGGCGAGCAGGCCATTTTCGATACCGCCAACGTGCCGCTGCCCGGCGAACATAACCGCCGTAATCTGTGCGCGGTGCTGGCCGCTGTGGAGGCGCTGGACCTGGATGCCGCTGCACTCGCGCCGGCCGCGTCGAGTTTCCGCCCCTTGCCCAATCGGCTGCAGTTGCTGGGCAGCGTGGATGGCATCAGCTACGTCAACGACTCGATCAGCACCACGCCGCATGCGTCGCTGGCCGCGCTGGCGTGCTTCGCGCAGCGCCGCGTGGCCCTGCTGGTCGGCGGCCACGATCGCGGGCTGGATTGGCAGGATTTCGCCGAGCATATGGCGCAGCAGGCACCGCTGGAAATCGTCACCATGGGCGCCAATGGCCCGCGGATCCATGCGTTACTGGCGCCGCTGGCCGTAAGCGGTCGCTTCGGCCTGCATGCTGCCGACGACCTGGAGCACGCGATGCGGCTGGCACGCCAGGCGCTGGGCGAGCAGGGCGGCGTGGTGCTGCTGTCGCCGGGTGCGCCCAGCTTCGGGGCGTATAGCGACTACGTTGCGCGCGGCCGCCATTTTGCGCAGCTGGCCGGGTTCGATCCGGCGGCGATCAGTGCGATTCCCGGCTTGGGCGTGCAATAGCGCTGCGTTGCTCGCGCGCGGAGCGACGGCGCCATCCGCCCCGGGTTTTTCGACGGCCGTGGCAGAACGCCGACGCGATCGGTCCGTCGGCATCCACGCTGACCCGGCCTGCACGGCGGCAGCGCCTACACTCGCCGGACCTTCCCGGGAGCAGACACATGCACAAGCAATGGAGATGGCGTGGCGTTGGGTTGTTCGGTGTCTTGGCGTCGCTGGCGTTGCCCGCCGCCGCAGCGATGCAGGCCAAGCCGCTGGAATGGACGATCGGCAAGGACACCTTCAGCGGCGTGCTGGTCTACGACGACGCCGGTGCCGCCAAGCGCCCAGGGCTGGTGATGGTGCCGAACTGGCGCGGGGTCAACGATTCGGCGGTCACCAAGGCCAAGCAACTGGCCGGCGACGATTACGTGGTGCTGGTTGCCGACGTCTACGGCAAGGGCAAGCGTCCGGCCAACGACAGTGAGGCCGGGCAGTTTGCCGGTGCCCTGAAGAAGGACCCGCCGACGCTGCGCGCCCGCGCGCTGAAAGCAGTGGATGTGCTCAAGGCGCAGGCCGGCAAGGTGCCGCTGGATGCATCGCGCATCGGTGCGGTGGGATTCTGCTTCGGCGGCACCACGGTGCTGGAGCTGGTGCGCGCCGGTGCGCAACTGGCCGGTGTGGTCAGCCTGCACGGTGGCATCGCCACGCCCAGCCCGGCGGCGGCCGGCTCGGCCAGGACGCCGCTGCTGGTGCTCAATGGCGCCGACGACAAGAGCGTGAGCAAGGCGGACATCGCCGCCTTCGAAACCGAGATGAATGCGGCCGGCGCGGACTGGCAGTTCGTCAATTTCAGCGGTGCGGTGCATTGCTTTGCCGAAGCCGATGCCAACAGCCCGCCAGGCTGCCTGTACAACCCGCGTGCCGCCAAGCGTGCCTATCGCATGCTGGGTGACTTCTTCGATGAGCGCTTTGGTTTGTAACCGGGATTGGTGATTTGGGATTCGGGATTCGCAAAAGCGTGGTCCCGTCTTTCAAATCTTTCCGTGAGTTTGTGCTCAGGGGCTTGCGTTGAACATCGCTGTGCCATCGAATGCCGGGATGCGTAAGAGCACAACCAAGCCGCTCTTACGCATCCCAAATCTCCAATCCCAAATTCCGTCCGGTGCGCGAAGCGCGCCGGATCAATGCGTGCGCTCGACCGCGTAACGCGCCAGGCCGCGCAGCGCCGCCACTGCAGGACTATGCGCCAAGGTGCCGAGCGCCTGTTCGGCGGCGGCGGCATACTCGGCGGCGCGCTGGCGGCTGTAGTCCAATCCGCCGGTGGCATGGATGGCGGCCAGCACTTCGGGCATTGCCGCAGCATCGCCCTGTTCGACGATGGCGCGCAGGCGCTGCCGGGTGGCCTCGTCCGAGTGCGCCATGGCGTGGATCAGCGGCAACGTGGCCTTGCCTTCGGCCAGATCGTCGCCCAGGTTCTTGCCCAGATCCTCGGCCTCGGCGGCGTAATCGAGCACGTCGTCGGCGATCTGGAAGGCGAAGCCCAGCTGCATGCCGTAGTCGTACAGCTGCTGCTGCACCTGCGCATCCGCGCCCGAGGCCAGCGCGCCCAGACGGGTACCGGCGGCGAACAGTACCGCCGTTTTGCGCTCGATCACCCGCAGGTAGGCGGCTTCGTCGGTGTCGGGGTTGTGCACGTGCAGCAGCTGCAGCACCTCGCCTTCGGCGATGCGGTTGGTGGTGTCGGCCAGGATCTGCATGACTTCCATGCGATCCAGCTCCACCATCAACTGGAAGCTGCGCGAATACAGGAAATCGCCGACCAGCACGCTGGGCGCATTGCCCCACAGCGCGTTGGCGGTGCTGCGCCCGCGGCGCAGGTCTGACTCGTCCACCACGTCGTCGTGTAGCAGGGTGGAGGTGTGGATGAATTCAATGATCGCCGCCAGTTGATGGTGCTCCGGGCCGGAGCCGCCAGCGGCGTGGCCGGCCAGCATCACCAGCATCGGCCGCAGGCGTTTGCCGCCGGCGGAGATGATGTGATCGGCAATCTGGTTGATCAGCACGACATCCGAGGCCAGACGGCGGCGGATCAGCGCGTCGACCGCGGCCATGTCGGGCGCGGCGAGGGACTGGATCTGGGGCAGGCCCAGGACGGTGGGGAGGTCTTCGGCGATGGTCATGCGCAGGCGTTCGTGATGTGCCTCGATTATAGGTGCCCGGGCCGGATCCGTCCCGCCGCGTGTGCTGCGGCGGCCGGGGCAGGGCGGAAACCGTTGCGGCGCCTGACCCGCGGGGCTGACGGCCGGTGCCGATTCCCACCTGCCGGCGCGGGATTTCCCGGCCCGGCGGCGGGCCGCGCGGCGGCACCCGGGCAGGGCAGGTGCGGTAACATTGGCCCCAAGACATTCACCGCCGCGCCCCTTCGGCGCCGGCGCACCATCGGAAGCATTTATGGCCCGCGGCATCAACAAAGTCATCCTCGTCGGCAACCTCGGCAACGATCCCGACACCAAGTACACCCAGGCCGGCATGGCGATCACCCGCGTGAGCCTGGCCACCACCAGCGTGCGCAAGGACCGCGACGGCAACAACCAGGAGCGCACCGAATGGCACCGCGTGGTGTTCTTCGGCAAGTTGGGCGAGATCGCTGGCGAATACCTGCGCAAGGGCTCGCAGGTCTACGTCGAAGGCGAGCTGCGCTACGACAAGTACACCGGCCAGGACGGCGTGGAGAAGTACAGCACCGATATCGTCGCCAACGAGATGCAGATGCTCGGCGGCCGTGGTGAAGGCGGCGGTGGCGGCATGGGCGGCGACCGTCCGCAGCGCTCGCAGGCCCCGCGCCAGCAGGGCGGTGGTGGTGGCGGGCAGGGCGGCGGCTACGGCGGCGGTGGCGGTGGTCAGGACTATGCCCCGCGTCGTCAACAGCCGGCGCAGCAGCAGTCGGCTCCGCCGATGGACGATTTTGCCGACGACGACATCCCGTTCTAGGACACGCCTGGTAGGGCGTGTTGATGAACATTTCAGAAGAGCCCCTTTCGAGGGGCTTTTCTTTTGCTCGATGGTGCTGGCCGCCTATGTAACGTCGTTCTTGTCGAAGGACAGCTGGGACGACTACAGCGTGCGCTGCTTCGACGGGATGGGCGATGCGGCTGTTGGTCGACACCGCTTCGCGTGCCAGGACGATCGATCGAGCGGCGCGGCAATCCTGGGAGCGAATTGGATACCCCAACGCTGGTCGCGGCCAGACGGTAGCGGTCGATTGGAAGCATCGCTATCGTCCTTCCCAAGACGGGAACCTTTAAAGCGAAGCTTGGCGGCAAGCAGCAAGCAGCAAGCAGCAAGCAGCAAGCAACAAGCAGCAAGCAACAAGCAACAAGCAACAAGCAACAAGCAACAAGCAGCAAGCAACAAGCAGCAAGCAACAAGCAGCAAGCAGCAAGCAGCAAGCGCCTCTGCGTCCTTGCCTTCGTGGGACGTCAGCGTGCATCGCGAGCGGTTGGCTCAAGCAACGATCTGGCGTGGCCTTTCGTGTCGGGTCCATGCTGGCGCTCACGGCGAGGGCTAGTCCCGACGGCACGGGTCAAGTGTGGTGAATGCGCCTGGCCGACGAGGCGAACAGGCCCGGCACGCGTTGTCGAACCGGCCCCATTGGTCATCCAGGCAGCAGTGCCATAGCTGCGAGGAGGATGGTTGCGCCGGCATGTCGCCACGCTTGGCCTGCATGGGGAGCCATGGGTTCACGGATACCCACATTCCGCCGTACACCTGGCAGTCCGCGCTCCCGCGTTGCCCGACGTTCCATCACCGTGGGCAACAGGCGCTACAGGAGCACAGGCGTAACGGGCGCAACAGCCAATGTGGCTGCCGCCCGGGCTCTCGTGCACTGCGTCTTGCAAAAAGACGATTCCCTCCTCTATGGTGCAATCGATTGAATCGAGGCAATCCTCAGCATTTGGGACTGGTTGGGAGGCCGGAAAACGAATGGCTATGCAATCGAGCGGGCCGGTTCCGGCTCCGGGGTTCACGAGGCGAGATGCGCTGCGCTTGGGTGTCGCCGGGAGCCTTGGCTTCAGCGTCGCGGGCGTGCTGCCCGCGCTTGCCGCTGCCACGCCGCGCAAGGGCAAGGGCAAGCTGAAGCATTCCGTGGCCCGCTGGACGTTTCCGCAGCAGTCGATCGCCCAGCTTTGTCAGACGGTGAAACAGCTTGGATTCGCCGCCATCGATCTGGTCGGCCCGGCCGATTGGCCTACGTTGAAGGCCAACGGCGTGTACAGCTCAATGTGCAACGGCGCGGAGATGGGCCTGGACAAGGGGTTCGCCGGCCGCCAGTTCCACGACCAGCTGGTCGAGCGCTACACGCGGCACATCGACCTGGTGGCCGATGCCGGCTACCGCAACCTCATCTGTTTTTCCGGCAATCGGAACGGCATGGATCCGCAGGACGGAATGGCCCATGCCGAAGCGGGACTCAAGCGCATCCTCGGACATGCCGAAAAACGCGGCGTCGTGCTGGTGATGGAATTGCTGAACTCCAAGGTCGATCACCCCGACTATCTCTGCAACCACTCGGCATGGGGCGTCGAGCTGTGCCGGCGGATTGGCTCTGAGCATTTCGGCCTGCTGTACGACATCTATCACATGCAGATCATGGAGGGCGACATCATTGCCACCATTGGCAGGCATCACGCGTGCTTCAAGCATTACCACACCGCGGGCGTGCCTGGTCGGCACGAGATCGGAGACGCTCAGGAACTCCACTATCCTGCCATCTGTCGCGCGATCCGCGCTACCGGTTTCGACGGCTATCTGGCGCAGGAATTCATTCCTACCGCGCCCGATCCCGTCGGCTCGCTGCGCGAGGCGATCCGCCTGTGCGACGTCTGAAACGCTATCTACCCAGGTGAAGCAGAATCCATGGCAGACAATTACTACGACGCCATCGTCGTCGGTTCGGGAATCAGTGGCGGTTGGGCGGCGAAGGAGCTGACCGAGAAAGGCCTCAAGGTGCTGATGCTGGAACGCGGGCGCAACATCGAGCACGTCAAGGACTACGTCAACGCGATGAAGGAAGTGTGGGATTTCCCGCACTACAACCGGCCGACCCAGGCGATGAAGGCCGATTATCCGGTGTTGAAGCGCGACTACGCCCTGGTCGAAAACCTGCAGGGCATGTGGGCCAACGAACAGGAATCGCCCTACACCGAGATCAAGCGATTCGATTGGTTCCGCGGCTATCACGTGGGCGGTCGCTCGCTGCTGTGGGGGCGGCAGAGCTATCGTCTGTCGGACCTGGATTTCCAGGCGAACCTCAAGGACGGCATCGCCACCGATTGGCCGATCCGCTACGCCGACATCGCGCCCTGGTACGACTACGTGGAGAAGTTCGCCGGCATCGCCGGCACGCGCGAGGGCCTGGACGTATTGCCCGATGGCCAGTTCCTGCCGCCGATCCCGTTGAACATCGTCGAGAAGGACGTGGCTGCGAGGATCAAGAAGGCCTTTGGCGGAACCAGGCACCTGATCCACTCGCGCACCGCCAACATCACCCAGCCGATGCCCGAGCAGGGCCGCGTCAACTGCCAGTATCGCAACAAGTGCATCCTGGGCTGTCCCTTCGGCGCCTACTTCTCGACCCAGGCGGCGACGCTGCCGGCGGCGATGAAGACCGGCAACCTGACCTTGCGGCCGTTCTCGATCGTCAAGGAAGTGCTCTACGACAAGGACCGCAAGCGCGCGCGGGGCGTGGAGATCATCGATGCCGAGAACGGACAGACCTATCAGTACACGGCCAACGTGATCTTCCTCAACGCCTCCTCCTTCAACTCGACCTGGTTGCTGATGAACTCGGCCACCGATGTCTGGGAGGGTGGGCTGGGGTCTTCATCCGGCGAGCTCGGGCACAACGTGATGGACCACCATTTCGGCGCGGGCGCCTCCGGCCGCGTCGAGGGCTACGAGGACAAGTACTACTTCGGCCGTCGTCCCTGCGGCTTCTACATTCCCCGTTTCCGCAATGTCGCCGCGGACAAGCGCGGCTACCTGCGCGGGTTTGGCTACCAGGGCGGCGCCAGCCGCACCGGATGGTCGCGCGAGATCGCCGAGCTCAACATCGGCGCTGACCTGAAGGATGCGCTGACCCAGCCGGGCGATTGGCGCATCGGCATGACCGGATTCGGCGAAATGCTGCCGCACCACGACAATGCGATTCGCCTGGACTCGCAGCGCAAGGACAAATGGGGGCTGCCGGTGCTGGCGATGGATGTGTCCCTGCGCGCGAACGAAAAGGCCATGCGCAAGGACATGGCCGCCGATGCCGCCGAGATGCTGGAGGCCGCCGGCGTCAAGGACGTGCACATGCACGACGACGACTACGCGCCCGGCAAGGGCATCCACGAAATGGGGACCGCGCGCATGGGCCGCGACCGCAGGAATTCCGTGCTGAACCAGCACAACCAGGTCTGGGACGCGCCGAACGTCTACGTGACCGACGGTGCCTGCATGACGTCCAGCGCCTGCGTCAATCCCTCGCTGACCTACATGGCGCTGACGGCACGCGCGGCGGACCATGCAGTGCGCGAACTGAAAGCGGGGAACCTGTGATGGAACGCCGCGAACTGCTGAAGATGATCGTCGCTGCCACGGGGGCGGCCATGATCGGCCTGCCCGCGCTCGGCCATGGCCAGGCGCCGGCCGAGGGAGCGAAGACCATCTTCTCCGCCGCCGATGTTCGCACGCTGGACGAGATCGCCGAGACCATCCTGCCGCGGACCAAAACGCCGGGGGCCAAAGATGCCGGCGCCGGCGCGTTCATGGCGCGCTTCGTCACCGATTGCTACACCGCCCGGCAGCAGTCAGTGTTCCGTGCCGGCCTGATCGACATCGACAAACGCGCCGGCGGCCGATTCGTGTCGCTCGCGCCGCAGGCGCGCACCGAGCTGCTGCGCGCGCTGGATGCGGAAGCCAGGAAACATGTCGTCGAAACCACTGATATCGGCACCGCCGAAAAGGCGAAAGCAATGCCGCACTACTTCACGATGATCAAGCAGCTGGCCATCTTCAGCTTCTTCAGCTCGAAGGTCGCCGCCACCGACGTGTTGCGCTACGTTGCCGTGCCGGGCCGCTACGACGGCGACATGGCCTATGCCCCCGGCACGCCCGCCTGGGCGACCAACTGATGGGCCGCAACGATGCGCTCCTGCGCCGCTTCCCCGGGAACGCCATGACCAGACCCTTCCTGATGGCGGCCAGCCTGTTGGCCGCGGCGCCTGCGGTCGCGCAGACCAGCGGCGGTGCGTCGCGCGATCCGGCCAAGACGGAAGTGTGGACGCCCGTCCCCGCGCTCGTGGCCACGCCCCCGGGCCGCGCGCCCTCCGACGCCATCGTGCTGTTCGATGGCAAGGATCTCTCCGCCTGGGAGTCGGAGCAGGGCGGACCGGTGCCCTGGAGCGTTACCGACGGCGCGCTGACCGTGGTCCCGGGCAGCAAGGGCATCCGCACCAGGCAGCGCTTCTGCGACATCCAACTGCATGTCGAATGGCGCACGCCCACCGGGACGCGGGGGTTCGAAGGCCAGCAGCGAGGCAACAGCGGCATCTTCCTGCAGGAGCTGTATGAGCTGCAGGTACTCGACAGCGACAACAACCCGACCTACGCCAACGGCCAGGCTGGCGCGATCTACAAGCAGGCCATTCCGCTGGTGAACGCGTCGCGTGCGCCGGGCCAGTGGCAGGCCTACGACATCCTCTGGAAGGCGCCGCGCTTTTCGCAGGGAGGCGGGCTTACCTCACCTGCCCGCATCACCGTCCTGCACAACGGCGTGCTGGTGCAGGACGATACCGTCCTGTCGGGCAAGACCGAGTACATCGGCGCGCCGTCGTACGCGCCGCATGGGTGCGCGCCGATCTTGCTGCAGGAGCACGATTCCAAGGTCAGCTACCGCAACATCTGGGTACGCGCGCTGTAGCACTCGTGCGCGGCTGGCGCCGGCATCCTATTGCGCCAGGAAGCTGGCGATGTTGTCGACATCCTCCTGCGACAGCTGAGGGAAGGGCGGCATCAACCCGCCGCCCTTGACGATCTTCTCCTTGATCTGCGCGGGTTGCAGCCGCTTGCCCACGTCGGTTAGCGCAGGAAACGTGGGCGGGACGCCTGCGCGAGTCGCGCCGTGGCAGGCGGTGCAGTGTGTTGCGTAGAGCTGCGCGCCGGCCGTCGGGTCGTCCTTGGACCACGCCGTGGTCGCAAGCGCCGCCCCCAGCAGCGCCACGGCCATTGTCAGGATCGTTTTCAAACCAGGCTCCTTTGCGTGCTAGCGATGCGTGCTGGCGGGCAGGTGCTGACGCAGGTAATCGGCGCCGGTCTGGATGACGGTGGCCGGATCGCGCGGACGGTCGTGCTCGACGATGTACCAGCGTACGCCGGCATCGGCCGCCGCAGGCAGGATCGCGTTCCAGTCCAGCACGCCCCGGCCCACGGCGGCGAAGCCGCCTTCGTCCTCGGCCTGGCCTTTCGGCGCATTGTCCTTGGCGTGGACTGCGAACATGCGGCCCTTGAACTTGCCCAGCATCGCCGCCGGGTCGTAGCCCGCGCGCGCGACCCAGGCCAGATCCAGTTCGGTCTGAAGATCAGGGCCGGCGGCGGCGAACAGCAGCTCCAGCCCGGTCTTGCCATTGATGTCGACCAGTTCGAAGTCGTGGTTGTGGTAGGCCAGGCGCATGCCCTTGGCCTGCATCCGCTTCGCGATCTGGCCCAGTTCCCGGCCCAATGCGGTCCAGCCCGCGGCATCGGTCGGCCGATCCTTCTCGTCCAGGTAAGGCACCACCAGGGTCGTGTTGCCGATCGAGCGGTTGAACGCCATCACGCCGTCCAGATCCTTGCGCAGCTCGGCCAGCTGCACGTGCGAGGAGATCGCCTTGATCGAATACCTGCCCAGCAGCTGCTTGAGTTCGGCAGCGCTGACGTTCTGCGTGCCGACCGTTTCCACCGCGCCCACGCCGGCGTCGTGGACGATCTTCAGCTGTTGGTCGAGCGAGCCGGCGTTGCGCAGCGTGTACATCTGCACCGCGATGGGCTGTTGCGGGCCGGCGGCGTCGCGTGCGAAGGCGGGCAGGGCGACGAGCAGCAGCAGGGCGAGGGTCGCGGTCCTGCGTGTAGGCAGATGCATCAGAAAGTCCTCCCGGAATTCAATCGATGGATGTCCAGCCACGTGTTCTGGCCGATGTGATGACGCGATCGACGATCAGCGCCGAGCGCACCCCGTCTTCGAAAGTCGGCAAGCCTTCCGGCCGCTCGCGTTCGATGGCGCGATAGGTGTCGGCGACGAACGCCTCGAAGCAATCGCCGTAGCCCTGCGCATGCCCGGCCGGCAACGTCGACAGCCGGCGTTGTTCGGCGCTGCCGGCCCCCGGGCCGCGCACGAAGATCTCCTCGCGCTGGTCGGGCAGGCCGATCCACAGCCGTTCGGCATCCTCCTGGTTGAACGCCACGCTGGCCCTGGCGCCGTCGATCTCGAACCAGAGGCGATTACGGCGCCCGGCCGACACCTGGCTCACCGTCAACGAGGCCAACGTGCCCGCGCTTGTTCTGAACATCGCCGCAGCCACGTCCTCGCTCGACACCGCCTGCATCGCGCCGCCTGCCGTCGGCGTGCCGAAGCTCTGTCCGGTGAGCGCGCCGCGCTCGGCGATCACGGTCGCGAACGCCGCGCTGACCTCGACGAAACGCTCGCCGCCGACCCATTCCACCAGGTCGCACCAGTGCGAGCCGATGTCGGCGAACACGCGCGATGCGCCGCCCAGCGCCGGGTCCACGCGCCAGTTGTTGCTGGCGGGGTCCAGCAGCCAATCCTGCAGATAGCTGCCGTGTATCAAGCGCAGCGGCCCCAGTTCGCCCTGCGCGATGCGCGCGCGCGCCTCGCGGACCACCGGGTGGTAGCGGTAGACGAAGGGGACCGTGGCAACCCGCCCGGCCGAGGCGGCCAGTGCCGCCAACGCCTGGGCGTCCTGTAGCGTCGTGGCCAAGGGTTTCTCGCAGATCACGTGCTTGCCGGCGTCCAGCGCCGCCTGCGCCATGGCGCGGTGCAGATGGTTGGGCGTGCACACGTGCACTACCTGCACCTGTGGGTCGGCGACCACCTCTTCGATGTCGCGATAAGCGCGCGGCACATTCCATGACTGCGCAACCTCGCGTGCGCGTTGCGCGGAAGAGGCGGCGATGCCGCGGACCTGCGCACCGGCCAGCAGCGCCGCGCGACGATGCACGGCGCCGATCATGCCGGTACCGACAATGGCGATTCCAAGCTTGCTCATCGAATGGGCCTCAGCGCGTGGAAGGGGCGGCGGCGACCGGCCGGTCGCGGAACAGCAGCAGGAAGCCGACCAGCACGACCAGCGCCACGCCTGCGGGGAACAGCCAGATCTGCTGCCAGTTCGGACCGGCCGCCGTGGTGTAGTGCTCCACCACCGCGCCGGACAGGAACGTGCCGATCAACATGCCTACGCCGTACGTGGCCAGGGTGATGAAGCCCTGCGCGCTGCTGCGCGTGGCCGGGCCGGCGTGCGCATCGGTGTAGATCTGGCCGGTGACGAAGAAGAAGTCGTAGCAGATGCCGTGCAGCAGGATGCCGATGATGAGCAGGGAGAAGCCGCTGCCCGCATCGCCGAAGGCGAACATCGCGTAGCGCAGCACCCACGCCGCCATGCCCAGCGCCAGCATCGTCTTGACCCCCAGCCGCACGAACAGCATCGGCATGGCCAGCATCAGCAGGACTTCGGACACCTGTCCCAGCGATTGCAGGCCGGCCGCGCCGCGCACACCCAGATCGTTGAGATACGGGTTGGTGAAGTTGTAGTAGAACGCCAGCGGGATGCAGATGGCGATGGATGCAAGGAAGAACACCAGATAGGAGCGCGACTTCAACAGCCGCAGCGCGTCCAGTCCCAGGATCTCCCCCAGCCCGGCGTCGCGCTGCCGCGCCAGCGGCGGCGTGTGCGGCAGGGTGAAGGCATACAGGCCCAGGGCCAGCGATGCCATCGCCGCCATCCGGAACGTCAGTTCGAGCCGGTGCGCCTGTTCCCAGCCCAGCCAGCCGATCAGCACGCCCGCCACGATCCAGCCGACGCTGCCGGCCATCCGCACCGACGGGAACTGCTTTTCAGGCGATTGCATATGCCACATCGCCACGCTGTTGGCCAGCGCCAGCGTCGGCATGAACAGCAGCATGTAGGCCATGACGCAGGCGGAGAACATGCCGAAGCTCGTCGCCGTGGACGCCATCCACATGAGCACCGCACCGGCGAGGTGCAGCACCGCGAGGATGCGCTGCGCCGCGAAGTAGCGATCCGCGACCAGGCCGACCAGGAATGGCGCCACGATGGCGCCGATGGACTGGCTGAGGAAGGCGGTTGCCACCTGGCTCGCACTGGCCTGCAGCGGACCCTGCACCAGGTACGTGCCCAGCGTCACGAACCATGCCCCCCAGATGAAGAACTGCAAAAACATCATCGCGCCCAAGCGCGACATGGTGTGCGTCATGGTTTGCCCTCCCAGGCTTCTAGATCCCCAGCATGCGGCGCAGCGATTGCGGATCGGCGCCGCTGTCGGCGAAGTCGTCGAAGGCGCGTTCGGTAACGCGGATGATGTGGTCGCGGATGAACGCGGCACCCTCGCGTGCGCCGTCTTCCGGATGCTTCAGGCAGCACTCCCATTCCAGCACCGCCCAGCCCGGGAAATCGTATTGCGCGAACTTCGAGAAGATCGCCTTGAAGTCGATCTGGCCGTCGCCCAGCGAACGGAACCGCCCCGGACGATCGATCCAGTCCTGGTAGCCGCCATAGACGCCGCTGCGCGCACTGGCGCGATACTCCGCGTCCTTGACGTGGAAGATGCCGATGCGCGCGTGATACCGGTCGATGAAGCCCAGGTAGTCCATCTGCTGCAGCAGCAGGTGGCTGGGGTCGTACAGGATCCTGGCGCGCGGGTGGTGGTCCACGACATCGAGGAAGCGCTCGAAGGTCACGCCGTCGTGCAGGTCCTCGCCCGGGTGGATCTCGAAGCACAGGTCCACGCCGCAGGCGTCGAAGGCATCCAGGATGGGGCGCCAGCGGCGGCCGAGTTCGGCGAACGCGGCGTCCACCAGCCCGGGCGGGCGTTGCGGCCAGGGATAGAGGTAAGGCCAGGCCAGCGCGCCGGAGAACGTGGCATGCGCCGTCAGGCCAAGGCGCTGACTGGCCTTGGCAGCCAGCAGCAGTTGCTCCACCGCCCAGGCCTGGCGGGCGGCGGGATCGCCGCGCTTGTCCGGCGGTGCGAATCCGTCGAACAGGGGGGCATAGGTGGGGTGGACGGCGACCAGCTGGCCCTGCAGGTGGGTGGACAGCTCGGTGATCTGCAGGCCATGCCCGGCCAGCATGCCGGCAAGGTCGTCGCAGTACGCCTGGCTTTGCGCGGCCTGTGCCAGATCGAACAGGTGCGGCGCGCTGGTGGGGACTTGTACGCCGGAGTAGCCCAGGCCTGCGGCCCAGCCGGCCAGTGTGTCCAAGCGATCGAAGGGAGGTGTGTCGCCAATGAACTGCGCGAGGAACAGCGCTGGACCTTTGAGCGTCTTCAACGTGATTTGCCCCGATGCAATCGATTGAATTATCCTAGCATGGGCATCCCGCAAGACCCGTTGTGCACTGCACAGCAGAAAGAAGGCCTGGCATGGCAATCACCATTTACGACATTGCAAAGCACGTCGGCGTCACCGCCGGCACCGTGTCGCGGGCGCTTTCGCGGCCGGAAAAAGTCTTGCCGGACACGCGCGCGCGCATCGAGCAGGCTGCCGCGGCGCTGGGCTATGTCCCCAATACGGTGGCCAGGACGCTCAAGACCCAGCGCAGCGGCAAGCTCCTGGTCACCGTCCCGGACATCGCCAATCCATTCTTTGCGCAGATCCTGCAAGGCGCGGAGGACGCAGCGCAGGCGGTTGGTTATGCGGTATTGCTGGGCGATACCCAGCACCAGCCCGACCGCGAGGAGCGCTACGCGCAGATGCTCCGGCGCAACGAGGCGGACGGCCTGATCGTGCTGGGGCACCGCCTCCCGCCGACGGCGCGTGAGATCGTCAAGCAGCTGGGCGCTGCGGCGCCGGTGGTCAACGGCTGCGAGTTCGACCCGGCGCTGGGCATTCCCAGCGTCCATATCGACAACGCGGCCGCCGCGCGCACCGTGATGGACCACCTGTATGGATTGGGGCACGAGCGCATCGCCGTGGTGGGCGGCCCGCCCGATAACCCCCTGCACCAGCAACGGCTGGAGGGGGCGCGGGCGTCCGCCAAGGCGCGCGGCCGCGTGCGCAAGCTGGTCGTGGTGCCGGGCGATTTCTCGGTGGAATCCGGCCATGCGGCTGCGATGGCGCTGTTGGCCCGTGCGTCCACGCCGACCGCATTCTTCTGCTTCAGCGATCAGGCCGCGCTGGGCGCGCTGGCGGCCTGCCGTGACCTGGGCATCCGCGTGCCGGATGACCTGTCCATCGCCGGCTTCGACGACCTGGCCTCGTCCAGCTACCTCACGCCCCCATTGACCACCATCCGGCAACCCATGCGAGAGATCGGTGTCCGCGCGGTCAACCTGCTGCTCGCGATCATCGAACGGGTGGACGTACCGCCGCAGCAGACGCTGGATTTCAGCTTGATGTTGCGTGGGTCCACTGGTGCGCCGCGGCGTAGGTGACGTCAGCGGTGGGCAAGGCGCCCCCGGCCTCACGCGAATCAGGATCAGGGACATCGCCCGCACAAGCGGGGCAGGCCCCACCCCCGGACCACGATCCACTGGCGCGTGCCCGCACTGCAGGCGATCGATGCGGGCGATGACGATGCGGTACGCGATGCAGCGTGGGCACTCGCCTATCGGTCCGAGCCTGACGCCTGGGCCAGTCTGCGCGCAGTGCATGCGCGTATTCCGGCCGCAAGGAAGCCGACCAACTCGCCATGGCCTTCTTCCGTACCCGCGACCTCAGTTGCATGCCCTGGCCTGGAGCGCGTGTGCGCGTATGCCGCGACAGCACCCAGTGTGCGATCCGGCCCCGCACGGCATGACACCGACGAACCTGCGGCAACGCCGCCTGCGGTTCCCGCTGCGGATCTCGCCGCGATGCGGCAAACGCTCGCACGCCTTGGCTTTCAATGCGTGGCAGGGGTGTCTGCTGCCCGGTTCGAGGCCGCGGATGCGACCTCGGTACTGGCCGCTTCCGGCTACCTCCATGGCGTCGATGCCGAGACCGGGCAGTTTCCCCATGCGCACGATTCGCTGCTGCGCACACTGGCATCGCTGGTGCAGCCTGCGCTCGATGGCGCGGCATTCGAAGAACAGGCGCCCGATCAGGAGAATGGGCCTTATCGGCTGGTTGCCTATCTCGACGGTAAGCGCTACCAGATCGAGGTGGGGCTGCACGGCCATCGCCTGAGCATTCGCGATTCCGGCGACGGCTTCGATACTGCATTAGCCGCGCAGCGCTACACCGCATCGTTGAAGCAGTCGGTCAAGCAGGGCGGCGGTGCGGGACTGGGGCTGTTCCTCATCCGCCGGATCTGCGAACGCTTCGGATGGCGGCTGCATCTGGAGTCCTCCACTCCCCAAGGCGCGCTGGCCATCATCGATTTTCATGCGTAAATGGGTGTGCGACACGCACCTCCACCGCACCTGATGCCCACGCACTGCTCGGCAGGGGGACCGGCGCGCACGCCAGCCGCACATCGGACCCGCTGGCAACTCACGCAGAGGTCCGATCGCGCCCGCCTTGCTTGGCGCGATACAACGCAGAATCGGCGTCGTGCACGATGGCATCCGGGGTGCGGGGAGCTTCGCCCGGCTCGAAGGTGGCGGCGCCCACACTGACAGTGACGTGCGCGCTGGTCGGGCTGGGCAAATGCATCAAGCCGAGTTCGGCCACGGCGTTATGCACCGTATCTGCCAGGCGCAGCGCACCGGCCGCGTCGGTATGCGGCAGGATCATGGCGAATTCTTCGCCGCCGTAGCGCGCGGCAACATCATCGCTGCGGCGCGAGCAAGCGGCGATGGCGCCGGCAATCAGGCGCAGGCAGGCATCGCCGTTCACATGCCCATAGCTGTCGTTGTAGAGCTTGAAATGATCGACATCGATCATCAGGACCGACAGCGGCGACTGCTGGCGCACAGCGTCCTGCAAGAATTGTGATAACCGGTAGTCGAACGCACGGCGGTTGGCGATGCCGGTGAGCGCGTCCACCCAGGCCTCGGAGCTGAGCCGGTCCTCGTTGCGGTGCATGCGGCGCAGCTGCAGATCCAGCCAGATCCCCACGCCGAGCAGCAGCATGCAGCCGAGCGTGGCGATCACGATGCGCTGCTGTGCTGCTTGCCGCCAGCTTGCCAGCGCGTCGTCTACCGCAACGCCGGTCAACACGGTCAGTGGATACGGGCGCGCCGACGCGAAGCTGGAGATGCGCTCCACACCATCGATCGGCGAGCGATAGGTCGCGGTGCCGTGCTTGCGTGCGCGCATGGTGACATAGATGGAGGTGCCGGCGATCGAGACGCCTACCACGCCCTGTCGGTCGGGCCGGCGTACCAGCACGATGCCATCGTCGTTGATCATACCGATGGTGCCGTGCGGCCCCACGTCGAACGTGCTGTAGTAATGCTGGAAATACTTCAGTTGCAGCGTGACCAGCACCACGCCGGCGAACTCGCCATCGGGCGTGTTGAGCCGGCGGCTGAGTGTCATTACCCAGCTGCCATCGGAGCGGCTCTGCACCGGTGGGCCGACCAGCGACAGCGCATCGCGGTGATCGCGGTGGTACTTGAAATAGGCGCGGTCGGCGTTGTTGTGCGTTCGGGGCGTGCTGTCCAGCGACGAACTCACCCAGCTGCCATCGGCGGCGTAGATGAATATGCCATGCAGCCGGTCCGAGCGGCGCGCCTCGCGCACCAGGAAATCGTGCATCGCCGCGCCTGCGCGTGCAGAGCCTTGGTCGTGTTCGACACGCGCCACCAGTCCCGAAAGCACGGCGTCGGCGATCGACAAGGTATCGCTGGCATGCTGCGCCAGCGAATTGGCCAGGTTGGACGACTGCGTCTCCGCACTACGCAGCGCGCTCGCACGCTCCTCGTGGATGGACCAGTATTCGGACCCGAGCAGCAACGCCCACGACACGACCAGCACGAAGCACAACGCGATGCGCTGTGCACGTTGCCGCCGCCGCTTTGTCGTTGACGTCACTGTGGCCCCCTGTTTGTCCAGCAGGGTGATGCAACCGGTGTGCCAGCCTACGCGCGCGCCTCGCGGCGATTGCGTGCAGGCGCCGGCGCAGCATGCGGATCTGTGATTGACGGCTCAACAGGGCGCCACAGCTCGGTTGGCGGCTGCTCACGATGCTTGCGACGCCCGATATGCGCGCGTCGCAGCAACTACTCGCAGCAACGCAAGCCAGCTCGACTGCATCCGCGTCACGGCAGGCATGCTATCCAGTCCTTGGATCACACTTCGGCCCCCCCCATGCGCGCCATCCGCCTATCGCATCCCGCCGGCCTGGATGCACTGCATTCGGTCGAATTGCCCGATCCTGGGCAGCCCGCGCGTGGTCAGGTCCGCGTGCGCCTGCAGGCCAGTTCGCTCAACTTCCACGACCTTGGCGTCGTGCTTGGGCACATTCCGACCGCCGATGGGCGCATTCCAATGTCCGATGGTGCCGGTGTGGTGGAAGCGGTGGGGCTGGAGGTCAGCGAGTTCGCCGTGGGCGATCATGTTGTCCACGTTCTTTCCGCAGTGGCTGGACGGTGAGCCACTGCAGGCCGGTTGTGCGACCACGCCAGGCGATGGGGTCGATGGCTACGCACGGTCTGCGGTCGTGGCGGCCGCAACCGCGTTCACGCATGCGCCGGCCGGTTACAGCCATGCGCTGGCGGCCACCCTGACCACCGTCGGCGTCACCGCCTGGCGTGCGCTGGTCGTCAATGGCGGGCTGAAGGCGGGCGACACGGTGTTGGTGCTGGGCACCGGTGGCGTGTCGATCTTCGCGCTGCAGTTCGCCAAGGCCATGGGCGCCACTGTGATCGCCACGTCCTCGTCCGACGAGAAGCTGGACAAGGCGCGTGCGCTCGGCGCCGACCATGTCATCAACTATCGGCAGCATGCCCAGTGGTCCGCGCAGGTGCTGGAGATCACCGACGGCCGCGGTGTGGACCATGTGGTGGAAGTCGGCGGGCCGGGAACGCTTGCCCAATCGATCCGCGCGGCGCGCGTGGGTGGGCACATCGCCCTGATCGGCGTTTTGACCGGTGCCGCCGGCCCGGTGCCGACCGCCGAAATGATGGGTCGCCAGCAGCGCCTGCAGGGCTTGGTTGTCGGCAGCCGGCGGCACCAGCAGGACCTGGTGCGTGCACTGGACGGCCTGCCGCTGCGCCCGGTGATCGACCGCGCTTACCCGCTGGAGGCCATCGGCGAGGCATTCGCGCTGCAGAAGGCGGGCGGCCACCTGGGCAAGATCGTGCTGGAGTTTTGAGCAGCCAACCCGCTGCGCACACCGCCAGGCGGTCGCGGCCGGTGCTCGGTGCAATATGTTCGGGTCCGCAGGTGATACTGCCAACACTTGACGCCTCATCGCATCGCGCATCGATACAGAGGTGCGGCCGCTCGCATCCAATGCTGAGCACGTTTCACAACCGCATGCAGACTCCAACTTCAATGCTGCTTCAGGCGATCCCCAGAATCGGGTGACCCCAGGCTCAATCGCGCATGGCTGCACTCACGCGCCTGTGACCGGTGGCCCTGCACATTGATATAGAACTGTACAAGCCAGCATTGTTGGAGATGCCAGCCATGAAAGACATCAAGATGACCCGTCGCAAGGTATTGATCGCTGGCACCGCGTCCGCAGCCAGCGTCGCCGGTACCCAATTGATGGCTGCCAATGCGGTGGCGCAACGGCAGCCGGTGGAGCCGGCCAACACGTCCAGCCAGGTCGCGTTCGAGGTCAACGGCAAGCCGATCACGCTGACCCTGGATAACCGCACCACGTTGCTGGATGCGCTGCGCGAACATCTGCAGTTGACCGGCACCAAAAAAGGCTGCGATCACGGGCAATGCGGTGCATGCACGGTGATTGTGGACGGGCAACGGATGAATGCGTGTCTGTCGCTGGCGGTGATGCACCAAGGCGCAAAGGTCATCACTATCGAGGGCCTGGGAACGCCGGACATGCTGCATCCCATGCAGGCTGCATTCGTCAAACACGATGGGTATCAATGCGGCTACTGCACGCCCGGCCAGATCTGTTCGGCGGTGGCAGTGCTGGATGAGGTCAAGCGTGGCATTCCCAGTCACGTGACCGAAGACCTCACCGCCCGGACCAAGCTCAGCACCCCGGAATTGCAGGAGCGCATGAGCGGCAATATCTGCCGTTGTGGTGCGTATTCCAATATCGTCGAAGCGATCAACGATGTGGCAGGGGAACGCGCGTGAAGGCTTTCAGCTATGAGCGCGCTACCTCGCCGGCCGATGCTGCGGCCAAGGCCGCGCGTCAGCTCGGGGCCAAATTCATCGCCGGTGGCACAAATCTGCTGGACCTGATGAAGCTGCAGATCGAAACCCCGTCGCATCTGATCGACGTCAATGGCTTGAGCCTGGACACCATCGAGGCGACGCCGGAAGGTGGCTTGCGCATCGGGGCACTGGTACGCAATACCGATCTGGCTGCCGACGCGCGCGTTCGCCGCGACTATGCGGTGTTGTCGCGCGCGCTGTTGGCAGGTGCGTCGGGCCAATTGCGCAACCGTGCAACCACCGCAGGCAATCTGTTGCAGCGTACGCGCTGCCCGTATTTCTACGACACCAACCAACCATGCAACAAGCGCCTGCCTGGCAGTGGTTGCGCGGCCATTGGTGGCTTCAATCGGCAGTTGGCAGTGATCGGCACCAGCGAGTCCTGTATCGCCACCCATCCCAGCGACATGGCAATCGCCATGCGCGTGCTCGATGCCGCGGTGGATACGGTGCGCCCGGACGGGCAGACCCGTGCAGTGCCGCTGGCGGAGTTCTATCGCCCGCCGGGTACCACGCCGCACCTGGAAACCGTCCTGGAACGAGGCGAGTTGATCACCTCGGTGACGCTGCCCAAACCACTGGGCGGAACGCATGTCTATCGCAAGGTGCGTGATCGCGCGTCCTATGCATTTGCTCTGGTGTCGGTGGCTGCCGTGGTGCAGCGCGACGGCACCGCCCGTGTCGGCGTCGGTGGCGTGGCGTACAAACCCTGGCGTAGCGAGGCGGCCGAAGCGCAATCGCGCCAGGGCGCCCGCGCCATTGCCTCCGTGCTGCTGGAAGGCGCACAGCCCACCGAACACAACGCATTCAAGCTGCCGCTGGTCGAACGCGCCTTGACTGCGATCCTGGCCGACGCGAGGGCCTGACATGAAATTCGATACTCCAGCCGGAACCAACCCGACCGATCAACTCAAGATCGTGGGCAAGCCCGTGGACCGCATCGACGGGCCGCTCAAGACCACCGGCCGGGCGCCGTACGCCTACGAGCATCACGATCTGCCTGGCCGCGCCGCCTATGGACATGTGGTGGGTGCAGGCATCGCCAAGGGCACCATCCGCAGCATCGATCTGAGCGCAGCGCGCAGCGCCCCAGGCGTGCTGGGCATCGTCACCGCACAGAACGCCGGAGCGTTGCACAAGGGCAAGCTCAATACCGCCAAACTGTTGGGCGGGCCGGAGATCCAGCATTACCACCAGGCCATTGCCGTGGTGATTGCAGAGACCTTCGAGCAGGCACGTGCAGCCGGCCAGCTCATCAAGGTGGACTATGGTCGCCACGTGGGTGCCTATGGTCTGGAAAAGGCGCGCGGCGCTGCCAAGGTCACCGAGTCCGGCGGCGCACCCAATAGCAACGTGGGCGACTTCGCGGGTGCATTTGGCGCGGCACCGGTGCAGCTCGACGCCGAATACACCACGCCGGATCACTCGCACGCGATGATGGAGCCGCATGCGTCGATCGCGATGTGGGAAGGCGACACGCTCAGTGTCTGGACGTCGAACCAGATGATCGCCTGGGGCGCGCGTGATCTGGCCACCACGCTCGGCATTCCGCGCGAGCGCGTGCGGATCATGTCGCCTTACGTGGGTGGCGGATTCGGCAGCAAGTTGTTCCTGCGTGCCGATGCGGTGCTGGCGTCGCTGGCGGCGCGCGAGGTCGGGCGCCCGGTGAAGGTCATGCTGCCGCGGCCGCTGATTGCCAACAACACCACGCATCGCCCGGCCACCATACAGCGCATCCGCCTCGGCGCCGGGCGCGACGGCAAGCTCACCGCAATCGCCCACGAAACCTGGTCTGGCGACCTGCCCGATGGCGAACCGGAAATCGCCGCCGCGCAGACCCAGCTGCTGTACGCCGGTGCCAATCGACTGATTGCCACGCGGCTGGCCGTGCTCGATTTGCCTGAAGGCAATGCGATGCGCGCGCCGGGCGAAGCGCCCGGGCTGATGGCGCTGGAAATCGCCATGGACGAGATGGCGGAAAAACTCGGCATGGACCCGGTACAGTTCCGCATCGTCAACGACACCCAGGTCGATCCGGAAAATCCGCAACGTCCGTTCTCGCAGCGGCAGCTGGTCCAGTGTCTGGAGGAGGGTGCAAAGCGGTTCGAGTGGTCCAAGCGCAGTGCCAGGCCCGCCAATACGCGCGATGGCCGCTGGCTGGTCGGAATGGGCGTGGCCGCGGCGTTTCGCAATGCGCCGGTGATGACATCCGGTGCGCGCATGCGGCTGGAGCAGGGTGGGCGCGTGGTGGTGGAAACGGACATGACCGACATCGGCACCGGCTCCTACACCATCATCGCGCAGACCGCCGCGGAGATGCTGGGCGTGCCGCTGGACTGGGTGGATGTGCGGCTGGGCGATTCCAGTTTCCCCGCGTCGGCCGGTTCGGGCGGGCAGTGGGGGGCGAACAGTTCCACTGCCGGCGTCTACGCCGCATCGGTGAAACTGCGCGAGGCCGTTGCCGCCCGGCTTGGGCTGGACCCGGCCAGGGCCGAGTTCGTCGATGGCCATGTGCGTGCCGGTGGCAAGCGCATCGCGCTTGGCGATGCGGCTGCCAACGGTGCATTGGTGGTGGAAGACAGGATCGAGTTCGGCGACCTGGCGAAGCAGCAGCAGCTGTCCACCTTCGGTGCGCACTTTGTCGAGGTCGGTGTGGATATCGCCACTGCGGAAATACGCATTCGCCGCATGCTTGCGGTGTGCGCGGCCGGGCGCATCCTCAACCCCAAGTCTGCGCGCAGCCAGGTCATCGGCGGCATGACGATGGGGGCGGGTGCGGCATTGATGGAAGAGCTGGCGGTGGACAGACGCTTCGGCTTCTTCGTCAATCACGATCTGGCCGGATACGAAGTGCCGGTGCATGCGGATATCCCGCACCAGGAAGTGATCTTCCTGGAAGAGAGCGATCCGATGTCTTCGCCCATGAAGGCCAAAGGCGTGGGCGAGCTCGGCATCTGCGGCGTGGCGGCGGCGATCGCCAATGCGGTCTATCACGCCACCGGGATGCGCGTGCGCAATTACCCGGTCACGCTCGAGAAGCTGCTGCCGCACCTGCCCGAGTCGCTGCGCGCGTGAGCGCGATAGTCGCACCGGTCACGCAGGGGGCGCCGGCCGACTCGGCGTGGCCAGCGTGGCCGGGCTATGCCTTGCACGAGGATTTGCTGCCGGTCTTGACGGCGTGGCAGCGTGCCGGGCAGCGCGTTGCGATGGCCACCTTGATCGATGTGCAAGGATCCTCGCCGCGGCCATTGGGCAGCGAGATGGCGATCAGCGCCGACGGCGGGGTGGCTGGGTACGTGTCCGGCGGTTGCGTGGAAGCGGCCGTAGCGCACGAGGCACTGGCTGC
Organism: Xanthomonas cassavae CFBP 4642; assembly: GCF_000454545.1. Lineage (NCBI taxonomy): Bacteria > Pseudomonadati > Pseudomonadota > Gammaproteobacteria > Lysobacterales > Lysobacteraceae > Xanthomonas > Xanthomonas cassavae. Next base: position 1,167,383 of record NZ_CM002139.1, read on the forward strand.
CTTGCGCGATGGGCGTCCGCGCTGGCTGGACTACGGCGAAGGCAGCGAGGTGCTGGATATCCAGCTCAGCTGTGGTGGACGCATCGGCGTGCTGGTCTGGCCGGTGCCGGACCTGGCGGAGCACCTGGCACGCTGGCGCAATGCGCGCCAGCATCGGCGTGCATTTCATGTTGCGCTCGACCGCGTGACCGGGGCGGTACGCTATCCCGCCAGCGCCCAGGACGCGCGTGCGAGCGAGTTCGTACGCGTGCATCGCCCCGCGTTGCGGTTGGTGGTGGTCGGTGCCGATCCGGCGCTATTGGTGCTGGTGGCATTGGCCAGCCAGATGGGCTTTGAACTGCGTGTCCTGCGGCCGCACGGCCCCAGCGAACCGCCGCCCGGTTTGGCGCCGGAACACTACGATCGCCGCGCGCTGGGCGATGCGCTCGCCGCCTTGCAGCTGGACGCCAACACTGTGTTGTACAGCCTGGCGCACGATAGCCAGACCGACCTGCAGGTCGCATGTCGCGGCCTGGCGTCCCACGTCGCGTGCATCGGGATCCTCGGCAGCCGGCACAAGCGCGAAGCGCGCCTGCAGGCACTGCGCGCCCTCGGGCACGACGATGCAGCACTCGCGCGCCTGCGGCTGCCTGCCGGCTGGCGCATGGGGCGGTCGTCGCCGCACACCATCGCGCTCGGCATCATCGCCGAAGCCACGCAGGCAGTGGCAGACGCGCAGATGAGTTTCGTAGGCGTGCGCGCGGACAGGTAACGTTCGGCACAGGGGGGTGGTTTGTCGCGTCTGGCGGCCGTGTTGCTTCACGAACAAGCGGCAGACCTATGCCGACGAGGCGCATCTGACACGCCCGCGCACGGCCACGATTGGATGGGAACCTGGCCTCGCGCATCCGGTGACGGGGTCGCTGCCGACAAGCGGATCGTCGTGACTGAGCGGCGCCAACGCCATTGCGCTTGATCCATGCGTCGCGTGCATCTGCGCAACGTTCTTCTGACTGTGCCAAGCCCATGCGTAACAGCCGACAGGACCGGGCATCGCGAACGCACAACCGTCGGCGCTGCAAGCGATGTGCGTCATGCGCGTGCTGCGCGAGCACGCAACGCCGCAGTTGCCGTGTGCAGTCACCTCGCACGCACAGTCCGATCTCTACGCTGGGTTCGTCTCCACGTTGTAAGACGTCGCCATGTCTGCTGTTTCTGTTTCCAATGACGACGTGCTCTGCGATCGATGCGCCATCGACTCGCATGCATCAGCCTGCCGCACGCGCCGGTCGCGCGACCGCGCTATGTCAGCCTCGGCCTTGTCACCGCGCCGCAGACAAGCGCCTAGATCCATGCAACGCGATCCTGGGACATGAGCAACGATCATGCGGCGTTGGTACTGGCTGCCGGTACCGGACGGCGGCTGGGACGTTCCAAGCAATTGCTGATGCGCGATGGCGAACCGTTGCTGCGGCGTGCAGCACGTATCGCGTTGCAGACCGCGCCACATCGGTGCGTCGTCGTGCTGGGGGCGGACGCGGACAGGCTTGTCGAGGTGCTGCACGGGCTTGAGGTGGAAGTGCTGACGCACGCGGACTGGTCCGATGGCATGGGGTCCAGCCTTGCGGCATCGCGCCGGCATATCCAGGGCGACGCCAGTCTGCGTCGTAGCCTGATCCTGGGCTGCGACCAACCGGCGCTGGACGCGCCGCACCTGCGGGCCCTGCTGGAGGAGGCCGATCGGGCCAGCTCCGGGTGTGCCACCAGCGGCTACGCCGGCGTGCGCGGCGTCCCGGCCGTGGTCACGCATGCGGCCTGGGCAGACGTGGCGCTGACCGGCGACAACGGCTTGCGCGGCCTGTTCGCAGGCCTGGATGTGGAAACCCTGGGCTGCATCAGCGCGCCGGCACTGGCGCTGGATGTGGACACCCCCAGCGATTTGGAAGCCGCACGCCGGCGTGGTTGGGTGGACCGGGAGTGAGACGCAACGTCGGGTATCGATCAGCGATACCCGGCAGCTTACGCCTCGGTGCAGCGAGGCCCGATCAGGACCACAGCACCAGGGCTTCCCTGATCACCAGGACATAGCCCACAACCATCGCGGTCTTGACCGGAAACTGAAACTTTCTGAGCAGATGCATGCGAAACCCCTCCCCCGAGGCAGTGTCTATGAGCGCCGGTTCCCCTGACGCGCCGTCCACGCTCTCTATGACGGCCGCCTGTGACGATTTCTTCACTCCGTTTGTCGGAATGTAGCCTTTGATGTGAACTGTGTCACGTAAGAATTTTCCTACTCAGCCGCCGGTGTCCGCCCGACGGCACGGCCATTAGCAAATATGCACCTGATTAGCCCCGACTCTCAGCCATGAAAATTGCTCGCTGCACGTAAAACCTGCTCTGGGCATGGTGTGGATTGCATCATGGCCGTGGCAAGTCGTGGCAGCATCNNNNCGGCTCTGGGCATGGTGTGGATTGCATCATGGCCGTGGCAAGTCGTGGCAGCATCTCGCGCAAGCGGAATCGACGATTAAAACGATAGGCCGCTTCTCCCAGGTAACGCCTTGCGTATTTGCCTTGCGCGATGGCGTGATACACGCCACTGATGGCGCGTTTGAGATTGCCCAGCACCACGTTGAGCCAACGTGCACCGGCCGTTTCGGTCGCGGCACGACCACCGCCAGTGTCCAGCGTGGTGTGCGCGTGGCCGGCGTCTTCTAGCCGGCGGAAGCAGGCCAGCCCATCGGTGTAGACCTCGCATTCGGGCGCCAAGCGACGGGCAATCCAGTCCTGCAGCGAGGTGTTGTCGAAGCTGCGCACCGGCTCGATCACCACAAAGCGCGGCGCGGTGAAGGTGGCATCGGTCTGCACCGCAATCAGGAACGCTTGTTTGTTCTCCGATCCGCGTCCGGCCTTGCCACCGTTACGCTCGCCGCCGAGATAGGCATCGTCGATCTGCACGAAACCCGCCAGTTTCCGCATGGATTCGCGCTCGGCCATAACCTGCATGATCTTGTGTTTCATCCGCCAGGCCGTCTTGTAGTTGACGCCCAGATGCCGCATCAACTCCAGCGCGGCCATGTTGGTTTTGGTCGAGGTCAGCAGGTGCAACGCCAGCATCCAGGTGCGCAGCGGCAGCTTGGTGCCTTCGAACATCGTGCCTGCAATCAGGCTGGTCTGATGCCGGCACGCGCTGCATTGGTAGTAGATCGCAGCACCCCGCTTGAAACGCGAGCGCACGCGTCCGGCACAAACAGGGCAACGAAAGCCTTGCGGCCAGCGCCACTTGTAAAGCGCGCGATAGCACTTGGCTTCGGTGCCGTAGGACGCGAAGAACTCAGGCATCGACAATCCCGCTTGGAACTGCACGGCATTGATACTCATCACGCCACCTCGTTGGCTTCAGGTGACAGCAGCATCCACCCAGCGCGGCGCAGATCCTGCGACAGGCGGCTGATGGTCAGGGCTAATCAGGNTGCACGGCATTGATACTCATCACGCCACCTCGTTGGCTTCAGGTGACAGCAGCATCCACCCAGCGCGGCGCAGATCCTGCGACAGGCGGCTGATGGTCAGGGCTAATCAGGTCGCTCCTTGACTGGAATTATGGAGTCAACGTCTCTTCGGTGTCTGCGTAGACCAGTACGACCTTTTCGCCCCCGTACGGTACGGTGACCTTCGGTGTCCAAGGCTCAGCGGGTGGCAAGGCAGCCTTCGCCATGGCATCACACTTCTCTTTGATGCCACATCTGCGGATGGCGATACGCAATACGCCGCCCTCATTTACGAAGTCAATACCGGGAGAATAAAACAGGCTTTCTGCAGGCATGTGGTACGTGATTTGAAGTGAATCGCCTGATTTTTCGATCTTGACCGGCTGAACATCATTCTTCTTGTAATCAGAGCGCATGTTTCCTCCTGCACAAGCAGCCAAGGTTGATAGTGCGAGTAGCCCCGTAGCAAACATCAGTCTACTTTTCATATCCACGTTCATGCCCAGCATGGGATCTGACGAGGTACGTTAGCACCTGCTACCTCGGCAAGCTAGAAGTCAGGATATTAAAACTCGCTCGCAGCCACGCTTGGGTGTTAACAATAAGCCAGTAGATATGCAATGTCTCCATGGCAGTTTGGGCCCATTACTACGCCACGGCTCGAGCTGCAGCGCTTGACGGTCATCTACTTGTTGGGGGTGCTGTCTTGACGATTAGCCTCAGCCAACAATTGCTCGTAAGACTGCACGCGTGTACGTAGGCGAATGAGGTGCCATGACATCGCAAAGGCAAACAGTAGCGTGAAGGCCAGCACGCCCTGGATTAAGGTGATCTTGCTCAGTACCGCCCAGCCGCCCAAACGCCAGTCTTTCAACTGCAAATATAGGGCAAGCAGGACAGGCATGAAGCCAAGCTTCTCCATGCCACCGGTGAACAGGCCCAGGCGGTCGTGCATGTTGGTGCGACGATCACGCATGAATGCCTCGCGTCGACGCCGTTGTTCCAGCGGAAACCTACGAAGCGCCGCGACGATCGATTGATACTGATGGAACTCCCGCTCCATCAGCTCTGCGTGATCCGCATAGGGGCGACGGAACCCCGGCCATTCGCGCTTGACGGTTAGCGCTGCCGAAATCAGGAACCCTGTCAGCTCAGTCACAAGTCCGAAGACAGCTAAATAACTGCCAGCTTTGCCGTCCAACAGAGCACCGGACAAGATTCCGATGCCGGCACCGATCAGGCCAATCGTCAAGCTCCAGCGCTCGATTGGGCCGGCGCGGCTCTGCTCGGTCACCTGTGCGTAATGGGCCATTGCTGAAGAGAGCGATGGAAAGCTCGTGTCTGTGTGCTTGATCGCTTTTCCATCAATGTCGGCGCTCTGTTCCGTCGCTACTTCATCCATTGAACTCATCTAGCCTCCCTCGGCAACTGCACGTCCAACACACCTCTGTGACGGTCAGTATTCCTTAGCTGCCGACACCGCGCCAGCGCGCTACTGAAGCGCGTCAAATTTCTTCCTTGGTTGCTCTTGACACACTACGCGCTGCACTCGCAATCTAGACCCAAGGAGCGTCGAAACTCCTCACACAGCGGTACCCACCTCCGTCAAACCGGTGGGTTTTTTGTGCCTGCATCCTGCAGGTACAAGCCGACGCAATGCCTGCGTCGGGAGGGCGGCTAATACAACACCCGCAAGGGGAATACGCCCGCCGGCTGTGTGCGGTTTCGAACCTCCCGACATCCCGTCGCCGTTGGCGTCGGTTCTTGGGTTGTTCCAGGAGGGCGTTGCCATGTCTACCGCACCATCCATGCCGGCATCTGTGCCGGTTGATCTGTCGCTAGCTTCCGCGCACCGCCTGCGTTGGGATGTGGGCGATGTGCTGCGCCGGCTCGTCGCACGCGCAGCTGTTGAGCAGGCGAGCGCCCATCCCGCGCATCCGCTGAGTCGCCAGCTCGGTGTGCTGCCGCACACCTTGCACCGACGGTTCGCACGCAGTGGCGTGGCGTTGCAGCAGTGCGTCGCCGCATCCATCACCCGCCACCACCCGGAGGCGCCATGACACGCCGCCGCCCACCCACGGCATCTGCCAGCGTACGGCCCACCCGCACGCGTACGCGCCCCACGCCGCCCAAGCGGGTGCAGTGGGTTGTTGTGGAACCCGACCGCACCAAGCTGCCACCGATGCTGCCGCCCGACCCGGACGCCTCCCCGCAAGGCCCCGGCACGCTACGCGCACCCCGCCGCGCACGACGCCCGCGCCAATGCACCGTCAGCTACACCCATTACCCCGGCGCCCACGACCATGCCGGCGACCAGCACGTGCCCCACGTCCGCCTCAGCGGCCTATGGCTGGAACAACTGGGCTTTGCCATCGGCACCAAGCTGCGCATCACCGCCAGCGAAGGGCAGCTGCTGATGGAGGTGTTGCGGCCGGTGGAGGTGCCGGCCGCATCCCGCAGAGCGCGACGGTAGCTGGAACGAAGTCGCAGTGGCGGTATCGTGGTTCAACAGGCCAACCGTCCCGACCAAGGATGCTCCATGACGACGACGCGAAGGAAAACGAAGGCTCGGACCTTACATAACCAGGGGGACGTCGCCACCAGCATGTGTGCGCGAGGCTGATCTCCTTGCTCCAGATAGAAGAACACGAAGGCGAGCAGCAGACTGTCGGGGTTGGCAAAGAACACCGTAGGCGGAATCACGCCGGTATCGTCGCCTTCTTCCAGTAAGTGCAGCCACGTGTCGGAGGAGCGCTCGAACCAGGGGCCAGCCAGCTGATCGGTGATGAAGCCGAAATAGCGTGCATCCAGCGCCGGAAGGGCGGCCGCGAGCCTGTCCAGGCTGGCGCTCAGCGCAGTGTCGCTGCTGGCCGGATCCAGGGCCCAGCCTCCATACGCGCCTACGTCCTTGCCGTGCAGAATGTCATCGCCCAGAAATGCCGTGGCGGCATCCACGACATGCAGATCATGCAGTTGCGTGGTCGCCGCACGTTGCTGCCACGCCAGCAGGCGCGCGTGTTGCAGCCCTGCCTGGAGCATCAGCTCGCCCCGCGAAACGTCGTAGCTGGTCCACAGGCACTGACGGCTGCCGTGACGGTCGGGCATCCAATGCCAGGACTGGTCCGCTTCGATGGGCACCGGCAGCCAGCCGGCGGCCTGCAGGGGTGTGCCCAGGTGGTGTTCGATCAGCTGTGGAAGCAGCTCGCGCACGCGCCGCTGCTGACGCTGCGGCTTGTCGCGTGCGCTGCGTAATGCGGCGGGCGTGCGCTTGGGCTGCAGGAAGAAACACAGGCCACTCTCGCGCTCGATCTCGCCACGGGTGTGGTTGTCGCCCAGGCGCGGCAACGCCAGATCTTCCGGCGCGCCACGGCAACGCGTCAGTCCACGGCGTGCGGCCAGCGCATGAATGGCCAGTAACGTCTCCGAGGCGAGCAGGTCGTCGCGCGTGGGCGCGATGCCATCATCGGTGTCGAAGGTGTCGAAGGTGTCGAAGGTGTCGAAGGTGTCGAAGGTGTCGAAGGTGTCGTCCAGCCAGCCATTCACCAGCAGGCCGTAAGTGTCCGTGAACAGCTCGGTGTCATCGGCCTGGTCGACGAGCTGCAGCGCATCGCCAAACACGGTGGACAGCGATAGGGTGTGGCCGGTGTCAGGCTGCCAGTGGAGCGCGCGTGAGCCCTCTTCCCATGCCAGGTAGACCGGACCGTCGGATTGCTCGTGCCAACCGGGGGGGGGCGGCAGCCTGCGCATGCGCGCGCAGGGAAGCATCCTCGATGTCCTCGATGGCAATCCGCACCAGCACGCCATGGCGCAGCAGCACCGCGTGCACGCGCAACCAGGTCAGGCCGGTGTCGTAGCGACGCCTGCAGCCGAAGCAGGCTGCGCATGAGGGCTGTCTTGTGCGTGCCGCTCACGGTGCTGCGATCGACCAGATGGATGCAGCGCTCGATGCATTCCTCGATGGCGTGTTGTGACATCTGTGCGTCCTCTGCGTCTGTGGTCAACGTCCAGGCGTCATCATGCCGGGTGTGTAGGCAGCCGCGTGAGCGCGAGTCACCGGGCGGGATGCGTGCCGCTTGGCGCGGGCAGCACCTTCGTTCGTGCGCTGCTGCGCACTTTACCCATCAGGCCATCGTGTGCGATCGAGAACGGGCACCTCGCGCCGCTATCGCAAGCTTAGTGACATCGCTGGATGGCGAGAATGGAGAATGCGTTGAACACATTGAGTCGATTGCCTGGACAACTTCTGCAGCTGTCGCGCATCCAGGGGGATTGAACAAGCACGGCTGCCACAACGATCGCAAAAACGGTGGCTACCACTGTCACCGCTCCGCCACTGGCGAAGGCGAACCGACGCCCGCAGCCGAGCCGTTAGATCGGTCTTCGTCGATTCCATCGGCCGGGGCGGTCTCCCGCAATTGCGCACAAGCGCGCGCAGCTGGCGCTGCACCGGTGCGGCGTGGCGATCCAGGATATGGCCCACACCTGGATCGCGATCATGATGGCGTGGGATGCGAGCCGGCGCGTCGACGTTGATGCACGACGCCATCCTGTCAGCTCACTGGCACGCACTGCTCGTACGTGTTGCCAGCATGCGCCACGCATCCATGCTGGATGTGTGGCGCAGTGCCAGTGTTCACCAATCCGTCGGCGCATAGTCCTTCAGGAACTGGCCCCATACGTGCTGCCCGGTATTGAAGCCGTGGATGATCGGGTCGACGATGCGCGCGGCGCCATCGACGATGTCCAGCGGTGGGTGGAAGCGTTCCTGCTGCACCTTGAGTGCGGCGATGTCGGCCGGATCTTCGTCGGTCACCCAGCCGGTGTCGACGCTGTTCATGTGGATGCCGTCGTTCTGGTAATCGGCCGCCGAGGTGCGCGTCATCATGTTCAACGCGGCCTTGGCCATGTTGGTATGCGGGTGACGGGTGGTCTTGAAGTTGCGGTAGAACTGCCCTTCCATCGCCGAGACGTTGACGATGTGCTTGTCGCGTTCGGGCGTGCGCAGCATCAGTGGCTTCAAGCGCGCATTGATGATGAACGGGGCGATGGCGTTGACCAGCTGCGTCTCCAGCAATTCCACCGAAGGCACTTCGGCCATCAGCAGGCGCCAGGAATTGCGCCCGCGCAGATCCACCTGCTGCAGGTCCTGGTCGAGCCGCCCGTCGGGGAACAGATGTTCCTGGCCCACCAGCTCATCGTCCAGCAAGGCAATCTGCGACAGCTCGGCGGCGCGGGTGAGGCCATCGGCATCGGCGAGGCCGCGCCCGTGCACGGCCGGCAGCGCGGTGGCCGATGCGTCGCGCAACAGCTCGGGCGTGCGCAGGCCTTCGTAATGGCCAATCAGTTGTTGCACGGTCTTCGGCAACTCATGCAGTGCGGCGGTTTCATTGGCCATCATGTGCGCATAGAACTGCGGCGGACGGCGCACGGTCTGGCAGGCATTGTTGATGATGAAATCCAGCCGCTGCCTTGTGGCCAGCAACTGGCTGCAGAACGCCTCCACGCTGGGCGTGTGGCGCAGGTCCAGCCCGAACACCTGCAGGCGGTGTCCCCACTGCGCAAAGTCGGGCTCTTCTGCATAACGCGCGGCCGAATCGCGCGGGAAGCGCGTGGTGACGATCAATTCCGCACCGGCACGTAACAGCTTCAGGCCGGCCTGGTAGCCGATCTTGACCCGCCCGCCGGTCAGTAGCGCCACGCGTCCACGCAGGTCGGCGGTTTCGGTGCGCTTGAAGAAATTGAGCTCGGCGCAGGTCGGGCACATCTGGTCGTAGAAATGATGCAGCTGGGTGAACTTCTGCTTGCACACGTAGCAGTGCCGCAGCTCCGGCGAATGCGTCGGCTCCGGCGCGGCGCTGGCATGTTCGCCGTTGTGGGCGTCGTGCAGGCCGGCGGCATGCGGCGGGAAATAATTGGGCGTGCTGAACACCGGTTTGCGCCGCAGGGCACGGATGCCGCGTTGTTCGAGCAGGGCCTCGGCCTTGCGCACCTTCTCCTGATGCCGCTCGCGTTCGCGCTGCTTGAGCAACTGGCGGCGCGCCTTGGGCTCGGGATGGTAGACCCGTGCCACCACCTGGTGCAGGCGCACGCGGTCGGCCTCGGGCAGGGTGTCGAGCACGCTGCGGTCGGCTTCGATGGCCTCCAGCAGGTCCAGCGCGGCGCGCAGGCGGTCGGTCAGCGGCAGGTCGTCGGCGGGCAAGGGCGGGGCGTTGGTGTTCAAGGCAGATCCGGGAAAAAGCGGTACGGGCCGTGGCGGCGGCGGGCGGCCGCGAAAGCGCGAAGGCAACAGGTGAGGACGGCAGTGCTGCCGGCTGGCGGCCAGCGATCGGGCAGCCGCGACGACATTTTCGCCGATTCTGGGGTGGCGGCGCCAATCTGCGGGCCGGACAGCACCCCAGGCAACCCGAGAAGCGACAGGCTGCGTGCCGGACCGTTGGCCAGGATCCGACGACCTAGGTCTGCAAGAAGGCGCAGGCCTGCCATATGGTGCCGTCCGGCACATTGGTAATTGCCAGATAGCATGCGTATGGGGGATGGGCCGCGCGCAGCCTGTCCCGACGCGTGGAAGGCCTGGCGGCGACTGCGACCGCATCTGTGTCGAACCGCGTGGCGACTCACATGCTCTCCAGACCTGCTGGGCTACCGTGGGCACCTGTCGATGTGCGGGAGGAGGCACCATGGGCCTGCTGGTCGAAGGCAAGTGGCAAGACCGTTGGTATGACACCGACAAGAGCGATGGGCGCTTCGAGCGCTCGCAATCGCAGTTTCGTCACTGGGTGACGCGCGACGGCGCCGCTGGCCCGCACGGAGAGGGCGGATTCCCTGCGGCGGCAGGGCGCTACCACCTGTATGTCTCGCTGGCCTGCCCGTGGGCGCATCGCACCCTGATCTTTCGCCGCCTGAAAGGGCTGGAGGCGTTGATCGATGTGTCGGTGGTGAACTGGTTGATGGGCGAGCACGGCTGGACGTTCGAGCCGGGCCCGGGTGTGGTGCAAGATCCGGTCAATCACGCGCGCCGTCTGTACGAGGTGTACCTCAAGGCCGATCCGCAGTATTCCGGGCGGGTGACGGTTCCAGTGCTCTGGGACCGCGAGCGCAAGACGGTGGTGAGCAACGAGTCCGCCGATATCATCCGCATGTTCAACAGCGCGTTCGACGCCGTGGGCGCGCGCGCAGGCGACTATTATCCGGAGCGGTTGCGCACGCAGATCGATGCGGTCAATGCGCGCGTCTACGACACCGTCAACAATGGCGTCTACAAGGCGGGATTTGCCACCACCCAACAGGCCTACGAAGACGCGGTGACGCCGCTGTTCGCGTCGCTGGACTGGCTCGAGGCACGCCTGAGCCAGCAACGCTATCTGTGCGGCGACGCCTTGACCGAGGCCGATTGGCGGCTGTTTACCACGCTGGTGCGATTCGACGCGGTGTATGTGGGGCACTTCAAGTGCAATCTGCGCCGCATCGCCGATTACCTGCAGCTATCGGGATTGCTGCGCGAGCTCTACCAGATGCCGGGGATTGCGGAGACCGTCAATTTCCAGCACATCAAGGGGCATTACTACCAGAGCCACGCCACGATCAACCCCACCGGTATCGTGCCAATGGGTCCGGTGCTCGATCTCAGCGCGCCGCATGGGCGTGGCGATCTGCAGAAAGGCTGATCCATGGCACGGCGGCGCGGCAAGTGCTCGTCAACTACGGTCCAAACGATGCGGCTGCCCAGCTGCATCTGGCCGGACGCGTGGCAGATTGCCTAAGCTGTCGGGCTCAGACAGACGAGAATACGCCATGCTGAATCATGTGATGGTGGGTACCAACGATATCGCCCGCTCCAGGCAGTTCTACGACGCGGTGCTTGGCGGCGTCTTCGGTGCGCGTGCACCGATTGTCGACACTGCACGGTCCGGGCATCTGCGCCTGTTCTACCGGCACGCAGGCAGCACGTTCTGCGTCAGCCAACCGATCGACGATGCCCCCGCTACGAGCGGCAACGGCACCACGGTGGGCTTCAGCTGCGCATCGCCGCAGCAGGTACAGGCATTCCATGATGCGGCAGTGGCCGCGGGCGGCACGTCCATCGAAGATCCGCCGGGGCTGCGCGACAGCAGCATGGGGCCGACATGGCTGGCCTATGTGCGCGATCCGGATGGCAACAAGTTGTGCGCCATCCATCGCGAGGCTTGAAACGCCTGCCCGGCAGTGACTGCGCGATGCAGCACGTGGCCAGAGGCTGCGCCGCGTGTCTGTCGCCCGGCCACAACCACGTGCGCCAGCGAAGCGATCACTCCTCGGCGGCGCTGCGCACGATCAACGCTGCCGCGCCCACTGAAATGGCGTCTTCCACTGCGCCGGTGCTGGTCTGGCCATAGCGTTCAATGGCGCGCATGCGCAGGTTGAAGGTGAGGTAGGCGGCACCGACCGCAGCGGTGGCGCCCAGCACGGCAGCAAGACCGCGCTGGTGTCGGGGGGCGAGGGCGGCGCCGGCAATCATGCCGGTGGCAACACGCGCGATCATGCCCGGCAACACGATACGGTCGGGCGCGGTCTTCATCTTGTCGCCGGCGATTTCGCCGCTGGCCAATGCGAGCATGCCGGCCGATGCCAGCGGATTGGCGAGCAGGCGGGGGGCGCCATTGTCGCGTGGGAGCTTGCCGCTGCGCGCGGCGTTGGTCACCGCAGCAAGCGGGGTCATCGAGCGCATGCCGGCGACCGCGCCCATCAGAATGGAATGAATCAAAGCCATAAGCACCTCTGCACCTACCGCGAGACCGCAGGCGGGATGCGCTGCGTGCCGGCACGATGATCGATGCCGCAGCCTAGGAGGTGGCATGTGTGGGCCTTGGCAAGATGTGGTGGAAGCCGTGTGCCGAGACCGCAGAGCCTGGCGCTGATGACGCGCCACCAGGGTGCCTGGCAGCGCGTCGCATGGCGGAAGCACTACGCTGCAATTGTCGGGACGGCCATGCCTTACGGTTGCGGCGACAACGACAAGGTAGCTACGAACCAGCTATGCACCGAAGCCTGGGACGATCCCCCCCGATTCCCGATTAACGCACTGCGAGCCTGCCAGAGCGCCATGCCTTCCAGGCGACCGCCAGGCCCACTGCAAGGCAGACCAATGCTGCAGGCAGCGACGCCTCGGGGCCGAACACACCGCCGGTCAGTACGTCGGCCATGGCCGTGTTCGGCGTGCTGCGGGCGATGGCCTGGTCCGGCGCGATGCCCGAGACGGCGGCACCGAACAGATAGCCCTGGGTGAAGTTCCAGGCGATATGCGCCCCGATCGACACCCACACGCGGCCGGTGAGCGCGTAGAACGCACCGAGCATGACGCCGGCTTCCAGGGCAATGCAGATCGCGGCAACGACGGTGGCATTCGGGTTGCCCAGATGGCTGAGCCCGAACACCGCAGAGGACACCGCAACGGCGGTCCAGGGGCCGAATGCGCGCCATAGCAGGCGCAGGATCGCTGCGCGCATCATCAGTTCCTCCACGACGCCGGCCTGCAATGCCTTGCGCAGCGGCGTCCATGCCGATGCCGGGCCGATTGGCTGGATATCGTAAAGACCGAACAGCGCCATGATGCCCATGACGGCGGAAAACATCGCCGCACCGGCCAGCAGGCCGATCCCCAGCTGCGGCAGCATCGGGCGCATTGCGATCTCCGAGGGCTTGCGCTGTTCGGCCAGGCGAACGGCCAGCGCATAGATGCCCAGCGCCAGCAGTGCGCCGACCACGCTGACAACGAATTGCACAGGCTCGTTGCTTTTCGGCCAGAGGCTGCCGAAAAACCGGCTAAACACGCCGGTAGGGATGGCGACCAAAAAGAACAACACTAGGGCCCAGGCGGAGGCGCGCAGCCAGCGCAGGCGGCCGGGACGCAGGATGCCGTGCTCGCCCAGCACAATGGACTGGGGCGCATGCGTGGCAGGCGCGGCGATGCGGGGTGCTGATTGCGTCATTGCATGCATGTGCGATTCCTTGTGGAGACAGCGGTCATGGCGCGGAGGTGCGGGGGGCTACAGCAGTGGCTGCGGTGATGCGGGTTGCGAACGAGCGCCGGTGCAACGCGTCGATCGCTTCGACAAGGACGGTCGACAGCGGCACCGACAGTTCGGCATCGAGTTGTGCCGCCGCCGCATTGGTTGCCGTCCATTGCTGCTCCAGGGCGGGAACCAGGCGCCGGGTCCTGGCGGTGAGGACGACGATGCGTTCGCGCGCATCGGCACCGGGTTTGAGTACGACCAGGCGTTGTTTGACCATCTGCGCGACGGTCTGGCTGGCGGCGGAGTGGGTGATGCCGATCTGCTGCGCCAGCATCTTGATCGACGCAGGGCCCAGCCGCATCAGCACGCGCAACACCGGCGTGTAACGCGGCCGCCAGGGAAGCCCCGAGGCCGCGTAGACCGCTTCGAGATCGCCGTCCAACAGCTCGATCAAGTGCCGGACCAGGGTGCCCAATGTGGGAGTAGGTGTGCTCATGGCGCAAATATATAAGCGCTGTTGTATTTGCGCCATGGGTCAGAAGTCGGGGGCATTTGGCGACCGGTCCGGGGCAATTACTCGGTGACCCATGGCAGCGACGACCACCGCCTGCGCAGCTGCGACTGGAACGGCCGTGCCGGCCGCCCGATGTTGGCCGGTTCGAGTGGGTAGTAGGTTCGTGGCAGCAGACGACCAGTTCCCGGCGCACTGCTTGCTGCGAAGCTGGAACGATGATGGCAGGCGCGGCAGGGCCGCAAATACCGGCCACTGCTGCACGTTGCATCGGTCCATCGCGGCTGGCTGTGGTGTCCTGAGCTTGTTCAACGTTGCGCGAAGGACGCTTGATGCCGTCAAGGGCGGTGCGGAGCGATCACCTGCCGCGCTTTGATCGCCGGCTCAACGGCCCTCGCGGTGCGCAGGCGCGATCCCCAGCACTGGGTGCCGAGCAGGCCGCCATACGAATGGCCCAGGAACAGGCGGCGTTGCGCGTCTGTCCGGTAGCGCCGCGCGATGAAGGGCAGCGCTTGATCGCGTAGGTAGGCGATATAAGCCGCACTCCTGCCCTGCGTTGCCACCGGAGCCGCATTGGCGCCCTCTTCCGGGGTGGGGGTGTAGTCGCGACGCCGGCTCGGCATCGGCTCGTCGCCGACGGCATAGGACAGGCCGACCAGGATGAAGTCTTCGATGGCCGGGCCTTCGCCGTTCAAGCGGCGCGCGATCTGCTTCACCAACGGGAAGGCGTAGTCGGCGTCGGTGACATACACCACCGGATAGCGGCGTTGCGGGTGGTTGGCGTAACCGCGTGGCAGGGCAACGAACACTTGATACCCGCGGCCGGAGACCGGGTCGGGCACGTCCCACACCTCGGTGTCCTGCATTTCATAGGGCATGCCATTGCCGCGTTGGGCGCCGGATGTCGCCGTGGGCGTGTCGGCGGCCGGCGCCTTCGCCGTCGGCTGCATGGACATGCTGGGCTGCGGTGCATCGGGTGCGCGGTGGCAGCCGGCGCACAGCACCGCCATGCCCGCGACGATGCAGAATCGCCACCACCAGTATCTGCCTGCACTCATACGGTCATGCCCGGTGCCGACGTGGTCATCCAACTGCATTGCCCGCGTCCACTGTGCCGGATTGCGTGGGCCGCCACCCGCCCAGCCCCAAGGCACTGGCCTGCCGCACTCACAGAAGGCCCTTGGCCTTGGCGTCCTTGAGCCATTGCGGGAACTCCTCCATCAGCAGGTCGTAGAGCCTTTCCTCGGGCACCTGATCCAGGCGATCGAGGGCAAAGAAATTACAGTTGTCGACGACACGCCCGCCCACATCGTCCAGTTTCTCCAGGATGCCGTATCCGCGGCGGCCCAATCCGACAAACTGCCAGAAGATCGGCAGGTTTGCCGCCCCGATCATCAGCCTGGTGATCTCGCGGTCCTGATGCACGCCACCGTCGCTGATAAAAAGAATGTAGACCGGTGTCCGGTCGCCGCTCTTCTTGTAGTAGTCGACGACCATGCGCATGGCCTTGGGTTCGTCGTTGATCCGCATGCCCACCGGCCACTTCTTCCAGCCACCGGCATCGCGTTCGACAAAGCCCGAGACGTTTTGCAAAGACACCGCAGACAACTGCGTCGGCGAGGCTCCGAATGCCCAGCAATCCAGCGCGCCATCGTCGTCGAAGTGCACGGCAAGCGGAATCAGCCGATTGATCACTTCCTTGACATGACCGCGGCTGTACTGCGAATTCATCGATCCGGAAGCATCCAGCGCCAGCCCGACACGTGCCTTGACGTGCAGCAGCCGCACCTTCTCCAGGCTGACCTGGGCCTTCTTGGCGAGGTTCACCAACTGCGGCGCGGCACTGGCCAGACGCTTTTCCAGCGAGACCTTCGTATCGGGCACGGCAGCAGGTGGCGGTGGCGGCGGCGATGGGGCGTCGGTGACTTCACCGCCGAAGTGGACCACCAGGGCATCCAGGCCGGCGTTGAGGCCTTGCAGGTTGGCGACGATGCGCCGCTCGCCCTTGCTGCGGTAGATGTGGCCACCATGATGGCCTTTTCGGCAGCGAAGCACACATAGTCGATGGTGGGCTGCGTGCGGATCTTGATGGACAGCGTGCACTCACGCTCCTGGATCAGGCTGGACAGCGGGACGCGTTGGCCCTGTGACAGTTGCATCTCAATTCCTGTGAGGACGATCGGTGCGTGAGCGTACAAGGCTGCCGGTCGCACAGCCACAGACGCAGTGCGCCTGCATACATGAGTGCAGGCGCACCGGCGCGTGGGCTCCTGTCGGGCGCTGCAGTGGGCGATCAGGTTCCCGGAAATACGTCGAGACGTTCCAGCGCCGGCGCGCGCGCCATATCGTTCGGATTGGTGCCGGGCACATCCTGCGGAACCGCCATGCCGCGGCTGCGATAGAACTCGGTCCAGTACGGCGAGATGGCGCCTGTCTGCAGGTTCTTGAAGTTCATCGGCTGCAGGGCAAAGACCTGGTGAGCGCGAAACGCGCGTTCGATGAAGTCCGAGCAATAGTAGCTGTTCTCGTTCGGGACATAGGTATCGTTGTAGGGCTTGCCCAACATGCTGCGCGCCTGGACGATGGCATCGGCAATGGCAGGGCGATGCGCGGGCGTGAGCCGGTACACCACGATCTGCCGGTGCTTGGCAATGGCTTGCTCGACGAACTCACGCAATGGCTGTTGCCGCGAGCCCTTCTCGTCGGCATGCAGCACCACCTGCGTACGCCCGGTGTGGGCGAGCAATGCAACATGGTCGAAGCTGGGAGCGCCCTGCCTGGCGGTCGCATCATCGATGGCGCCGCTCAGCCCGGTGCGGGCCGCAGTGACGAACAGCAGGTCGCCATCCTGGACACGCAAGGCACGTGCCGATGCCGGCAGGAGTGCAACGAAGGCGATGAGCAGCAAGGCAAGACGCACGGCACGAACCTGAGGAAGCAGCAAGACCTGCATTATCGCCGGGATCGGCGTCGGCCGCGCCGCTGCGCAGGTGCGGCCGCTGCGGAAATGTGGGTGAGGCGTCCATCGAAAGGTTGTTGAGCGGCGTGCGGTAGGTTCTGGTGAGAGTGGCAGCAGCGCTAGACTGCGCAGGCCAGCGGGCGTCGCCGCCGCCATCGCGTCGCGGCAATTCTTTTCCGTCTGGAGGTGTGCATGCGTGTGTCGTTCTCTGCGTTATCGCCGATGGGCAGGCTGTTTGCGGCCGCTGCGCTCATCGAGGGCATCACCTGGGCCGGGCTGTTGCTTGGCATGTTTCTCAAGTACGGCACGCAGACCACGGAGGCCGTGGTGTGGTTGTTCGGTCGCGCGCACGGGGCGGCGTTTGTGTTCTACGTGGCGGTCAGCGTGCTCGCCGCGTTGCGGCTGCGCTGGCCGTGGTGGGCGTGGGCAGTGAGTCTGCTGGCGGCGCTGCCGCCACTGGTGACGGTGCCGCTGGAGCTGTGGTTCCGACGGATCGGCTTGCTGGGCCAGCAGCGCGCTACCACGCGCTGACCGACGGCATTGACCGACGGCGTACCGCACAGCGTGCAGCTGCGGTGCTGTCCCTCGCAGATAAAGGCCATTCCGCAGGCAGCGTCTGGCCTGCGCAAGTATGCAGAGTGCACGTGGTGGCGGTGCATGGAGCTTGAGGCGTTAACCGCAGTGTGCAGACGCCCGCATGCTTTCGCGATGCTGTGTTGCAAGGTTTGCGGTCTGCGGGTAAGGCATCGCGGCCAGAACCGCTCCTACGGCCCCGGAGAGTTCTGCAGGTTGTAGGAACGATGTGCGCGCACAGTGGAGATAGGTCGTGCCCATGACAGCGGCTGTGCGACGGAGCAGGCCAGCTGCATCGCCGCATTGTCTGTACCCCCGGTTCAACGACGCGATAGCGGCACCGTCGATGGTCGACGGTGCCGCTTCCAGCGCCGCCTACTTCTCCGGCATCGGCTTCATCTGGTACTGCGCCGGCGGGGTGGCGCCGAGCACGTGCTGCACGAAGTAATCCCAACGGCGGCGGGCGACATAGGGCGTCAGATCGCCGTAGCCATGCTTGGCGTTGGGCAGCATCAGCATGTCGAAGTCCTTGTTGGCCTTGATCAGCGCATCGGCCACCAGCAGGGTGAGGTAGGGCGGCACGTTGTCGTCGAGCGTGCCGTGTACCAGCATCAACCGGCCCTTGAGCTTGCTGGCGTGGTTGGCGTTGGCCTGATCGTCGTAGTTGGACGTGCCGTCGGTGTTGACGATGTGCTCGCCGTGATACTTCTCGGCCCAGTCGTCCTCGTAGCCGCGGTTGTCGTGGTTGCCGCTTTCCGACCAGGCCACCTTGAACAGATCGGGGTAACGCAGCATCGCGGCGGTGGAGGCGTTACCGCCGCCCGAATGGCCCCAGATGCCGACGCGGCTGGTGTCGAACCATGGGTAGCGCTGGCCGAGTTCCTTCACCGCCGCCACCTGGTCGGGCAAGGTGTTGTCGCCCATGTTGGCGTATCAGGTGTCGTGGAAGGTCTTGGAGCGCCACGGCGTGCCCATGCCGTCGATGGCGATCACGATGAAGCCCAGTTCGGCCAGCGACTGGTTGTCGCCATGGCCGGCGAAGAAGCTGCGCCCGCGGACCGAGCCGGTCTGCGGGCCGGGATAGACGTAATCGATGACCGGGTACTTGCGCGCCGGGTCGAAGTTGCTGGGCTTGAACATCAGGCCATACAGCGTGGTCTTGCCATCGCGTGCCTTGACCGTGATCGGCTCCGGCGGCACCCAGCCGGCCGCCTTGAGGCGGCTGATGTCGGCAGTGGCAATGGTGCTGACCGTGCGTCCGTCGCCGGCATCGCGCAGCAGCGTGACCGGTGGCGTGATCGAGGTGGAATAGGTATCGACAAAGCGGGCGCCATCGGGCGCCAGCGCGATGCTGTGATCGGCGACTTCTGGCGTGAGCAGCACCGGCTCACCACCGTCCAGGTTCACCTTCCACAGCTGCTGGTAATACGGGTCCACGCCCGGGCTGCGGCCGACGCCGACGAACCAGGCAGTGCGCGTCACCGGGTCCACGCGCAGCAGTTCGGTGACGTTGCCCTCGCCGGTGGTGATCGCGCGCTTGGGCTTGCCGGTGGCCAGGTCGTAGAGATACAGCTGGCCCCAATCGCTGCGCTCGGAGAACCACACCGCCTCGTTGCTGCCGGGCAGATACGCCCAGTTCGCGGCGACCTGGCCGCTTTCGTAATAGGTCTTGGCGGTTTCGTCGAAGGCGGTGCGCACTTCGCCGGTGGCGACATCGGCAATGCGCAACCAGGCCTGCTTGTGGAAACGCGAGGTGGAGACGAAGGCCAGTGTCTTGCCGTCCGGCGCCCACTTCACATCGTCCCACAGGCCCGGCGAGCAGCTGACGTCATCGCACAGGGTGGAGCGGTGCTGGTCGGGCGGCAGTTTGAGCCGCAACACGCTGCGCGTGGGCACATCGACGATGACGCGCTCGATCATGGTCACATCCTTGTCGCCGGCCAGCGGGTATTTCCACGACTGCAGTTCCGGGTGCCCGAGCTTGGTGCTGACCAGGTACATGTCGCCGGTCTTGCGCTGGTCCTGCTGGAAGGTGGCGATCTTGCGCGAATCCGGCGACCACGCAACGATGGCGTTGTCGGTGGCGTAGCCGAAGTTTTCCACGCCATCGTGGGTGAGCTGGGCTTCCTGGCCGCTGGCCACATCGCGGACCCACAGGTTCCAGTTGCGGATGAACGCTTCGCGGCGCGTGTCCGGCGACAGCACGCCCGGTTCGGGTTGGTCTTTTGCGTAGAGTTTGCTGCAGCGTGCCCGCGTGTCGCAGACCACTGCGGTGTCGCGCACGCTGAGGCGATAGCGGCCATCGGCAGTGCGTTTGACCACCGGCGCGAAGGTGTCGGCCTTGAGCGGTTTGTCGCCGGTCTTCAACAGTGTGTTGAGCGAGGCGACCAGCGCCGCCTGCTTGAAGATCGGCGCGCTCCTGCCAGTGGCAGTATCCAGCTGCAGCAGGTGATTGCCCTTGGCATCGTGATCGACATAGACCACATGGGTGGCATCCAGCCAGTCGATGCGGGTGACGGCATGATCCACCAGCGGTTGCGCAAGATAGCCGACCAGGCGTTCTGCACGCGCATAGTCGGCCTCGCCGACGCTGGGTGCCTGCGCACTGGCGATACACGGCAGGGCGGCCAGGGCGATGGCGGCAAGCAGGCGGCGCATCGGCAATGGGGTGGGCATGTAGCACTCTCCGGGAGGAAGGACGCGCGCAAACCGCAGTCGGCGCAACCGCCCGATGCTAGCGGCCGTGCGGCATCGGGCGCCTCTGCCAGAAGTCGTGCCCACGGCTGCAGCCGGCGTCGGCCGCGCCGGCTGCCTGTCAGGCAGGAGCGTGCGCCTATTTGCCCATGCACCGCTTCCAGCGCTCGTTCACCCGCTGCGCAAACCAGGCGGTGGTGAGCGTGCGGGTGATCTTGGGGCTGTCCAGGGTGATGCCCGGCAGGACCGCGCGCGGCAATGGCCTGCCGGCAGTGCCGTCGGCCAGCGCAAAGACCTGGCGATACAGCGCGCTGTCTTCGAATTCGAGCGTGGTACCCGCCTCCAGGGCGGTCCGGATCTGGCGGTCGCTCATTGCCAACTGGCTGCCCAGCGCGCGCGCGGCGCGTTCGGTACCGCCGGGGGTGTCCAGGCTGGCACCGGGGGTGAGCAGGTCGCCGTCCAGCGCGAGCGCAATGCCGCTGGCCTTGCTCAGCGCGGCTTGAAACGCGGCATTGCGGCTGGCATACCAACCGGCGTTGAAATCGGCGAAGCGGTACAGCAGCGCATCGTAGGTGGTCGGGTAGCCCAGCAGATGGGTGGTGCCGAACCACAGCCCGCCGCGGCGGGTGAACACCTCGTGGCGGATCGAGCCGTCGAGTGGATACGGATAGCGTGCAGCATGCTGTTCGGCAAAGGCGATGCTCACCTGCATCGGGCCAGCGGTATGCACCGGGTTGAGCCCGTCGAACAGGCGCGCGCCCAGCGGCACGCTGCCGGTGAAGTCCTCGAAGATGCGGCTCAGTTCCTGCTCGGTGCGCGCGGCGGCGATGCGGGTGGCGTAGCTGCGGCCGTCCGGCGAGGTGATCCGCAGCGCCGCATCCACCATGAAGCCGGGGAGATGGTGCGCGCTGGCGCGGCGATCGATTTCCGCACGCGAGATCTTGCCCAGGTTGGGCACCACCGGGTTGGCCTGGTCGGTCGATTCCTGCTCGGTCACCGCCAGCACCGCGCAGATCTGTTCGGCGCTGGTGTCCAGCGCCTGCGACGACAGCGCCACATACACATCGTTGGCCCAGCCGGCGCGGTCTGGCAGCGTGGCCGGCAGGCGGCGGGCGATATCGGCCTTGACCACGTCCGGCGGGCGTTGCGGCGTACGCGGGGCCTGGGTTGCGCAGGCCGACACCAGCACCGCGGCAAGCAAGGGCAGTACACGGAACAGGGAAAAGGTCACGGCATCTCCAGCAGGGTCGGGGGCGGCAACTGCCGCGGGCAGTTTACGTGCGCAGGCCGTGGCGTCTTCATGCCACTAGGTGAGGGCGGCGCGGCGATTCAAGTCTTCTGCGCGCGGGCCGATAACGGGCTCGACCCTCATGGGCGATCACGTCGCCGGCCAGCTGCGCCGGTCATGATGGCAGCCGCATTACCTCAAGCGCGCAGGCCTTGCTGTCTCGCTTACTGGATTTCACCGCTGTGCAACCACGGGAGTGCCTGAGATGCCGCAGCAACCAGCCAGTGTCCAGGTCCACTGCATCGCCATGGGCAGCGCGCGCCCGCGCGGTGGTCCCTGTTCGCCATGAGCGATCGTTGAGCATGCCTGCCACCGTCTGGCGACGTGTGCTCATCGCCTGCCTGTTGCTGGTGATCAGCGCCATCGCATGCGCGCAGCCGCAGCCGTGGAAAAGCATTGAATCGGCCACGCTCGACGACCCGATCGGCGCGTTGCAGATCGCCCAGCGCGCCCTGCAGCGGGCCAGGGCCGAGCACGACAGCGACGCGCAGTTCTGGGCGTTGCTGGCGCAGGCGCGGGTGCTGATTTCGCTGGAAGACAGCCAGGCGCGCCAGGCCGCGCTGATCCAGGCGCGCGGCCTGCTCGATCAGTTGCACGGCAGCGCCGCGCAGGCGCGGCTCTGGCTGGACATCGTGCAGTCGCTCAGCGATGTACGCGACAACCCCAATCGCAGCATGGTGGCGCGCCTGAACGGCCTGCGGCAGCAGGCACGCACGCTGGGGCGCAGCGATCTGCTGTGCGAGATCGAAGCGATCGACATGTGGAGCATGCTGGCCTCCGGCAGCAGCGACGAAGCCTGGAATGCGGCGCAAACCAGTTACCAGTGCGCCGCGCGCGAAGGACTGCTGGGCCTGGAGGTGGATGGCCTGACCCAGATCGGCTCACTGGCCAGCCGTGTCGCCGGCAAGGTCGCCGACGACAACGACGCGCAGGATTACCTGCAGCGCGCCCTGGCCCGCCTGCACGACCAGCCGGCGCGCTTCCAGCGCAGCCTGATCGAATACGAATACGGCAGCGCGTTGGCGCTGCAGCAACCGGCGGCCGCCTTGCTGCATTTCCGGCGCGCGTTGGCGTTGAGCCGCGAGCTGAGCGATCAGGCCGGCGTGGCGGCGGCGCTGACCAATGCCAGCGAGGCCTTGATCAAGACCGGCGACGCCGAGGCAGCCTTGACGATGGCGCGCGAAGCGCTGCCGTTGATGCAGAAGCAGGGCAATGTCGGCCGCGTGGCGGCTTGCCATACCGTGCTGTTGCAGGCGCTCACCGCGCTGGAATCGCCCGAGCTGGGCAGTGCGATCACCGCGGCCAAGGTCGCTGACGACCCGAATCTTGCCTTGACCGGGCGCGTGGAGCTGGTCGATGCCATCGCCCAGGCGCTGGCCGCCGAAGGCCGGCATGCCGAGGCGTACCAGGAGTTGCAACGCTCCAACGCATTGCGCGCGCAGAACCTGGGCCGCCAGCGCGACACCGTGATGCTGCGGCTGCAGGCGCGCTATGAAGATGCGCGCCGCGACGCCGAAACCGCCGAGTTGCGCCGCCGCAGCGAAACTGCACGGCTGGCGCTGCAGGCACGCGAAGCCGGCCAGCGCGCGCTCTGGATCGCGTTATGCGCGGCCTGCCTGCTGCTGCTCGGTGCATTGGTGGTGCTGGCATTCGGCGCGCGCCATCGCCGCCAGCTGTCGCGGCTGGCCATGCGCGACGAACTCACTGGCCTGCCGAATCGCCGTGCCATTCGCGCCGAGGCGCAGCAGCAGACGGACCATGCCTTGCGCACGCAAACGCCCTGCATGCTGGCCTTGATCGACCTGGATCACTTCAAGCTGATCAACGACGTGCACGGCCACGCCGCAGGCGATGCGGTGCTCACCGCCCTGGCCAGCGCATCGAAGCTGGCGCTGCGCGCGCAGGACCGCCTGGGCCGCCTGGGTGGCGAAGAATTCCTGCTGGTGTTGCCGGGCTGCAGCCCGGACGAACTGCCGGCGGTGTTCGCGCGCCTGCGCAACGCCGTGGCCGCCATCGCCATCCCCGGCCTGCCTGCCGAGCAACCGGTGCGGTTCTGCATGGGCGCGGTCAGCGTCACACCGGGGAGCGGGCTGGATGTGCTGCTTGGCCAGGCCGATCTGGCGCTATATGCCGCCAAGACCGCCGGGCGCGATCAATGGGCGGTGTGCTGAGCCTGCGGCGTACCGAGGTGTTGCCACAATGGCGTGGTGCTGCGGCACAATCGTGCAGCAACGACGACAGGTCGTTGCCGTGAAACAGCCGAACGGCCCAGGATCGCATGCGCACCGATAGCCGCCTCTCCCGCATGTTGCACGCGACCAGGAGCACGCGAGGCAGGCGTTGAGGGCGGGCAAACGCCAACACGCCACCACGCACATAACACGCGCGCGACGCTGCGCAAGGCGTGGCCGGCTCAGCCAGTTGCAGCATCCGGCATGCGGTGAGTGGTGAGCCGAACTGCCACGATGGGCGGAGTTGCTGGATGCAGCCAGGCCGGCCTCCTTGGGCGCTGCTCGGCGATCTGGCGATTAAAAGCCGGTGTCGCATCACTGCGCGCAAGGCAAGTCCCGTTGCAGCGCCTAGCGTGCGCGCTGCCTGCGTGCTGCCGGTAGCGTTTCGCGCCTGGGCCAGGTGCCGTAGCTGTAGACGAACTGCTTCTGGTCGGCACCGGCACTGGGATCGCAATGCCAGGAGCTGGCCACGACGCCCGGCTCCAGCACGCCGCCGACTTCGCGCACCGCCTGCGATTCGAACGTGCAGATCGGGCCATAGCGCGCGCTGTCCCAATCCGGGCGCGAGGTCGGCCGCGCATGCTGCACCAGCACGATGTCGCTACCCTGGAAGTGATGCACCTGCGCACTGTGCTTCCGGTTGATGCTGAAATAACACGGCGCATGCACGCCCAACGGCAGCACCGCATCGCCGCGCACCAGGGTGCACATGCCAGCCTGCTCGCCCAGGCGAATCTCACGCCCGGCCAGCTGTGCCGTGGTCACCGGATAGCGTGTGGTCACTTCGGACATGGGCGGCGCGGGCGCCGTCTGGGCGCAGGCCGGGACGCACAGTGCCAACAGCAGCGTGGCCGGCGGAAAAGCAGTGAGATGAGCGCGCATGCAACGTCCGTGTCGAGGGCGGAGCAGTATCGCAGATCCGTTCCGACGCCACGCGGCCACGTAGCGCGCACCGCGCGTTACCGGCGCCCGGGCAAGGTGGCCAGCACCCCATCGAGCGCGAGCTGGGTGCTGAAGCCGGCCTTGGCAAGCCGCTTGCTCACCTCGTTGGGCACATCGCGCCCGCTGGTGAGCCTGTTCGGCGTACCGGTGTAGTGGAACAGCCGCCCGCCACGGCGCAGCACACGCGCCAGATGATCGTAGAAGGTCTGCGAATACAGCTCGCCGGCGATGCCGAAGCGCGGCGGATCATGCAGGACGGCGTCTACCGAGGCGTCGGCAAGCATGGCGATCTGTTGCGAGACATCGGCATGGAGCAACTGCAGGCGTCCGCCGGCCGCTGCCGCATCCGGATCCGGCGACCACGGGTTGAGCGTGCGCAACCACAGCACATCGGCGTTCTTCTCGAACGAACGCAGCTGCGCCACGCCATCTTCCAGGCAACATGCCGCGAAGTAGCCCAAGCCGCCGCAGGTATCGAGCACGATCTTGCCGCGCGGGTTCACCAGCGCCACCTTGCGGCGCGCATCCTCGAACGGCGACACCTGTGCCGACGGCAGCATCTTGATGCCATCGATCTCGAAGGTGGGCGCGCCCCATTCGGTGGGCACCAACTTGATCAACGCACCGCCGAATCGCGAGATCGGCGCAAAGTCGTCGTTGTCCCAGAAGTACAGCGTGCGGTCCTTGAGCTTGCCCGGATACGGATAGCCGCGGCCGCGCCACTGCCAGGTCTGCGCATCCAGCTGTGCAGTGTCGGTGCTGCGGCCCAGATCCAGCGAGCCGGTCCACGTGGCAAGACCGCTGCAGCGCGCTGCCAGCAGCGCCTGGGCATCGGGGAGAGTGAGTAACGGTCCGGAGTAATGGGTCACGGCTTGCACGTCTGGAGGCGGACGCGCATGCGCACGCCGTTGTGTGAAAGGGACTGGCATCGTAACCGACCCCTTGCGCGACGGCATCCGTCGTCGATGCGGCTATCAGCAGAGCGTGGTGCTGGTGAACGCACCAGGGCACTGCTGGCGTCAGCTTCGATGTCGGGCGTTTGCCTGGCATGCGCCGAGGGGCTGCCGGGTGATTTGGTGGATGTTGCGATCAGGGCAAGCCGTGCACAGGCAGGCATGCCGCAGGATGTTTGTGCTGAATCCTGCGGCCAGCACGGCACGATCTCGCCTGCCGGCGGCAGACCTGCAGGCGCCGGAGCGGGGTGCGGCGGATGGAGCCACACGCTCGAGCCCGGGCACTGATGGCCTGTCGATGCCGCCGCTGCGGTTCCGCTGACATCCGTCCCGTCGCATACTTCGGGCCGCCCACATCCACGCCTGGTCTGGATCGGCATCAACCGTGGAGTGTCGGCAATGCTGAAAGGTGTGTTGTTGGGGTTTGCCTGCTATGCGGCCTATTCGATCAGCGATGCATTCGTGAAGCTGCTGGAAGGTAGCTTGCCTGTGTACGAGGTGCTGTTTCTGGGCGCCTTGCTGATGCTGCTGGCGGTGCCGTTCCTGAAAAAGCCCGACGACCAGCTGCGCGAACTGGTCATGGCCAGGCAGCCAGCCCTGTGGCTGTTGCGCGCGCTCACCGGTGCCATTGGCAATCTCACCTCGGTGATCGCTTTCACCACCTTGCCGATGGCCGAAGCGTTTGCGCTGATCTTCTTGATGCCGATCTTCGTCACCGTGCTGTCGGTGGTCTTCCTCAAGGAAGAAGTGCGCTGGCGGCGCTGGACGGCGGTGATCGTGGGCTTTATCGGCGTGCTGATCGTGCTGCGGCCAGGATTTCGGCATCTCACCCACGGCCATGTGGCAGCAATCGTCTGCGGCCTGGTCGGTGCCATCTCGGTGATCGCCCTGCGCATGGCCGGGCATAGCGAAAAGCGCCTGACGCTGTACGGCGCCGGCGTCATTGGCCCGCTGGTAATGGGCGCCATCCTGATGCTGCCGAGCTTCGTCTGGCCCTCGCTGTACCAATGGGGCCTGCTGGCCGGCTACGGCCTGCTCGCCGGCCTGGCTGCCATCTGCATGATGTACGCCACGCGCCTGGCGCCGGTCAGCGTGGTGGCGCCCACCCAGTACAGCCAGATGCTGTGGGCGATCGGCTTCGGCTACCTGCTGTTCCACGACCATCTGGACTGGCCGATGGGCGTGGGCATTGCACTGATCCTGGGCGCAGGCCTGTTCACACTGATTCGCGAGGAGCAGGTCTCGCGCTGGTGGCGGCGGACCAAGATCGTTTGAGGCGGCGCGGGAATGGGGAATCGGGAATCGGGAATGGCAAAAGCGGTGGAGCCAGTGGTGCTGCGGCTATGCTCTTACTATTCCCTATTCCCTATTCCCTATTCCCTATTCCCGTCTACAATCCGCGCATATTCGCCGCTGGCCTTGCTCAGGTGCAGCCACTGGTCGACATAGGCTTTCCATGCAGCGTCGTCGCGCGGGAGCAGGAAGGCCTTTTCGCTGTAGTCCAGCGGGTGATCGGGAGCCACGGCGCATAATCCGGGAAGCCTGGCCTGCTGGTAGAGCGCTTCGGAGGCGTCGGTGATCATGACATCGGCACGCCGCTCCACCAGCTCCTGAAAGATGGTGGTGTTGTCGGCGAACAGGCGTAGTTGCGCGCGCGGTAGCTCGCGCCGTGCAAAGGCTTCGTTGGTGCCACCAGGCGGTTCGATCACGCGTACCTCCGGGCGGTTGAGCTGGGCGACACTGCGGTAGCGGGCCTGGTCGGCGCAGCGCACCAGCGGGATCTTGCCGTCCACGTCCAGCACCGCACTGAAGCTGGCCTGGCGTTGCCGCTGCAAGGTCACCGAAATGCCGCCCACGGCGATCTCGCAGCGGTCGGCAAGCAGGTCGGGCAACAGCTGCGGCCAGCTGGTGCGCACGAAGCTGATCCGTGCATCCAGGCCGTTGGCCAGCGATTGCGCCAGCGCGATATCGCTGCCTTCGAAGGTGCCGTCGGCGCGCAGCAGCGAATACGGACGATAGTCGCCGGTGGTGCACACGCGTAACACACCGGAGGCGAGCACCGCATCCAGGCGTGAGGTTGGCGGAGCCGCGTGCGCGATGCCGCAGGTCAGCAGTGTTCCGATCAAGATGCGAGCGCGCATGGCATGGCTCCGAGAGGAGTGCACATGATAGCGATGCCGGTGGATGCGACAGCTTTGCAGATCGGCGCGGATGCAGTGGCGCAAGTCGAGGGCCATCGCCTTCGTGCATCCTGGGGGGGCGGTGGCAACGTTGGCGCACCAGCATCTGGTCGCGACTTGGGCCACGTCGTTTGCAGCTGCTATTGCGCCATTGGGTGTCAGGAACGAAGACGCCAGGCTCTCGCACCGAGGGCGCTGCAATCCGGATGGCCTGTCAACACGAGGTTACGGCGCACGCTGGCCGGCTCACAGCCGGATAGCGCCAGCCGGCCTAGCGTGGTCCTACCCATCGCGCCCACGGAGTTACCATGCAGCTCACACCAGGCATTGCTCGCCAGATATCCACGCACGCCATGGCGATGCACGGCACACCAGATCCAGACACCAACGAAGACGAAGGCCCACTGGAAGAGCGACCGCCACAAAAGGGCGGCCTGCGCGAGGAGGTCGGCGAACTCGAGAGGGATGATGACAGCGCCCTGCCGGGGCGTGTTGGCGGAGGTCTTGCAGGCGGGTAGCTTGTTGCGTGCTATAAGTGGCTGATGCCACGTGCAACCGCCAGGAGCGAGACGCTGGTATCGACCACGCGCTTGCCACGACTATCGGTGATGCGGATGGACAAGGGCTGGTTGCCCCGCCGTTGGCCCAGGAAGTGGTTGTCGTCCATCTTCTGCAGGCTCTTCCAGGCGCTACCCTGTTTCACTTCGAACGTCACCACCGGAGAGGCATGGTTGCGCACAGGTGTCATGCCCCACGCCCGGCGCAGCAGTTGCAGCTTGTCTGTCCGCGGGTTGCCATCCGGTGCAAGCAGCCCGCCGTTGTTGGCATTGTCCACGTCCCAGCTGCCCAGGAACGCGCTGCGCAGCCCGCTGTTGGCCAGATAGCCGCTCAATGCGGCCTGCCACTCCGGGTCGCGGGGGTCGCCATCGCCCAGGCCACCGCCGAGACTGACCTGCACCACCGCATGATCGGCCGCAAACGTGCCGAAATCGCGCCGCCAGGCGGCAGGCAGCGCCTGTGCAAAGTCCGGTGCTGCAAACGCCTCCGCCGCGTCGCGATCCGGACCGGCCAGTTTCGGCATCAAGACCAGCTGGCGCGTCGGGATGCGCAACGGCACGCATGCCAGCGGCTGCAGATCGCTGCCGGCGGCCTTGCGTGCAGTGGCGCTGCACACCGTATTGCTGCCGACACCTCCGACACCCACCACCCAGCGCGGCGCCACCGCAAGCACCGCCGCAGCGGCGCGCGGTCGTTCCGCGGATCTGCAGCGGCTGGCCCTGCGCGTCCATCAGTTGCCCGCGCGTGTCGACCTGCACGGCCAAGGCGGTGACGGGGCCAGCAGCGCAAGTGCGAGAACCAGATGGGAGCGTGGATGCATGTAAGTCTCCTGGGTGACGGCTGCGCAGGTAACCAGCGATTGCCTGCCGCGGTTCGTGCGCCGAGTCAAGGAAGCGAGCGGGAGTGTGTATGCGACGACAGGTATGGGGCCGCGCTGGAATGGGGATTGCTGTTTGTGCGAGATGCCACGCCGCTGTGATGCAATCAAGCACAGGGCGGTCCGATGTGCCGCTGTTCACCGCCCGCCGGGACATGCCGCATCGCGCACATCAGGCCTGGAAGTGCCTGGTGGTGCACACAATGTTGCGTGCTATCGGTTCGAGGTCATAGGGCGCCGGTCTTGATCGTCCGCTGATCGGCCGGGACCGGCGTCGCCTCCTCTGGCCGGCGCATGGCGGGCCAGCTTGCTGGACCCGCGTCCCAGCGCACCATGACGGGGCAGCGCGACTGGCCGAACTGCCCCGCGTCGCCCGTTTTTCATAACCCCTGGTGCCAGCCGGCGCGATCTCGTATTTTTGACGGCTTGTTCACTTGCCGGTGCCGTGCCCATGTCCGATCCGTCCGCGCCCGATCATCTGCAACGCAGCCTGTCCAATCGCCACCTGCAGTTGATCGCGATTGGTGGGGCGATCGGCACCGGCTTGTTCATGGGCTCGGGCAAGACGATCAGTCTGGCCGGGCCGTCGATCCTGTTCGTCTACCTGATCATCGGCGCGATGCTGTTCTTCGTGATGCGCGCGATGGGCGAGCTGCTGCTGTCCAACCTGGACTACAAGTCGTTCATCGACTTCTCCACCGATCTGCTCGGCCCCTGGGCCGGATTCTTCTGCGGGTGGACGTACTGGTTCTGCTGGATCATCACTGCCATCGCCGACGTGATCGCCATTGCGGCCTACGCGCAGTTCTGGTTTCCCGGCCTGGCGCCGTGGATTCCGGCGATTGCGTGTGTGCTGTTGCTGCTGGCATTGAATCTGGTGACGGTGAAACTGTTCGGCGAGATGGAGTTCTGGTTTGCACTGATCAAGATCATCGCCATTTGCGCGCTGATCATCACCGGTGCGGGGCTGGTGGCGTGGGGTTTCCGTTCGCCGTCGGGCAATGTGGCCTCGCTGGCGAACCTGTGGAACGACGGCGGCATGTTCCCGATGGGCATCGGCGGATTCTTCGCCGGCTTCCAGATCGCGGTGTTCGCGTTTGTCGGCATCGAGCTGGTGGGCACCACCGCCGCCGAAACCGCCGACCCGCGCCGCAATCTGCCCAAGGCGATCAACTCGATTCCGGTGCGGATCCTGATCTTCTACGTGCTGGCGCTGATCGCCATCATGGCGGTCACGCCGTGGCGGCAGGTGGTGGCCGACAAGAGCCCGTTCGTGGAGCTGTTCGTGCTGGCCGGGGTGCCGGCCGCGGCGAGCCTGATCAATTTCGTAGTGCTGACCTCGGCGACGTCTTCGGCCAACAGCGGCATCTTCTCCACCAGCCGCATGCTCTACGGCCTGGCCGAGGAGCAGCATGCGCCCAAGGGATTTGCCAAGCTCTCGCGCGCGGCGGTGCCGGCACGCGGCCTGCTGTTCTCCTGCCTGTGCCTGTTGCTGGGCGCGATGCTGGTGTACCTGATCCCCAACCTGGTCACTGCGTTCACGCTGGTCACCACCTTGTCGGCGGTGCTCTTCATGTTCGTGTGGTCGCTGATCCTGTGCGCCTACATCGCGTACCGGCGCAAGCGGCCCGAGCAGCATGCGGCCTCGGCGTTCAAGATGCCCGGTGGCGTGTTGATGTGCTACGTGTGCCTGGCGTTCTTCGCCTTCGTCGTCGTGCTGCTGACCTTGCAGGCCGACACGCGCCAGGCCCTGCTGGCCAGCCCGGTGTGGTTCCTGATCCTGGCGATCGGCTATGCGGTGAAGCGGCAGCAGACGCGCAGCGGCTGAGCGTTCGCAGCAGCGAAGACATCCAGCGAAAGACCTCATCAAGGCCCCGCACTGCGGGGCCTTGGCGTCTGTGGCTGCACGGCGCCGCGATAAAGGCCACTGGCAGCTAAGCACGCGATCCGCGCGACGTTGACGCGGCCCGGATGGAACGGGATGCTCGCCGCCATCCATCGCCACGGCCCATCGCATGATCACGACGCACCCGATTGCCGGAACGCAGCACACACAAGGCTGCTGGGTCGACCTGTGCCAGGCCAGCGCGCAGGAACTGGCGCTGGCCGCAGACAAGGTGGGCTTTGCGCTGCCGGATCGCGCAGCCATCGGCGAGATCGAATTTTCCAGCCGGGTGCGGCGCCAGGACGAGGTGCTGTTTCTCAACGTGCCGCGCTTTCAGGACGACGATGGCCCGACTGCGCCGCTGGGCTTTGCGCTGTCGCCGACCATGCTGGTGACCCTGCGCGAGCAGCACATGGGCTCGCTGGACGCGGTGGCCGCGCGTCTTGCGCATGAGCCCTGCCATTGCGCCGACGATCTGCTGTTGCGCATCTTCGACCAGTTGGTGGGGCGCCTGGCAGACCGGCTGGAGTCGCTGGAAGCCGAGGTCACCGACACCACCCGGCAGGTGTTCGACAACCCGCACAAAACCAAGGACCTGGAGCGCATGCTGCATCAGGTCGGAGGCATGGGACGGCGTCTGGGCGGGCTGCACAATGCCGGGCAAGGCCTGCTGCGCCTGGTCACCTATCTGGACGGCGCCGCGCCGGACTGGTTCGGTGCCGATGCGGCCAAACGCATCGGCTTGCTGCACAAGGACCTGACCACCCTGAGCGAATTCCAGCAGCACATGGACGACCGCATCGAGTTCCTGCTCGACAGCGTGCTAGGCATGATCAACATGGACCAGAACAACGTGATGAAGGTGATGGCGGTGGCGTCGGTGGTCGGCATTCCGCCCACCGTGCTGGTCGGCATCTGGGGCATGAACTTCGCCTACATGCCTGAACTGAAATGGCACGATGCCTACTTCTGGGCGCTGGGGATCATCGCTCTGAGCGTGGTGGTGCCGCTGGCGTGGTTCCGCAAGCGGGGATGGGTGTGATGCGTGCAGTGACCGAGCGCGCATCCGGGCTGCTTGCACTCCATGTTTACACCGTACGGACTGCCTGCACACACACCGCAGGGGCGCACCTGGGCGCGATGAGGCGTTAGCGGTAAAACCCGTCGCGCCCCGGTGCGCTCCTACGGGCAGGTGTTGTCGGGAGTGTCGCCGAGCTGCGCTTGGACGTGTTTGCCTGTTGTAGGAGCGCGCCCGAGCGCGAGGGGGCATTCCCGATAAAGCCCAGTCGCGCCCCGGTGCGCTCCTACGGGCAGGTGTTGTCGGGAGTGTCGCCGAGCTGCGCTTGGACGTGTTTGCCTGTTGTAGGAGCGCGCCCGAGCGCGAGGGGGCATTCCCGTTAAAGCCCAGTCGCGCCTCGGTGCGCTTCTACGGGCAGGCGTTGTCGGGAGTGTCGCCGAGCCGCGCTTGGACGTGTTTGCCTGTTGTAGGAGCGCGCCCGAGCGCGAGGGGGCATTCCCGATAAAGCCCAGTCGCGCCCCGGTGCGCTTCTACGGGCAGGTGTTGTCGGATGTGTGGCCGAGCTGCGCTTGGACGTGTTTGCCCGTTGTAGGAGCCCGGATCAGCCCTTGGCCTGGAAACTGGCTTCTTCGTATGGCTGCACCACCACCCAGCCTTCGCCGGCAAAGCGCATCTGCAGGCTCTCACCCGAGCCGCGGCCGAACAACGTACCGAGCGACACATCGGTGACCAGCTCGGGGGTCAGCGTGCCCGACCAGGCCACGGTGGCATTGGGGTCGGTGAACACCGGGCCGCTGTCGGCGGTGACCGGCAGGGTCAACGGCTCGTAGTGCGAGGTGATCGCCACGATGCCGTGGCCGCTCAGGCGCACGTTGAACAGGCCACCGGAGAGCATGCCCGCCACTTTGCGCATCATGGTGATCTTGTGCTCGATGCCGGATTCGAACGCCAGCACGTCATTGCCGTTGACGAAGATCGACTCGCCATTCAAGCGCAGCAGCGTGACCAGCTTGCCGACATCGGCCAGATACACGCGGCCCTGGCCTTCGGCCTTCATCAGCTGCATGCCTTCGCCGCTGACAGCTTTTTTCAGCAGATTGCCCAGGCCCTGTTCCAGCAGGCCTTCGCGAGTGAACTTGACGTTGCCGGTGCGCGCGACCATGGCGCCGGCCTTGGACCACACCATGCCGTTGAGGCGCACTTCCAGCAGATGCGGGTTTTCCAGCTCGAAGGGATCGGGGCTGACGTCCTTTTCCTTGGAGTGGGCAAGAAATTCGTTGAGGGTGCGTACGGCCATGCGTTGCATCCTGGAGTGAAAGAGTGCGCATGATACGCGCAGGTCGGCGCCGTGGTGAGAAGCCGCTTACGTATTGCGCAGCGCCTGGCGAACTCCCGACGCGAACTGCGCTTGGTAGTGGAGTAGCAACAGGCACATCGATGCGATAGCACAGATCGCGCGCTGTCGTTACGCAACGTGGCGTCTGCAGGTGCGTAACGCCGCGCTGCTATCGAACGATTCGCGATGTGTCGGTGGCCATCCGCGCTCACGATCCATCGCTACTGTGCACGTCGCCACGCATCCCGGCACCCTGCACGCTTGTGCGAACGGCGTCGGGTTCAAGTAGACGTTACCGGATCAGATTGCGGTGGCAGGGGATCTTTGAGAACCGAAGGAGAGAAGCGACGCGCGTAGGTCGCGGCAATCGATGGGAACCGATGCGCGCTGCAGGCGCTTTGCGTGTGGGTACGCTTGCACTGCTGTGCGCAGCAGCGGTTGCGGTACCTGGTGTGGATGGCGCGGTGGCGTGGGCAGCCACCGGCCCAGGCGTAGTGACCGACGACACCATCGTGCACGATCCGGCGATGCGCAACCTCGGCGATGGGCGCTATTACATCTATTCCACCGTTGGCGTTGTCCAGCACCGATCGCAGCAGATTCAGTAACGCAGGTGCGATCTTCGGCAGCGTGCCGGGCTGGGTGAAGACCTATCTGGATCGTGCCGGTGTGGACATGCGCAACGGGGGCGGCACGGTGATCCATGCCGGGCAGGGCGGCATGCATGGGCCGGGTGGGCAGGGATGCAATGCCGCCAGCGCTGCCGAGCAGTGCCCGGCAGCATGCGCAGGGGCAGCGCGCTGCCGGCTCGGGCTTGCGCACGCGCTTGAGGTTTGCGGCCGGGTACTTGCCCGGATACAGGTTCAACAGCATCAGGGTGACGCCGTTGGTCCAGCCGAAGCCGTCCTGCAAGGCATATTCGCCACCGCCGCCGCCGGCCGCATCGGCTTCCAGGCCGTATTTTTCCACCAGCTTGTGCTCGCGCGCGAACAGCGCCTGCACCTGGCTGAGAAAGCGTTCGCCGATGGTGCGGGCCAGTGCGTCTTCGCCATACCGGCGCAGGCCGTCCACGGCCACCCACTGCAGCGGCGCCCAGCCATTGGGCTCGTCCCATTGCTGGCCGGTCTTCAGCGCGGTGGTGGCAAGGCCCCCGGGACGCAGCAGGCGCGCACGCACGGTGGTGGCGGTGCGTTTGGCGTGTGCGTCCGAGGCCAGGCCGGTGAACAGCGGATACAGCGCGGCGGCCGTGACCTGGTTGCTCAAGGTCTTGGTTTGCCAGTCGTAGTCGGCGTAATAGCCGGCCGCATTCCACAGGTGCGCATCGATGGCCTGCTTGCGCTGCTGCGCCAGTGCGGCGTAGTCCTGCGCGCAGTCCGCGCCGGGTTGCGCGCAGGCCTGGGCCAGGGTGCGTTCGAGGTGGTAGAGCAGGCTGTTGAGGTCGATGGGAACGATGGCGGTGGTGCGGATGGTGCGCAGGTTCTGCCCATCGGCCAGCCACCTGCTGGAATAATCCCAGCCACTTTCGGCACCGGCGCGCAGGTCGCGGTAGACCTCGGCAGCCGGGCGGTCTTTCACTTCGGCGGCGGTGCGGGTGTCGTGCAGCCAGGCTTCCGGGCGTGGCGTATCGCGTTCGTCCCAGTAGCGGTTGAGCACGCTGCCGTCGGGCAGGCGCACCACGTGGCGCGCGGCCTCGCCGGGCGTGAGACTCTCGCTGCCCTGCATCCAGTAAGCGTATTCCTTTTGCAGCTGCGGCAGGTAGCGTTGGTAGACCGCCTCGCCTTCCACGCCGGCCTGAAGTTCCACCATGTAGGAGAAAAACGGCGGCTGCGAGCGGCTCAGGTAGTAGGTGCGATTGCCGTTGGGGATATGCCCGTAGCTGTCGATCAGGTAGGCGAAGTTGTCCAGCATCTGGCGGCTGAGCGTGGTCTCGCCGCTCTTCACCAGGCCCAGCATGGTGAAGTAGGAGTCCCAGTAGTACACCTCGCGGAATCGCCCGCCCGGCACCACATAGGGGTGCGGCAGCGCCAGCAGGCTGCTGTGTGCCGGCACCTGGGTCTGGCTGCGCACCAGCTTGGGCCACAGCAGGTCGATGTGCTCGCGCAGCGCGGTGTCCTGGCGGATCACGTCGGTCTGCACCGGCGGGGATTCTTCGAAGTTGGCGTCCACGAAGCGGCGCAGGTCGAAGCCGGGGTGGTCGTGCTGCGCCAGATAGTCGGTATTGATCAGTGCCGGGTCGCGCAGCGGCAGGAAGTCGACGAAATGCTTCTGGTCCTCGAACAGTTCTGCGCTCTGCACCGCCTGGAACAGTTCGGGATAGGCCAGGTCCGGCGTGGGCGGCGTGGACGCGGGCGCAGTGACGACCGGAGTCTCCAGCGGCGCGGCAGTCAGCGTGCACGGCGCGACGAACATGCTCAGCGACAGGCCGAGCAGCGACGTGCAACACGGGGGCGCGGCAGAACTCATGGCATCTCCAGAACGGGCAGTGGCGTGTGGCATGGTAAACGACCGAAGTGGCGGACGGGACCGCGCGGGGTGCCGGAACGCCGGCAGGCTTCGCGTGGGGACAACAGGATTCAGTCAGGTGATCCGGCGCGCCGACGCAACGTGCGCCAATCCTGGCGTATCGGCGCGGATCGGAGCAGCTTGAGCAGCGCGGTGTCGCCTGGATTGTCGGCAATGCTGCAAGAAATGCGCCAGAGCGCTGCTTGCCTGGCGCAAAGGTGCGCCCGTCGACACAGGCGCCGGCAGACGCGACAGAGCGACACGATTGCCGGCACGCATCGGGACCGAGCGCGCCTGCCAATCCGCTGGCATAGCCGCCCTGGCAGGCACCTGCGCGGCCCGGCAATGCAACGGCAATGGCCGACGGGCGGAGTGAGGCGCGTCAACCGACCTCTTCGATTTCCAGCAGGGTCCGCAGCCGCAAGGCATTGGGTACGGCCGCGCCGGCGGCGGTGTTGTCGAAGATCACCCAGCGGTCGTGACCGGCCTGCGCCGCGCCGCGGACGGCTGCCGCCAGCGCGGCCAAGGCAGGCGCGTCGTAGCCGCTGTAGTAGACGCGCGGGCTCCCATGCCAACGCCAGTAGGACGGGCCGGTGGTGGGGTCCGGTGCGACCGCGGACGGATGCGGCGCAGGGTCGGCGGCGGCACGTGCGATGCGGTGACGCGTCATCACCGCTTGCGCCTGCGGTGTGAACCAGCTGGCGTGGCGCGGTTCGCAGACCACACTGCCATCCCAGCGCCGCCGCAGCATGGCGAAGAAGGCCGCCGCCACGCGCGCGTCGAATGCCGCACTGGGCGGCAATTGCAGGAGCAGGCAGCCCAGGCGTGCGCCCAGCGCACCGGCCTGCGCGAGGAAGGCATCCAGCAAGGGTCCGGCAGCGTGCAGCCGCGCATCGTGGCTAATGCTGCGTGGCATCTTGACCGAGAACCGAAAGTCCTCGGGCACGGTGTCGGCCCAGCGCGCATAGGTGTCGCGGCGGTGCGGGCGATGGAACGAGGAGTTGATCTCCACCGCGTTGAAGCGGGTGGCGTAACGCTGCAGCACGTTGGCGCCTGCGGCGAAGGCGGCACGCTCGGCAGCGGGAATCGACCAGCCTGCGCAGCCACACCGAAGGCATCCATTTGCGGGGGAAGCGCGAGCAGGCATGGCGTTGATGGCGTTGGCTGACACCACGGTATGCCGGTGCCCCCGTCAGGATTGCGTGTGCGCAGCACTCACGACCGACTCACGCGGCGCTTTGATACTGGGGCATGCCCGAAGGCCCCTCACTGCTCATCCTGCGCGAAGAAGCCGCCCGTTTTGTGGGCCGCAAGATGCTGCGTGTTTCCGGCAACAGCAAGTTGGACATCGCGCGCCTGCAACACCACAAGGTGCTGGCCGTGCGCAGTTGGGGCAAGCATCTGCTGTTCGAATGCGCGCACGTCAGCGTGCGCATCCACTTCCTGTTGTTTGGCAGCTATCGCATCAACGAAGACAAGCCCAACGCCGTGCCGCGCTTGCGGCTTGAGTTCTCCAGGGGCGAGCGATTGAATTTCTATGCGTGCTCTGTGCAATTCATCGAACGTCCGCTGGACACGGTCTACGACTGGAGCGCGGATGTCATGAACCCCCACTGGGACGCAGCGCAGGCGCGCCGCAAACTGCGCGCGGCGCCTGCGATGCTCGCAGCCGATGCCTTGTTGAACCAGGACATCTTTGCCGGGGTTGGCAACATCATCAAGAACGAGGTCCTGCATCGGATTGGCGTGCATCCGGAAAGCCGGGTGGGTGCGTTGCCGGCGCGTAAACTCGGCGAACTGGTCACGCAGGCGCGCGAGTACAGTTTCGATTTCTATACGTGGAAGAAGGCAGCCGTGCTCAAGAAGCACTTCCAGGTGCATACCAAGACCAGCTGTCCGCGCGATGGCGCGCCACTGCAGTATCGCAAGCACTTGGGCCAGGCCGGCAGGCGGGCGTTTTTCTGCGAGCTCTGTCAGCGGTTGTATCTGCCTGACGGCGCGTAAGGACAGCAGGCCTGCGATCCGGTTGGTAGCCGCTCCGGTGCCGCTGGCCTGATGCGGACGTTGAGTGCCCGCACCAATCGAGTGTTCACCGCATTCGATTCGGTGCTCAAGAGGCGGCGTTCAACAGATGCACAGGGGAGGTGCACACGGGCAGTCGCAGTTGCACAGGGCTCTGCCTGAATGTCGTGGCTGGCGGCGGTGCCACGGTAGTGGCTGGCGCGTCCAATGTGAATGGCGGCTGGGGCCGATTGGCCGGACAACGAATTTCGAACGCGCGCGAACGCCGGGCCCGCTAGATTTGCGCGCTTGGCACCGTGACTGCAGGTGCGATTGCCGACCCTCCCATCTCACCGGTCTCCCGCATTGTGATTACCCGCAGGAAGGAAGCGCTTGTCCCGCATATGGCTGCGGCCGCATGCACGGGCGCCATCCTGTTTTTCCTTGCCTGCCTGTTGTTGTACATGCCGGCCCCGCGTCGGTCGGTGCGCCCCGACGAAAGCCTGCAGGTGTATTTCCTGCCACGCCAGCCGCTCACGCAGCCGGCTGCGCTCGTGCCGCCAACGCAGGTCGAGCGACAGCCGAACGCCGCTGCCGCATCGACCGCACGTGCTGCGCCGCCGCCCACACGCACCCCACCGCCGCAGCGCCAGGTGGCAGCAGCCAATGCACTGGCCAACGATGCGATGGCGGCCCAGCTGTACACCCGCGAGGGCCGCCTGCGCCTGCCGCCGGACACCCGCCTGGATCCGCTGGCGCAAGGCGCTGCGGTGCCGCCCGGCATGACCGACGAGCGCGCACAAGCGAAGGCACGCAGCGTGATGGAGCGGGTCAACCCGGTGCAGTACAAGGAAACGCGCTTTTCCAAGGACTGGAAGAGCGACGGCACATTGGGCGATGTGGCGATGCAGGAAATGGATCGCGGCATGAAGAAGTTCAACGACATGCTCAACGGACCGCAGACGCAGGTGGCCACGGCGCGGCCGCCGCCGGATGTGCGCTTCAATCCCGCACTGGCCGGCAACCAGGCCGATCTGGGCAGCGAGGCGACCGGCGATGCCTACAAGGCTGCCCCGATCGCGCACGAACGCCTGCCCGATCTCAAGGGCGAAGCCAGTCGCCGCATCCGCGAGGCGCTGGTTGCGCTGGAACAACGCAGCGCACGCTGCGATGCAGGCCGGCGCACCTCGCTGCTGTCGCCGGTGCGCACGCATCTGTCGGATCTGGAGCGTGCCGAGCGCGCACTGAACAACGGCGCCGATCCGGTGATGGCCGCGCAGTTGCTGCCGCGCCAGGCCGACAGCGCCTACGACATGGCGCGCCGCGCGCTGTGGTACGCGGACCGGCAACTGAAGCAGTGCGCGGTGGGGTGAGTGGCGCGGCGGCGGCTGGTGACCGTGGCGATGGGAGAGTCCGTCAGTCGGCGCGAGATTGGGGTGCAAGGTGGTTGCCGTACCCTCACCGCAACCCCCGCTCCGCGCCCCGGCCCGCGCTTGCGGCACGGGCGCTCCAAGGCACACGCGCCAATGGCGTATAAGCCGTGCCTTCTCGCCCCGGCGGGAGAGAGGCTTTGGTCTTGCGGCGCCTGAAGCAATGCCAGCTGCCGCAACGCTGCGCCTGGGTGTGCCTGCCGTTTCAGCTAATGCACTTGCTCCCTGCGGCCTTCGCCGCGCATAAAGCCCCTCTCCCGTCGGGAGCGGGGTTGCGGTGAGGGGACGTGCGCGCAGCCGGGGATCGGTTGGCAGGCCTACGCCAGACGCTGGCGATACCGATCCTTCTCTGCGCTCAGCGCGATTTCCGCGCGCAGGAATACCTGCCCGATCGGTTCGTCTGCGCGGCTGGCGTGCGCTTGGCCCAGCAACACCGTCAGGCCCAGCGGGTGTTGCTGCTGGGCCACCTCGCGCAGGGCCTGCAGGGTGTGCGCGGCATCCGGGCCGCGCAGCACGGCGATGAACTCGGCACTGTCGGTCACCCGGTCGATGCTGTTGCCGGGGCCTTGCACCAGCGCGGCGAGGGACTGGTCCAGCTGCTGCAGGGTGCGGCCGAGCAGGCGCTCGCTCTGGCGCTCGGCCAGTGCGGCCAGTTCCTGCACCTCCAGGATCACCAGGCGATACGGATCGTCGCTGCTGGCCTGGCCGGCAGCCGCCGCGGCCGCATCGGCGGCCGGCTGCAGGATGGCCGCGTGTTCCTGTTGCAAGGCGTGCTGGCGCGCATCCAGCAGGTTCATGGTGACCCGCGCCAATGCCTGCAGGCCGGTGCGCTGCATGTCGCTGAGCCGGCGCGGTTCGGTGTCCAACACACAGACGGTGCCCAGCGCCACGCCCTCGGAGGTTACCAGGGGCATGCCGGCATAG
This sequence comes from Xanthomonas cassavae CFBP 4642, assembly GCF_000454545.1. Taxonomy (NCBI): domain Bacteria; kingdom Pseudomonadati; phylum Pseudomonadota; class Gammaproteobacteria; order Lysobacterales; family Lysobacteraceae; genus Xanthomonas; species Xanthomonas cassavae. The sequence continues at coordinate 1,207,704 of NZ_CM002139.1, forward strand.
AAGCGCGCGCCGGTGTCGCCGGTGACCACGGAAATCTCGCGGAAACGCGGGTCCTGGGTCAGGTCCGGCACTTCCATCAGAGTGCTGGGCTCGCGGATGGCGTGGTCGCACACCGCCTGGCTGCGGTCGGTCTGCTGCAGGCCCAGGCCGAGCTGGGCCTTGAACCATTGGCGGTCGCGATCCACCAGCGACATCAGCGCAATCGGCGTCTCGCACAGCGAGGCGGCCACCTGCACGATGTCCTGGTAGGTGTCTTCGGGAAGGCTGTCGACGATGCGATAACCGTCGAGCACCTGCTGGCGGGACGCTTCGTCTGCCTTCGGCATCTCTTTCATCGGATGAGCCACGCACCTGCAATGGACAGTGCCCAAGCGTAACCGGGCCGACCGATAACGCAGCGTCGACAACGGGGATGCCGGGTCACCCCCGCCCGGGCTGCGCGCAGCCAGGCGGGGTGCGTGCGTGCCGTCAGCGCTTGACCGGCTTGCCGTCCACGTCCAGCACCTGCACCTCGCCCAGCTTGAGTGCACGCACCGGGGCTTCGATTTTTTTCAGGTCGCCAACGATCACCCAGGTCATCGCTTCCGGCTTGATGATCTGCGCAATGGCCTTCTGCGCCGCCGGTTGATCGATCGCTTCCAGACGCGGCTTGAGGGTCTGCACGTAGTCGTCCGGACGGTCGAACTGCACGATGCCTTCGATTGCGCCCAGCACCGCGCCAGTGGTTTCGAAGCTACCGGGCAGGGCGCGGATGCGCTGGTTCTTGATCTTTTCGATTTCCTCGCCGGTCAGCGGCTTGGCGCCGATCACCGCAGTGGCCTCCTTGAAGATCTCGTTGGCCGACTCGGCGGTCTTGTCGGTCTGTACCGGCGCCGAGAACATGTAAGGGCGCTGGCCTTGCGCATCCAGCATGCGGGTGCCGGCGCCGTAGGCCCAGCGCTTGCTCTCGCGCAGGTTCATGTTCAGGCGCGAGGTGAAGGTGCCGCCGAACGCGTCGTCGGCCACGCCGATCGCCAGGTTGTCCGGCGTCTTGGTGGACGGGGCCAGCAGGCCGGCCAGGATCACCGACTGCGGTGCGTCCGGGCGGTTGATCAGGTAGACGCGTGGCTTGGGCTGCGCGGCCACCTCGACCAGGTTCTTCTTCGGCAATGCGCTGGTCGGGGCCTTCCAGTCGCCGAACGCGGCGTCCAGCTGCGGAATGATCTGCGCCAGCGTGGTGTCGCCGGCCACCAGGATGCGCAGGTTGTCCGGACGCAGCCATTGGCTGTGGAACTGCCGCAGATCCTGCGCGTTGAGGCTCTTGATCGCCGCCTCGGTGCCGCTGCCGGTGAGCGGGATGCCGTAGGGGTGCTTGTCGCCGTAAAGCAGCGGCGGCAGTGCACGCAGGCCCAGGCTGGTGGGCTTGGTCTTTTCCTGGGCGATGCCGGCCAGCCACTGGCCACGCACGCGTTCGATGTCTGCGGCCTTGAACGCGGGGTTGCGCACGATGTCGGAGAACAACTGCAGCGACGGCTGCAACTGGTCGTTGAGGGCATTCAGCGAGGCGCTGCAGCTGTCCAGATCGCAGCCCACCGCGGTGATGGCGCCCAGGCGCTGGCGGCGCTGCGCCACTTCCACCGAATCCAGCGCGGCGGTGCTCTCGTTCATCAGCGCAGCGCTGAAGCTGGCGGTGCCGAGCTTGCTGCCCTGGTCGGCGGCGTAGCCGGCGTCGAACAGCAACTCCACCTGGGTGACCGGGATGGTGTGGCGCTCGGCCAGGATCACTTCGACGCCGTTCTTCAACTTGCCGCGCTGCAGTTTTGGGAAGCTCAGGTCGGGGAACTGCTCGGTCTGCGGCACGCCCTTGCTACGGTCCAGCGTGGAGGCGGTGACCTTGAACTTGCCTGCGGCCGGCAGCTTCGGCGCCGGCTTGCCGGCTTCTTCGCCACGCGCAACCACCGCCTTGTCCTCGGCGGCCGGGTCGAAATCCTTACCGGCCGGCAGCACGGTGAGCAGGTAATCGCCCTTGCCGAACCAATTGGCAGCGGCCTGCTTGACGCTGTCCACAGTGGCGGCCTGGCCGCGCTGCAAGTCTTTCTTGTAGGCGCCCGGGTCGCCGCGATAGACCTGGCCCTCGGCCAGGATCACGGCCTTGCCGGTGAAGCCGCCGACCTTCTCCAGCCCGCGGACGAAACCGGCGCGGTAGGCCACCTGCGCACGCTGCAGCTCATCGGCGGTCGGGCCCTGGGCGATGAACTTCTTGAGTTCCTCGTCGATGATCGCCTCGACCCTGGCCGGGTCCACGCCATCCTTCACGTCGGCCTGGATCTGCACCTGGCTGGACAGCGCGAACGGCTGAACCGAGGCGGAGACGTCGTCCACCAGGTTGTCCTGATAGACCAGGCGCTGGTACAGCCGCGAGGTCTTGCCGCCGCCGAGCACGGTGGTGGCCAGATCCAGCTGGATGATGTCGTCGGTGCCCAGTTGCGGGGCGGCCCAGGTGCGGTAGATGCGCGGCTGCGAGACGTGGTCGTGCTGCACGCCGCGCTTCTGTGCGGCCAGCGGGGTCACCCACGGCTGCTGACGCGCCACCGGCTTGCCGGAAGGGATATCGCCGAAATACTGCAACGCCTTGGCGCGTGCCTGTGCCACGGTGATGTCGCCGGCCAGCACCAGGGTGGTGTTGGCGGCGCCGTAATTGTCGTTGAACCACTGTTTGACGTCGGCCAGCGAGGCCGCGTCCAGGTCTTCCATCGAGCCGATGGTGTCGTGCTGGTAGGGGTGGTTGGCCGGGAACAGGTTGGACAGGATGTTCTGTTCCACGCGGCCGTAGGGACGGTTCTCGCCCTGGCGCTTCTCGTTCTGCACCACACCGCGCTGGGTGTCGAGTTCCTGCTGGCCGATGGCGCCGAGCAGGTGGCCCATGCGGTCCGATTCCAGCCACAGCGCGGTATCCAGCGCGGTGGTCGGCACGGTCTCGAAATAGTTGGTGCGGTCGAACCAGGTGGTGCCGTTCATGTCGGTGGTGCCGACCTTTTCCAGCGGCGCGAAGAAGCTGCCCTTGTTGTTCTCCGAGCCGGAGAACATCAGGTGCTCGAACAGGTGCGCAAAGCCGGTCTTGCCGGCCGGCTCGTCGCCGGAGCCGATGTGGTACCAGATGCTCACCGCCACCACCGGCGCCTTGTGGTCTTCATGCACCACCACGGTCAGGCCGTTGGGCAGCGTGAAGCGGGTATAGGCGATGTCGGGAATGGCGCTGCTGGCCGCGGGCTTGGACAGGCTGGCCGGGGCGGCCGCGACGGCGGGGGCAACGGTACCGGCAGCGACGCCGAGCACACCGGCGATCAACAGGGACAGCGGACGCAGCATGTGACACTCCAGAACAGGGCAATCGGCCGAGGGTAGTGGCTGCTTGGCGGGGCCGCAAATGCGCTTGGGCAGGGGGATGCTGCGGGGCGGGGGGCGAAGCCGGCATCGGTGGCCTGGTCGCAGGCGCGGGCCCACGCTGGTCGGCTGCCACCGCGACGATGCTGAACGGGCCGCAAGGCCGGGCGGGTCGACGCCACCGCCGCGACAGGAGGTGTACGCGGCGGGAGGTCGCGGCCGGCCCCGTGTGCCGGCAGGCCGGCGGGTCCGCGGAAGCGGGCACAGTCGCGAGCGCTTAAGTTGGCCATCGCCTCGCCGTTACTTGGGGCGACCTACCTTGCCCCGACGTCACCTGCCGACCATCCCATGACCGCCTTGTTGCCGCCCGTGCCGATTCCCGCCAACGACGCCTTGCGCGTGGACGCGGTGCGTCGGCTGGAGGTGCTCGATACCGAAGCCGAAGCCGAATTCGACGACATCGCCTGGCTGGCGGCGCATGTCACCGGCGCTCCGATGGCGCTGGTGTCGCTGCTCGATGCCGACCGGCAATGGTTCAAGGCGCGCTGCGGCACCGACCTGGAAGGCACGCCGCGCAGCGTGTCGTTCTGCTCGTACACGGTGATGGGCACCGAGCTGATGGAAGTGCCCGATGCCGAGGCCGACCCGCGCTTCGTCGACAACCCGTTGGTGACCACGGCGCCGGGCGTGCGCTCGTATGCGGGGGTGCCGCTGATCGGCCGCGAAGGCTATGCCTACGGCACCCTTTGCACGCTCAGCACCCGCTCGCGCGTGCTCGAGGAGAATCAGAAGCAGGCCTTGATCCGGCTGGCGCGACAGGCCGTCAATCAGCTGGAAGCCCGGCGCGACCGCCTGGTCGCGCAGGCACAGCGGCAGACCCTGAGCATGTTGCTGGAAGCCATGCCCGACGGCGTGGTGGCCTGCGGTACCGACGGCCTGCTGCGCGAGTTCAACCATGCCGCGCGGCAATGGCACGGCACCGACCCGCGCGTGCTGCCGCCGGCGCAGTGGGCGCAGCATTTCGATCTGTACGCCGCCGATGGACACAGCCTGTTGCCCACCGATGCCATCCCGCTGGTGCGCGCGTGGCGCGGCGAACATGTGCGCAATGCCGAACTGGTGATCCGTGCCACCGGCCAGCCGGCACGCAGCGTGCTGTGCAATGCGGACCCGGTGGTGGGAGACAAGGGCACCGCGCTGGGCGCGGTGTGCGTGATGCACGACATCACCCAGCTCAAGGACGCCTCGGCGGCGTTGTCGGCCGAGCGCGCGCGGCTGCAGGCGCTGGTGGACGCCTCGCAGGACGTGGCGATCATCGCCTTCGATCCGCAGGGCCGGATCGAGCTGTTCAATCCCGGTGCCGAACAGTTGCTGGGTTACGCCGCCGACGAGGTGTTGGGTGGCGGCCCGGCGCGGTTCCATCTGCAGGCCGAGCTCGAACGCCATATGGCGACCCTGGCGTTGTCGCCTCCGTCGTACGTGAAGTTGGCTGCAGCCGCAGCCGGCGACATGCTGCGCGAGGAACTGTGGACCCTGGTGCGCAAGGATGGCGAACTGCGCCGCGTGCGCCTGTGCTTCAACATCATCCACGATGCGCAGCAGGGCCTGGCCGGCTATCTGGCCATGGCCATCGACGTGACCGCCGAGCTGCAGGCGCAGGCGGCCGCGCAGCTGGCCGCCGAGCGGTTTGCCGGCGCCTTCGAAACCGCGCCGCAGGGCATGGCCATCGTGTCGCTGGACGGCGCCTGGCGCGACGTCAATCCGTCGCTGTGCAGCATCCTGGGCTATCCGCGCGAGCAATTGCTGCGCACCACGTTCCAGCAGATCACCTATCCGGAAGACCTGGATATGGACCTGAAGCTGGTGCAGGAACTGATCGACGGAAAACGCGACAGCTACAGCCTGGCCAAGCGCTACATCAGCCAGCAGGGCGCGGTGATCTGGGCACAGTTGTCGGTGTCGCTGGTGCGCGACGGCAGTGGCGCGCCGGTGCATTTCGTCTCTCAGATCCAGGATGTCACCGAACGCCATGTCGCCGCCGAGCGCCTGGCCGAAAGCGAAGCGCGGCTGCGGGCCATCAGCGATGCCACGCCGGCGCTGGTCAGCCAGTTCGATGCCAGCCAGCGCTGCCTGTTTGCCAACGAAGCGCACCGCGACTGGCTGGGCGTGGAGCCCGCCAGTCTGGTCGGCATGCCCATCACCCATCTGCTCGGCGCAGCGCTCAGCGTTCCCGCCCGCACCGCGCTGGCACAGGTGGCGGCCGGACAGCGTGCCAGCTTCGAACATGTGCTGCGGATTGGCAGCACGCCGCGTGACGTGGAGATCACCCTGGTACCGGAAACCCGCCGTTCGCGTGCCGGCACGCAAGGCTTCTTCCTGATGGCGCAGGACGTGACCGCGCACAAGACGCTACACCGACTGATGCACGAGCGTGCCACCCGCGATGCGCTGACCGGCCTGCCCAATCGCCATGCCTGGACCGAGGCACTGCAGGCCGCGGTGGCGCAGGCGCATCACCTGCAGCGGGCGGTGGCGGTGATGTTTCTCGACCTGGATGGCTTCAAGCGCGTCAACGACACCTACGGCCACCGTGCCGGCGATGCAGTGCTGGTGGAGTTCGGTCGCTGCCTGCAACGCGCGGTGGAGGGGCGTTACCTGGTGGCGCGCCTGGCTGGCGACGAATTCGTGGTGCTGCTGGACAACCTGCAGGCGCCTGAGGCGGACTGCGCCACGGTGGCAGAGCGCATCCGTCACGCGGCTGCGGCAGGTGCCATGTTCGGCGAGCAGCGGCTACCGATCCAGCCCAGCATCGGCGTGGCCTGGCAGCACGGCGACCAGGCCGATGCCGCCAGCCTGATGCATGCCGCGGACGAGGCGATGTATGCCGCCAAGAACGCGCGTGGCAGCACGAACGCCGCGATGAACGGCCGCGACGCAACGCGTTGAAGTGAGCGGTCATTTGCGGTGCGTTGCGGTTCCTGCTCCCACGGAACATCGTTCTTCTTTATGGGGGAGAAGGTGCCCGAAGGGCGGATGAGGGTGCGTCAGCTGATGTGGTGATTGCGGCCGCCCATGTCTGGACGAGCGATACACGCGTTTCGATTGCCGATGAGTGCTTCTCGATTGCCTGTGCGAGGGCTTGTTGGTCGCCACATCTCGTTTGTTCGGCACTGCATCTCGTGTGTGTGTCGAAGCCCCCCGGCTGCCGGGCACCCTCACCCCAACCCCTCTCCCGCCGGGAGAGGGGCTTTGGCACGTGTTGGAATCGCCGTTTCCCGCCAGGCATTACGCGGCTTGAGCGGCGCCGTGGCGCGGCGTGGACGCAGGCTGTGCCGGCGCCAGCCGGAACACGGCCACCGCGCGCGCCAGGTCCGCCGCCTGGTCTTCCAGGCTGCGCGCCGCTGCCGTGGCTTCCTCCACCAGCGCGGCATTCTGCTGGGTCATTTCGTCCAGCTGCATCACCGTGGTGCTGACCTGTTCGATGCCGGCGCTCTGTTCGGTGCTGGCGGCGGTGATCTCGGCCATGATGTCGGTCACGCGCTTCACCGAGCTGACCACCTCGGTCATGGTGCTGCCGGCCTGTTGCACCAGGCCCGAGCCCTGTTCCACCTTTTCCACCGAGTCGGAAATCAGCTGCTTGATTTCCTTGGCCGCACCGGCCGAACGCTGCGCCAGTGCACGCACTTCCGTCGCCACCACCGCAAAGCCGCGGCCCTGTTCGCCGGCACGCGCAGCTTCCACCGCTGCGTTCAAGGCCAGGATGTTGGTCTGGAAGGCAATGCCGTCGATCACTCCGATGATGTCGGAAATGCGCGCCGAGGCCTGGGTGATGGCCTGCATGGTGGTGACCACGTCCTGCACCACGCGTCCGCCGCTTTCGGCCACATCGCCGGTGCCCTTGACCAGCTGATTGGCCTGGCGTGCGTTGTCGGCATTCTGGCGCACGGTGGACGTTAGTTCCTCCATCGAGGCGGCAGTTTCTTCCAGGTTCGCAGCCTGGTTCTCGGTGCGCGTGGACAGGTCGGCGTTGCCGCTGGCGATCTCGCCGGCGGCGGTATTGATCATCTCGGCCGAATGCTGGATGCCCTGCACGATGCCGGTGAGCTGGATCGCCGTGCGGTTGGCGGCGTCGGCCAGGCGCCCGAAGGCGCCCTCGTAATGCGATTCCACCCGCTGTGACAAATCGCCATCGGCAATCGCGGCCATGATGCGGCCCACATCGTCCAGACCGGCATCGGCCTGCTGCATCAGCCGGTTCAAGGCCTGCACCATTTCCGCGAATGCGAACTGGTAGCGCCCCTGCTCGCCGCGTGCGGAGAAGTCGCCACGCGCGGCCGCATCGGCCAGACGCGCGATATCGCCGTTGATCGCCGACAGGTTGCGCTTGACCGTATCCAGCGCCTCATGCAGGGCCGCGCGCTGGCCGGGCAGGCGGCGCATGTCGCGGCGCAGATCGCCACGGCCATACTCGCTCATGACATCCATCGCCTCGTTGATGGCATCCAGGTGCTCGAACACCACGGTGTTCACACCATGTGCCAATGTGCCGTAATCGCCGGGGAAATCCTCCGGAATGCGGTGCGCGATGTTCTCGCCCTGCTGCAGGCCAATCATGGTCTGCATCTCGCCATTGAAGCGCTGTAGCTGGGTCTGCATCTGCTGCATGCTGTGCATCAGCTGGCCGGTTTCATCGCGCGATTCCACCCGGATAGCGTTATCGAAGCGGCCCGAGGCGATCGCTTCGGCAGTGCGGGTTGCTGCACGCAACGGCGCGGCCATGGCCGAGGCAATCAGCCAGCACACGCCGATCACCATCGCTACCAACGCAGCGCCGATCAGGGTCAGCATGCGGGTGAATCCCCAGGCCTGCAGCTGGATGTCTTCGGCGTAGACGCCCATCACCAACACCCAGTTCCACGCCGGAAAGGTCTTGGCATAGCTGATCTTGGGCAGCTGTTCCTTCTTGCCCGGCTTGGGCGCGTCGTAATAGCTGAAGCCGTCGCCGCTGTCGATGGCGGTCTTGATGTCGCGATACACGTACTGCCCGGCATCGCTCTTGTAGTCGGTCATGTCGGTGCCGACCGGGCGCTTGGGGTGCATCAGGATGCGCATCTGCGGATCGACGATGAAGAAGTAGTCCACGCCATCGTGGGTGCGCATGTCGGCCAGGGTGGCGCGCGCAGCCTCTTTCGCCTGGTCAGCGGTGAGTTCGCCGCTTTTGATCTTGTCGGCGTAGTGCTGCATCACGGTCAGCCCCATCTCGACCTCGGTCTTGACGCCGAGCTTGCGTGCCTCGATCAGGTCCAGGTATTGCAGGCGCGCGGCGGCGACCGCCAACAGGATCACGCCAACGGTCAGCAGCGTGCACAACAGGACGAACTTGCGGGTGAGCGGGAGATTGGCAACGTGACGACGCAACAGGGAGACAACGAGCATGGCAACAGCATCCAGAACGCGCGCAGGGCGCCATGCCATGAATAGCGGCTGATTCACATGCCGGTTGAATGCCGATTGCGGCAGCGTCCGCCTGCGACGGATGCAATGCAGGAGCGCCCCCGGGCGCGATGGGGCGTTATCGAGAACGCTTCATCGCGCCCGGGGGCGCTCCTACAAGGTCATGTGCGTCGATCCGGCGATCGATATGAACGCCACAATGGCGGACACGCACTGCGTGCCCGCCTTATTGCATCAGCTTGCCGCGCAGAAGCCGAATTCGGCCGTCGCACCGGCGGCCAGGGTGCGGTTGAAGTCCACACCGCTGGCCTTGAGCGTGCTGCCGCTCTGCGACCAGGTGACGTTCCAGGCGTTGTTGACGGTGCCGGTGACCGGCAGCGAGATCGCCCAGGTGCCGCTGGCGGTGCCGGTGTTGGTGACCTGCACGCGATTGCAGTAGCCGCCGTTCCACTGGCTATCCACGCTCACCTTGGTGCTGAAGCTGCCGCTGGGCGTCGGCGTCGGCGTCGGCGTGGGAGTAGGTGTCGGAGTCGGCGTGGTGCTGCTCACCGCGCCCCACAGGGTGCGCAGCAGCGTCATCTTGTCCTGGCGCACGGTGGTCCAGTCATCGCGCAGGATGCCGCCGGCGTCGCCGCTGTTGGGATTCCACGACCAATAGAAGCCTTCGTTGATGCCCTTGCTGCGCAGGTATTTCACCAGCGCGTCCTGCCAGACCTTGTCGCGCGCATCGCCTTCGCCGTACTTGCCGCCGAATTCGCCCAGCAGCAACGCGTACTTGCCGGCGAACTGGCCGAAGTGGTGGTCCCAGATGGCCGGCATGTTGTTGGGGAAGTTGCTGTCGTTGAAGTACGACTGCACGTACACGTCCGGGCCGTAGACATGCGGCGCCAGCAGCAGGCGGTTGGCGGGGATGTTCAACGGGGTGCAGGCCAGCGGCTGCAGGTTGCCACCCCAGAAGATGCCGCCATTGATCGAGCACACCGGGTTATCGGTGATGCCTTCCACCGCAATGATCCACTTCGGCGCCACTGCCAGCACCGCAGCCGAGCCGCGCTCGGCGGCCTTGTTCCAGTCGGTGGCGGCGTTGCCGGTGCCCCAGGTGGCGGCGCCGTGCGGTTCGTTCTTGAGGTCCAGGCCGAGCACGTACGGCACGTTCTTGTAGCGGTTGGCCACAAAGCGCAGGTCGGCCAGCCACTGGGCTTCGGTGTAGGAGCCGGTGTACCAGAGCTCGGAGATGGCCGCGCAATCGGGGGTGTGGTGATCCAGCAGCACGTACATGCCGCGCGCATTGAATTCGTTGATCACCTTGTCGAGGATCTGCAGCGAGGTCAGGCCCTGCAGATCGGCGTTGCGGCTGTAGTCGATGCTGGTCGGCATGGTGGTGCTGCGCAGCGTGGCCGGGCAGAACGGCAGGCGCACCGCATTGAAGCCCAGTCCCTGCATCTGGACAATCATGTCCTTCCAGTTGCGCGCCCACAGGCCATGCATGACATGGTTGCCGGTCTCAAAGCCGAACACGTTGACGCCCTTGAGCTGAACCACCTTGCCGCTGTCGTCGACAACCTTGTTGTTGCTGATGGAATAGCTGAAGGCCGGCGCGGCGGCCAGGGCCATCGCGGTCGCCAGTGCGAGCGTACTTGCAGTCCTGAAGACGGACATGGTTTTCTCCCTAGATAACCGGACTCGACACCCGAGCCCAGTGAGGGGGGCATCTTGGTCCGAGGCCTCCGAAAGAGGCGTGATCTCTTCCGCAAAAAAATGCTTTGCCGCACCAGTCACATCGGAAGCGTTCGTTTGGACCACACTATTTGGGTAGTGGATGCCTACTTTCTGTCCTTTTTGTCCATGGAGTGTCCATAAATGTCCCTTCTGCGTGCCGAACTGGCGCAGTGGCGCGCTTCGCCCGCGCGCGAGTTGATGGCCGGTGCAGTCGCCACGTTTGCGCTGATTCCCGAGGTGATCGCCTTCGCCTTCGTGGCGGGTGTGGACCCGCAGGTCGGGTTGTTCGCGTCTTTCGTCATCGGCATCGTGATTGCGTTGTGTGGCGGACGCCCGGCGATGATTTCCGCTGCGGCCGGCTCGGTAGCCCTGGTGGCTGCGCCGCTGGTGGCTGCGCACGGCTTGCCGTACCTGTTGGCCGCGGGCCTGCTGGCTGGCGCGGTGCAGATCGCGTTCGGGCTGCTGCGGCTGGGCGTGTTGATGCGCTTTGTCAGCAGTTCGGTGCGTACCGGCTTTGTCAATGCGCTGGCGGTGCTGATCTTCGCCGCGCAGCTGCCGCATCTGCTGGGCGCCAACCTCGCCACCTGGGCCATGCTCGGGGTGGGTCTTGCGATCATCTACGGCCTGCCGCGCCTGCGCGTGCCCGGGCTGTCGGCGATTCCCTCGCCCCTGCTGTGCATCGCGCTGCTGACCATCGCCGGCAGCGTGCTGCACCTGCCGCTCAAGACCGTGGCCGACCTGGGCAAGCTGCCCGCTGCGCTGCCGTTCCTGCAATGGCCGGCGGTGCCGCTGACGCTGGAGACCTTGCGCATCATCGCGCTGCCGGCGCTGGCCATTGCTATGGTGGGCCTGCTCGAGTCGATGATGACCGCGCGCGTGGTCGATGAGCTCACCGACACCCCCAGCAACAAGAACCGCGAGTGCACCGGGCTGGGCATCGCCAACGCGGCGGCCAGCCTGTTCGGCGGCATCGCCGGTTGCGGCATGATCGGGCAGACCGTGGGCAACGTGAAGTACGGCGGCCGTGGCCGGCTGTCCACGCTGTTTGCCGGCGTGTTCCTGCTGATCCTGATGGTGCTGCTCAAGCCGTGGGTGTCGCAGGTACCGGTGGTCGCGCTGGTGGCGATCATGGTGATGGTCTCGGCCGAGACCTTCGACTGGCGTTCGCTGCGCACCCTCATCACCCATCCGCGTACCTCCAGCGTGGTGATGCTGGCCACCGTGGCGGTGACCCTGGCCACCCACAACCTGGCCGCCGGGGTGGCGGTGGGGGTGGTGTTGAGCGGGGTGTTCTTCACCTTCAAGGTGGCCGCGCTGCTGCAGATCACGCACGACGATGGTGCAGACGGCGTGCGGACCTACAGCGTGCGCGGGCAGGTGTTCTTCGCCTCGGCCGACGTGTTCATCGACGCCTTCGATGCGCGCCAGGTGCCCGGCCGCAGCGTGGTGATCGATGTCAGCCGTGCGCACTTCTGGGACATCACCGCCGTGGCCGCCCTGGACAAAGTGGTGCAGCGGCTGCGGCACCACGATCTGGAGGTTCGGGTCCGTGGTGTGAATGCCGGCAGCCGGCGCCTGATGCAGGCGCATGCGCTGGGCGAAGACGCGCTGGAATCGGCGCTGCCCTGAGCCCGTGCGGGCGCTACGAGTGCCAGGCGCAGCGGGCGTTTTGTCCGCTGCGCAAGGGGGCTGGCCGTTGGCTGAGCGTGGCCGTCCAACGACCTCAAGTTTGCGTGGCCCACGCCGATGAACCGGCATCCTGATTGCCGGTCGCTGTCGTGAAGCCTGTGCGTTGCCACTCCCGTTGTCTGCCAGCCGTGCCCACCCGGCACGCAAGGTCTGCGTCTGCATGTGGGCCGAGGCGCCGATGAGTACCGCGCCCTTGCTGGAGCGGATGGTGGACATGACCGCCATCCGCGATGCCGATCTGCTCGACCTGAGCCTGCTGCGCACCATGCGCGAGGTCTGTGCCGCCGACGACCTGTCGCTGCTGCGCATCGCCCCAGACGGCCGCAGCATGGCCGAAACCCGGCTGCGCGACGATGGCCGGCTGCAGTTGACGGTGGCCGAGCTGAAGGATACGCAGCTGCGTGCCCAGCTGGCCGATGTGCATGGCGCGGGCGAGATGGTGCAGCTGCACCAGGACGGCCGCGCGCTGCTGGTCTACCCGATGATGGAAGCACGCGGCATCCGCACCTGCCTGCGGGTGGGCAGCGCACGCGCGCCCGGTGCCGCCGAGCAGGCGATGCTGCAAGGCTTCGCACGTTTCTTCCAGAACTACCGCAGCCTGCTCGACGATGCCCAGCGCGACGCGCTGACCGGCCTGCGCAACCGCAAGACCTTCGACGATGTGATCCTGCCGCTGTTCTCCGGCAGCGCCGAGGCGGCAGCGCCGCAGGGCGTGTGGCTGGGGATCGTGGACATCGATCACTTCAAGCGCGTCAACGACACCTTTGGCCATCTGTATGGCGACGAGGTTCTGTTGCTGGTGGCGCAGCTGATGCAGCGTGCGTTTCGCCGGGACGATCTGCTGTTCCGGTTCGGTGGCGAGGAATTCGTGATCGTGCTGCGCGGTGTGGATCGCGATGTCGCGGTCGGCTTGTTCGAGCGCTTCCGTGCGGCGGTGGCCGGGCACGACTTCCCGCAGGTGGGCCAGGTCACCCTCAGCGCCGGCATCGTGGAACTGACCCATGGCCGGTTGATCAGCCAGATGCTCGACGAGGCCGACAAGGCGCTGTACTGGGCCAAGCAGCACGGCCGTAATCGCGCGGCGGTGTATGCCGAATTGATCGCCAGCGGCCAGATGCAGCAGCTCGCCCAGCAGGTCGGCAGCGTCGACCTGTTCTGAGCGCGGCAATCATGTCCATTGCGCAACCTCGGGCTGGCGCGCCTGTGTGCCTGATCCAGGTGGCCTGCGCGCAGACCGTGGTCCTCGCGCTTGGCGCAGGATCCTGACGACTGCGCGCAGCCACGCTACGCCAGCACGACAGGCCGTGTCCGCATGCAGCAAACCCGTCGGCACGGATCGCACCTCACTGCACCGCCAGCAGGTCCCGGCCGCAGTGGCTACACTCGGGGGCTGTTCGGATAACACCTGGGGTGCTGCAGTGAAGCGAGTTGTGATCAAGCGTGCCGGCAAGACCGTGACGATGGGCCTGCTGGCGATGGCGGTCTCGACCGTGGTGATGGCGCAGGCGCCGACGTTCGATGGCGCGCGCATCTCGCGCGACGTCAAGGAACTGGCCTCCGACGCCTACGAAGGCCGCGGCCCGGCCACCGCCGGCGAAGAGAAGACCATTGCCTACCTGAGCAAGCAGTTCGCAGATGCCGGCCTGCAGCCTGGCGGCGATCTCGCCGATGGCAAGCGCCTGTGGACCCAGGCGGTACCGTTGCGGCGCGCCGATATCGTCGGTGCACCGACCATTGCGCTAGCCGATGCCGGCAAGGCGCAGCCGCTGACCCAGGGCAAGGAGATCGCCATCCGCGCCGCATTGGACGGATCGTCCAAGGTCGACATCGCCAACGCGCCGCTGGTGTTCGTCGGCTACGGCGTCAAGGCGCCCGAGCGTGACTGGGACGACTTCAAGGGCGTGGACCTGAAGGGCAAGATCGCGGTGGTGCTGATCAACGACCCGGACTTCGAAACCGGCAAGGGCGCCTTCGACGGTGCCGGCATGACCTACTATGGCCGCTGGACCTACAAGTACGAAGAGGGCGCACGCCAGGGCGCGCTCGGCGTGCTGGTGGTGCACGAAACCGCGCCGGCTTCCTACGGCTGGGACACCGTGGCCAGTTCCAACACCAACACCATGTTCGACGTGGTGCGCGACAACCCGCGCGCGGCGCATCCCACGCTGGAAGGCTGGATCCAGCGCGATCTGGCGGCCACGCTGTTCAAGCGCGCCGGCCTGGATTTCGACGCATTGAAGAAGCAGGCGCAGATTCGCGGCTTCAAGCCGGTGGAACTCAAGGGCCAGGGCCTGAGCGCAAGCTACCAGGTCACCTCCGAGGTGATCACCTCGCATAACGTGGTGGCGCGGCTGGAGGGCAGCAAGCGGCCCAACGAGACGCTGATCTACAGCGCGCATTGGGACCACATCGGCGTCGGCAAGCCGGACGCACGCGGCGACACCATCTTCAACGGCGCGCTGGACAACGCCAGCGGTACCGCCGCCTTGCTGGAACTGGCGCGCGGCTTCGCCAAGGCGCCCAGGCCGGAGCGCTCGGTGGTGTTCCTGGCGGTTACCGCCGAGGAAAAGGGCCTGCTGGGCTCGGAGTTCTACGCCTCCAAGCCGCTGTACCCGCTGGACACCACCGTGGCGGTGATCAACATGGACGGCATGAACCCGTTCGTGCCCTCGCGCGACTTCGGCATCTACGGCACCGCCAAGCTCGAATTGCTCGACCAGCTCAAGACCGTGGCCGCGCAGTCCAAGCTGCGCTACACCCCCGATCCCAAGCCGCAGGCCGGTTACTTCTTCCGTTCCGATCACTTCTCCTTCGCCAAGCGTGGCGTGCCGGCGCTGTCGTATGCGGCCGGGCAGGATTGGGAAGTGGGCGGCGTGGCCGCAGGCAAGGCCGCATCCGACGACTACACCGCCAAGCGCTATCACCAGCAGGGCGATGAGTGGACGCCGGACTGGACCTTCGCCGGCGCCGCGCGCGACCTGGGCGTGCTGTACGCGCTGGGCCAGCAGCTGGCCGATTCGCGCCAGTGGCCGAACTGGAGCAGCGATTCGGAGTTCCGCGCCACCCGCGATGCCAGCGAGGCGGCACGCAAGTAGTCCGCATCAGCGGTGAGGCCATGCCGACACGGCGTGGCCTCGGTGCCGCGCGCTGGCAGTCAGGCGGGGCCTGGCCTGGCAGCGTGTGGCGCCAACGGCGCGTCCTGCAGTTGGCCGCCGCCAACGCCGGTGCCGTCTACAGAGCCAGCCCCGGGCGGTATGGCGGTCTGCCGGGTTGCCTGGTGGTGGCCAGGCCGCATCCGCGCGCGACGGCACTCGACATGTGTGGCACTGGCACCGCTGCGCGCGAATCTGTGGACCCGTGCGAGCAGCACAGGCAGGGGGTGCGTCAGGCACCTGCGGCGTATCCGGTGGCACGGCATGCCCCGGGCGCATGCGCTGATCCACGCAGCCGTTTGCAGGCCGCCGCGCGGTTGCTGGCATATTGCTTGCATCGATGGCTGTAACAGCAGGGCCGGCGGGCCGTGCCAGTGTGCGCGCCGGCCTGCAATCTGTTGGGGTTGCGTTCGGTTGTCACGGCGTAGTCTGCCGCGCGGTCCTCGTGGGGAGGGGCGAAGACCGCACCATAGTCTTTGTTTCCTTTAACGGACGATTCTTTAGGATGAGCCGCGACGTTGCGTCGCCGCCAGGAGAGCTTGTGCATCGGAGTGGTTCCAAAGCTGCCCATCCCGCGTTGTATCTGCACACCGCAAGGCGTGCTCCCGTCGCCGCGCGCAGGGCGCCGCCGCGACGCGTTGCCGCGATGCATCTCCCGTTTCCGCCCACACTGTCGCGCTTGTGCGACGGGCAGCCCTGATGGACGGTACCGTGACCCTTTCCCCCGCACCAACCGACTGTCCCACCGTCTCCGCGCTCGATGCCGGCCAGCCCACGCTGCCGCCGCAAGCGCCGTTGGCGATGCCCGAACAATCGCTGCGCGAAGGCCGTCTGCAGGTGCCGCATCAGCGCACCGCGCCGGTCGGCATCGGCGTGCGGCGCTTTTATCTGATCGGCGGCACCTTCGCCACCACCGCCGTGGCGGTGTGGGTGATGCTCAGCGTGCTATGGCCCGATGGCATCAGCGTGCTGGAAGGCTGCCTGGTTGGGCTGTTCGTGCTGCTGTTCGCCTGGATTGCGATGTCCTTCGCCAGCGCGGTGGCCGGTTTCGTCACCGTGGTGGCGCGTGCCGGGCGCAAGCTCGGCATCGACCCGGAGCAGCCACTGCCTACGCTGCGCTCGCGCACCGCGCTGCTGATGCCCACCTACAACGAAGATCCGCGCCGGCTGTTGGCCGGCCTGCAGGCCATCTACGAATCGGTGGCCGAGACCGGCCTGCTGGAGCACTTCGACTTCTTCGTGCTCAGTGACACCACCCGCGAGCACATCGGCCGCGCCGAAGAACTGGTCTATAACGACCTGTGCGACCGCGTCGGCGGGCATGGGCGCATCTTCTACCGCCGCCGTGCGGACAATGCCGCGCGCAAGGCCGGCAACGTGGCCGACTGGGTGCGTCGCTTCGGCGGCAGCTATGCGCAGATGCTGATCCTGGACGCCGACAGCGTGATGACCGGCGACACCATCGTGCGGCTGGTCGCGGGCATGGAAAACAACCCGGACGTGGGCCTGATCCAGACCCTGCCGGCAGTAGTCAACGGGCAGACCCTGTTCGCCCGCATGCAGCAGTTCGGCGGGCGCGTGTACGGGCCGATCATCGCCTTCGGCGTGGCCTGGTGGCACGGCGCCGAGAGCAATTACTGGGGGCACAACGCCATCATCCGCACCCAGGCGTTTGCCGATCATGCCGGCCTGCCGTCGCTGCGCGGGCGCAAGCCGTTCGGCGGCCACGTGCTCAGCCACGACTTCGTCGAAGCGGCGCTGATGCGGCGCGGCGGCTGGGCCATGCACATGGTGCCGTACCTGCAGGGCAGCTACGAAGAAGGCCCACCCACGCTCACCGACCTGCTGATCCGCGACCGCCGCTGGTGCCAGGGCAACCTGCAGCATGCCAAGGTGGTGAGCGCCAAGGGGCTGCACTGGATCAGCCGCATGCACATGCTGATCGGCATCGGCCATTACTTCACCGCCCCGATGTGGGGCCTGCTGATGTTGATCGGCATCGGCATTCCACTGGCTGGCGGCGGCATCGACCTGGCAGGCGACCTGCCGTTCTCGCCGGCGCGCTACTGGCACGGCAGCAGCCAGGGCAGTGCGATCTGGATCTTCATCTGCACCATGTTCGTGCTGCTGGCGCCCAAGCTGCTGGGCTACATCGCACTGCTGCTCAACCCGCGCGAACTGCGTGCCTGCGGCGGTGCCATTCGCGCCGCGCTGAGCATTGTGCTGGAAACCGTGCTGGCCGCGTTGATGGCGCCGGTGGTGATGTATCTGCAATCGCGCGGGGTGTTCGAAGTATTGGCCGGCAAGGATTCGGGCTGGGACGCGCAGGTGCGCGACGACGGCAAGCTGTCGTGGCCGGCGCTGTTGCGCAGCTACGGCGGGCTGACCGTGTTCGGTGTGTTCATGGGCGCGGTGGCCTATACCGTCTCGCCTTCGCTGGCAGCGTGGATGGCGCCGGTGATCGTGGGCATGGCGGTGTCGATCCCGGTGGTGGCGCTGACCTCGCTGCGCCGCTCCGGCCTGGCACTGCGCCGCGCCGGCATCTTCTGCATCCCCGAAGAGCTCGATCCGCCCAAGGTCCTGATGCGCGCTTCAGAACTGCGCCGCGCCGCGGCGCTGGAACCGTCGCTGATCTGAGCGACCCTGCCATGCTGGCCCGTGTCAGCACGCGTGCATCAGGCACCGCCGGCCTCGCTGTGTCGCTACAGCTGGCGCTGTGCCACGCCAGCATCCAGAGCAAGTCCTTCCGACATCGACCCGGGCAGGGTTGCGCGCGCCCGAGCCACGTCGCAGCTGCAGGCCATCGCCGATCTGAGTGGCCGCCACGCCAGTGCGCTCTGGGCAGTGCGTGCATCCCCCGTTGCCGTAATGATTCACGGCGCAGCAGCTGCCCGGATGGCGATACCAGGCACATCCGGCACCCCATCAACGGCAAGGCGGCGCAGTCGAACCCCGGCGTGATCGGGCAGGCCCGGTGCGCAAGGCATAATGCCCGGCCCCCGAACGGAGCTGGATGATGCTGGAAGTGATCGAACGCGAGACCGGACCGAACCCGCAATGGACCGTGCTGTGGCTGCATGGCCTGGGGGCCGACGGCAGCGATTTCGCCCCGCTGGTGCCGGAACTGGTGCGCCCGGACTGGCCGGCGCTGCGCTTCGTGTTCCCGCATGCGCCGATCCGCCCGATCACCATCAACAACGGCGTGCGCATGCGCGGCTGGTACGACATCGTGGGTATGGATTTCGCCCAGCGTGCCGACAAGGCCGGCATCGCCGAATCGGTGGCCCAGGTCCAGGCGCTGATTGCCTACGAGCAATCCCGCGGCATCGCGCCCGGGCGCATCCTGCTGGCCGGCTTCTCGCAGGGCGGCGCGGTGACCCTGGCGGTGGGCCTGCAGCGCAGCGTGCCGCTGGCCGGGCTGATCGCGCTGTCGACCTATCTGCCGGACCCGGCCGCCGCCGCCAGCCAGCTGCAGCCGACCGCCACCAGCCAACCGCTGTTCATGGCCCACGGCAGCGCCGACCCGGTGGTGCCGTTCGCCGCTGGCCAGGCCAGCATGCAGACCTTGCGTACGCTTGGCTTCGCGCTGGACTGGCACAGCTACCCGATGGGCCATCAGGTCTGCCTTGAAGAGATCGACGCCCTGCGCGACTGGATGCAGGCGCGCTTGACCGCTGCCTGAGCCCATGGCCGCCAGCGCGCCACAGATCGCCTGGATGCCGGACCTGTGCCGGCTGCCCCGGCTGGGCGCGATGCTGGGGCTGGCCGAGCTGGTGGTGCTGGTGGTGACCCTGGTACCGGACGCCGGCGCGGCGCGCAGCATCACCTTGTCGCGCTTCGTCTCCGCCAGCGGCCTGGCGCTATGGCTGGCGTTGGCGGTCAGCGTGTTGCTGTGCGTGCTGCGGCCCGCGTTGTCGCGGCTGCCGCCACGGCTGGGCGGGCTGGCCGCGCTGTCGATCGCCGCCGTGGTGGCGATGCTCGGTGCCGGGATCGTGCACGCCCTGTATGCGGCGCTCGACCAGGCACCGCTGGGCCCGTTGGTGGGTTTCTGGCGGTTCACCCTGGGCAGCGCGGCCACCGTGGTGCTGATCACCGCACTGGCGTTGCGCTACTTCTACGTCAGCGACCGCTGGGAGGCGCAGGTGCAGGCCAATGCCCGCGCCGAGGCGGATGCGCTGCAGGCGCGCATCCGCCCGCATTTCCTGTTCAACAGCATGAATCTCATCGCCAGCCTGCTGCGCCGCGACCCGGTGGTGGCCGAGCAGGCGGTGCTGGACCTGTCGGACCTGTTCCGCGCCGCGCTCGGCGCCGGCGAGGGCATGTCCAGCCTGCGCGCCGAATGCGAGCTGGCCGAGCGCTATCTGGCGATCGAATCGCTGCGCCTGGGCGAGCGCCTGCAGGTGCGCTGGCACCGCCAGGAGCCGTTGCCGTGGGAGCTGCCGATGCCGCGCCTGGTGCTGCAGCCGCTGGTGGAAAACGCCGTGCTGCACGGGGTCTCGCGCATGCCCGAGGGCGGCACGCTGTACCTGTCGCTGCGCCAGCGCGGCAGCCAGCTGCAGATCCGTATCGTCAACCCGGCCCCGCAGCCGGGAACCCAGGCGCCGCTGCTTGCCGGCGCCGGGCACGCCCAGGCCAGCATTTCGCACCGGCTGGCGTTCCAGTTCGGTGCCGGGGCACGGATGGCGGCCAGCTGGGCCGAAGGCTACTATGCCTGCGAGATCACATTGCCGCTGCCGTGAGGGAGCGTCACCGCAGCGTAGGGGGGATGTCCATGACGGCCACGCAAGTGCGGGTGTTGATCGCCGATGACGAGCCACTGGCGCGCGAGCGCCTGCGCATGCTGCTGGCCGAGCATCCACAGGTGCAGGTGATCGGCGAGGCCGAGAACGGCCAGCAGGTGCTGCAGCAATGCGAGCAGTGGCATCCGGACCTGGTGCTGCTGGATATCGCCATGCCCGGCGTGGACGGCCTGGAAACCGCGCGACTGCTGCGCCAGTGCCAGCCGCAGCCAGCGGTGGTGTTCTGCACCGCCTACGACCAGCACGCGCTATCGGCCTTCGATGCCGCCGCGCTGGACTATCTGATGAAACCGGTGCGCCCGGAACGCCTGGCCGCCGCGCTGGAGCGCGTGGCCACCTTCCTGGCCGGGCGCGTGCCCAGCGCCGCGCCGGCACCGCTGCGCACCCATCTGTGCGCGCGCCTGCGCGGCAGCCTGCGGCTGATCGCCATCGGCGATATCCACTATCTGCAGGCCGAAGAGAAGTACGTCATCGTCCACCACACCCGTGGCGAGGACCTGATCGAAGAGTCGCTCAAGTCGCTGGAAGACGAATTCTCCGACCGCCTGGTGCGTATCCATCGCAATTGCCTGGTGGCCCGCGACGAACTGGTGGAGCTGCGCCGCAGCGGCGATGGCCAGGTGCATGCGGTGCTGCGCAACGTGCCGCAGACCCTGGAAGTGAGCCGTCGCTGCGTCGCCAGCCTGCGCGATCAATTACGTCAGCTGTGAGTTCCGCGCCGGCTCCGCGATAATGCCGGCATGACCACGCTCCGTATCGCCACCCGTAAAAGCCCGCTCGCCCTCTGGCAGAGCGAACACGTCGCCGCCGTGCTGCGTCAGCACCATCCCGGACTGGAGGTGGTGCTGGTGCCGATGAGTACCCGCGGCGACGAAGTGCTGGACCGCTCGCTCGCCGCGATCGGCGGCAAGGGCTTGTTCCTGAAGGAGCTGGAGCTGGCGATGTTGCGCGGCCAGGCCGATTGCGCCGTGCATTCGCTCAAGGACGTGCCGATGGAACTGGACGCGCCCTTCGTGCTGCCGGCCATCCTGGCCCGTGGCGATGCCGCCGATGCGCTGGTCTCCAACCTCTACGCCAGCCTGCAGGCGTTGCCGCTGGGCGCACGCGTGGGTACTTCGTCGTTGCGGCGGCAGGCGCAGCTGCGTGCTGCGCGCCCTGACCTGGAATTGATCGACCTGCGCGGCAACGTCAACACCCGCCTGGCCAAGCTCGACAACGGCGGTTACGACGCCATCGTGCTGGCCTGCGTCGGCCTGCAGCGGCTTGGCCTGGACGCACGCATCAGCGCACGGCTGGACGCGCCGGCGTGGCTGCCGGCACCGGCGCAGGGCGCGGTGGCGGTGGAATGCCGCGGCGACGATGCACGCATCCACGCCCTGCTGGCGGTGCTGGACGCGCCCACCACCCGCGTCTGTGTGGAAGCCGAGCGGGCGATGAATCGCGCGCTGCACGGCAGCTGCCACGTGCCGGTGGCGGCGTTCGCGCGGTGGGAAGGGCAGCAGGGCCTGTTCCTGCAGGGCATGGTCGGCAGCGCCAGCGATGGGCGTCTGATCCACGCCGAGGCGCACGGCAGCGCCGATGACGCCGACGCACTCGGCCAGCGTGTCGCGCAGGGGTTGTTCGACAAGGGCGCTGCGCAGCTGCTGGCCGAGCTGTAACGCCGGGCCTGGAACAGCGCGCCTGGCCGCGCGCGTGCCGGCTCTTCGTAGGAGCGGCCCTGGCCGCGAGGGGCTTTACCGATAACGCTCTCGCGGCAGGATCCGCGCCTCCACGGGAAAGCCCTCGCGGCCAGGGCCGCTCCCTACGTGGGAACCTCTCGCGGCCAGTTCCGGGCAAGTCGTTGCGGTTGGATCCGCTTTAGGGAGAAGGCGGCGCTGGCTGCCAAGCCGGTGATACGGGGCGAGCGTGGACATCTACTGGAATCTTATCGACCGGCCTGGCCGTGGTCTGCGCGGTGGTTTTCCTGTGTCCGCGCGATGCGCAATGCCCGCTTGTCGTAGGAGCGGCCCTGGCCGCGACGGGCTTTCCCGGGAAAGCCCTCGCGGCCAGGGCCGCTCCTACACGAAAATCCCTCGCGGCCAGCGCGCTGCCTTGCACGCGAATGCGGGCGCTTACTTGAAGGTGTAGACCAGATTGACCGTGGTCAGGGTATCGGTCTTCTTGTCGCCGTCGCTGACATCGCTGTTGTGACGCATCTGCCAGGCGGCCTTCAAGGCGAAATGCGAGTTCATGCTGACCTGCACGCCGAAATCGTTCTGCGCGTAGGTGTTGTATTCGCCCGATTCCACCAGCAGCGTGTTGATCAGGTCGGTGTTGTCGGTGACGGTGTACTTGAGGTCGAACAGCCCGCGCCCGATCAGCCCGGTCTCGTTACGGTCCTCGTCGCTGTTGTGCGCGCGCCGGATACCCGGGCCGATCTGCGCATCCAGGTAGAAGCGGTCGGCATCGATCAGGCGCGTGCCATAACCGATACCGATGGTGGCCAGCCGGTCGTAGGTGGCGAAGTCGTCGTGTTCGTATCGGCCGGTGGCGGTGAGCTGGCGGTGTTCGCCCAACTGCAACGCGCTGCCGGCGCTGCCGGTGTAGCGCTCGGCGGTGGTCTGGCGCTCGCGCGTGGTGCTGCCGTCGTCGTTGGTGTTGGTGTATTCGGAGCTCGAACGCAGCGCGGTGGCGTCCAGGCTGTGGATCCAGTCGCCATCGGTGTAGCGCAGGCGGACGCGGCCATTGAGGCTGTCGGTGGTGCTGTTGCCGTTCGCCGAGGCATACCCCAGTTCGCCGCTGCTGCCGCTCCAAGGTGAGGGCATCAGCGCAGCGGCAGGGTCAACCGGTGTCGGCGCGACCGTGATCGACTGGGCCCACACGGCGGGCGTGATCAACAGCAACGGCAACAGGGCGGACGACGGGGCACGGCGGGACATGGGCAGCTCGCTTGAGGACGGGGCGGGGAGGGCATTGGGTGAAAGCGATTTCATGATAACGGACTGTGCGCTCCGTCATGACCAGGTGAACGCCACGCTTCATTGACGGTTCGGGCGCTGCCCCGGTTCCATGCGGTTGCGTCCGGTAGGGAGTGGCATGTCAGCATCGCTTGCAGCATCGCGCGCTGTGCAGCCGGGGCGCTGGCTTGGCGCCCGCAAGCGGGGCGCAGTGCGCACGCTCACCCCGTCGCGCGAAGAACCGGACATAATCGGCGCATGGACCGCTATGAACGCATCAACTCCCTGCATCGCTTGCTCAAATCGGCACGCTATCCGGTCACGGTGGCGCGGCTGCAGGATGAGCTGAGCTGTTCCCGTGCCACCGTGTACCGCGACCTGGCGTTTCTGCGCGATGCGCTGATGGCGCCGGTGGAAGGCGACGGCGAATCCGGCTTCCGCTACCTGTCCGGCGAGAGCGATCGTTTTGAACTGCCCGGCCTGTGGCTGAGTTCCGAAGAGCTGCACGCGCTGCTGGCCTCGCAGCAACTGCTCGCGCGCACCGGCGGCGGGGTGCTGTCCTCGATGCTGGCGCCGTTGCAGCAGCGCATCGAAGGACTGCTGGCCGCGCAGGCCGGGGTGTCGCAGTGGCCGGTGGACCGGGTACGAGTGATCCCGCACCGCGGCCGCAAGCTGGACGAAGCCAGTTTCCGCACCGTGGCCTCCGGGGTGCTGGAGCGCAAGCAGCTGAGCTTCGATTATCGCGCCCGTTCCACCGACGAATCCACCAAGCGCACCGTTTCGCCGCAGCGCATCACCCACTACCGCGACAACTGGTACCTGGATGCCTGGGACCATGGTCGCGACGGTGTGCGCAGCTTCGCGGTGGACCGCATCAACCACGCGCGCCTGCTCGATGCGGCGCCGCGCGATGTGCCCGACAGCGAGCTGGACGAACAGCTCGCCGCCAGCTACGGCATCTTTTCCGGTGCGCCCAAGGGCTGGGCAACCATCGTGTTCAGTGCCAAGGCCGCGCGCTGGGTGGCCGACGAACATTGGCATTCCAAGCAGCAGGGCCGCTTTCTACCTGATGGCCGTTACGAGCTCAAATTGCCGTACAGCAACTCGCGCGAGTTGCTGATGGACGTGCTGCACTATGGCTCGGACGCGGAAATCGTCGAGCCCATCTCGCTGCGCGAACAGGCCAAGGCGTTGTTGTCGCTGGCATTGAGCAATTACGACTGAGCGTGTTGGACAGTCGAGGCGTTTGGCAGGGCTGCAGTTGACGCAGGCGCGCGCAAGCGTCCGCAAGACGCACCCGGCCTAGTGCGTGCAGATGCGGTCAATGACGCTCAAGGCCTGAATTGAGCCGAATTGCGAAGCGGCGTCGGCTTGGACCAATTGTCAGCCGTGCGGGCTACCTGTCCGTTCGTAGGCTTCAATGTAGTGCTCAGCGGGCAGCGCTGTGCCAGTGGCGAGGATCTTGCCGCTCTGCCGCTCAACGATGTATGGGGCATTCCCCGCGATGGCGTACCGAAAATCGCCGGTCTCGTGCCACTTGCGAGAGGTGTAGAAGAAAACCCAGCCCCAGGGCCGCTCGATGGTCCGGCCTTCCAGCACGACCAGTGCCTCTGCGTCCGAAACGCCCCCTTCGCTATCTGCGATTTGAGCAGTGACGAGTGCATGCGCTTGCTCCTTAGTGATCATGGCAACTGAAGGCTAACGCTTGTTCGGCACTTCAAATCCCAAGCGGTCCACCTGCTCGCGCAACTGCGGCACGCGCTTGAGCTTGTCGGTGTAGATGGCGTAGTCGTCGCGCATCTTGCTGACCAGGGTGCGGTACTGCTCGCGGCTCATGTCCGGCTTGCGCGCGAAGATCCAGGCCAGGTCGCGGCCGGGGTAGGAGATCAGCATCCAGGAACCATCCGGGGCAATTTCCAGGATGCGCTGCTTGGCCGGGATCACCTTGTAGAACCACACGCGCCAGTCGCGGTTGCCACTGTCCGCATCCACCGACGCACGTGCGTTGACTTCCTTTTCCGGCTCGCCAAAGCCGTCGCGGTACAGATAGCGCACGGCGACCTTGCCATCTTCCACCAGGGTGTATTCGTCGCGGCTGGTGACGTGGCCGCGCTCGACCGGGTTGGGCATGCGGGCGATCACATACCAGGTGCCCATGATCTTGGACAGATCGATCGCCGGCTCGGTGGTGGATGCGTCCTTGGCATGCGCCATCGGCAGGCCGAGGACGAGCAGGACAGCGAGGGCGATCGTAACGGTCAGGCGCATCGCAACATCACAAAGGGGCAATAGGTGCAGCACACTACCGCATGCAGGGGGCAAGTTCGCGTCAACGGTCGGGTCTGGCGTGTGCGCCAGCGGTGTCTGCGGCCGATCACTGCCGGCCGCGGCGTGCGACGGGTGACGATCTGGCCCCGCCAGTGCCGCGCGCCGGGCGGGCGGCACGTGTTCGGCCGCCTGAGTGAAGCCGTTGTGGTGCCGTGCGGGCCGCATGGATCTCGCCGCCGCGCCGGTGTATCCACACGCCGCGTGTCCCCGGCCGGGGGGGCGGTGCGCATGCGAGGCGTTGGAACGGCATGCCCTGGCCGCTGGCGTCGGCCGAGCGTTGCGCAGACGCGGCGTCGCAGATCCATCGCCTGCTGCGACGGTCGCCGCTTGTGGCCACGGGTCACGTCCTGCAAGGCAGTGAGCAGCCAGACGCTCTCCAGCGGACCTTGCGCCGCGGCGACAGTGCGCGCTGCCGCCGTCCCGGCGTCAAGGTCGCAATCGGTGAGATGGGCGCAGGCAATCCTGCCGGCCTGTCCTGACCTTCCAGCCACGGAGTGCCGCCATGTCGCATCGTTCTTCTCCTCGTTCCGAACGCCCCGATCCGCGCGTGCTGCGCCCGGTCCGGCAGGTCGCCCTGGCCGGGCTTGCGCTGGTGCTGGTCTGGCCGGCCGCCCGCGGCCATAGCGAATGGATCGGGTGGCTGCCGCTATGGCTGGTCGGCATGCCGATGCTGGCCTGGTGGAGCCTGTACCGGTTTGCGTTACCCACCCTGGCACGCCCGGGCGTGCGCCGCGCGGTGCCGCGCCGGCGCGGGCCGCAGGCGCAGCGCCGACGGGTGACTTCGCGGGCAGCGACACCGGCGCGGGCGGCCTGACCTTCGGCAGGGGAGCGCGGGCGAAGCGCTGTGTTAGGTTTTCCGGCATTGGTTTTTCCGGAAAATTACATGCCCAAGTTCGCCTCGATCTGCCTGGTTGCCGGCCTGGTCACCGCTGGCGCCGTCTCTGCAGAGGAAACCGCCGTGTCCAACGATCCCTACGCCTGGCTGGAAGATGTCTCCGGCGCCAAGTCGCTGGACTGGGTCAAGGCCCAGAATGCCAAGACCGAGGCGCGGCTGGCCGTCACCCCGGCGTTCAAGCAGATGGAAACCAGCATCCGCGAAGTGCTGGATTCGGACGCGAAGATTCCCGTCGTGCAGAAGATCGGCGCGTTCTATTACAACTTCTGGAAGGACAAGCAGCACGAGCGCGGCCTGTGGCGGCGCACCACGCTGGACGAATACCGCAAGCCGGCGCCCAAGTGGGAAACGGTGCTCGATCTGGATGCGCTCAACAAGGCCGAAGGCGAGAACTGGGTCTGGCATGGCGCCGACTGCCTGCGCCCGGCGTATCAGCGCTGCCTGATCGCGCTCTCGCGCGGTGGTGCCGACGCCGATGTCACCCGCGAGTTCGACCTGGGCAGCAAGCAATGGGTCAAGGACGGTTTCTTCCGTCCCGAGTCCAAGGGGGGGCTGGGCTGGATCGACCAGGACACCGTTTACGTGTTCACCGATTTCGGCCCAGGCGCGATGACCACCTCCGGCTACCCGCGGATCGCCAAGCAGTGGAAGCGCGGCACCCCGCTCAGCGCCGCTGCGGTGGTGTACGAAGGCAAGCCGACCGACATGTACATCGCCGCGATGCACGACGACACGCCTGGATTCGAGCGTGATTTCGTCAGTCGCACCCTGGCCTTCTACAACGACGAGCTGTATCTGAAGGGCGCCGACGGCAAGCTGACCAAGGTGGACGTGCCCAATTCCGCCAGCAAGACGGTCAAGCGGCAATGGCTGACCCTGGAGCTGCGCGAGCCGTGGACGGTGGGTGGCAAAACCTACAAGCCCGGCTCGCTGCTGGCGACGCGCTTTGACGACTTCATGGTCGGCAAGCGCAACATCCAGGTGCTGTTCGAACCCACCGACACTACCTCGCTGGCCGGCGTGGCATGGACCAAGTCGCGCCTGGTGTTGAACGTGCTGGACGACGTCAAGAATCGCCTGAGCGTGGTCACTCCGACGCAGGATGGCTGGACCAGGAGCGCCTTCGTCGGTGCGCCGTCCTTCGGCACCGTGGACGTCGGTGCCGTGGACAGCGACGACAGCGAGGCGTTGTGGCTGACCGTCACCGATTACCTGACTCCGACCACGCTGTCGTGGGTGGATGTGGGCAGCGCGCCGCAGCCGCTCAAGACCATGCCGGCATTCTTCGACGCCGGCAGAGACACCATCGAGCAGCACTTCGCCACCAGCAAGGACGGCACCCGCGTGCCGTATTTCCTGGTCCGCCCGAAGGCGCTCAAGCGCGATGGCAGCGCGCCGACGCTGCTGTACGGCTACGGCGGTTTCGAGATCTCGATGACGCCAAACTACTCCGGCGCCCTGGGCCGCTCGTGGCTGGAAAAGGGTGGCGTGTACGTGGTGGCCAACATCCGCGGCGGTGGCGAGTACGGCCCGCGCTGGCACCAGGCCGCCCTCAAGCAGAATCGCCACAAGGCCTACGAAGACATGGCTGCGGTGGCCAGGGATCTGGTCGCACGCAAGATCACCTCGACCAGGCACCTGGGTGTGCAGGGCGGCAGCAACGGTGGCCTGATGACCGGCAACATGCTGACCCAGTACCCGGACCTGTTCGGTGCGGTGGTGGTGCAGGTGCCGCTGCTGGACATGAAGCGTTACAGCCATCTGCTGGCAGGCGCCTCGTGGATGGCCGAGTACGGCAACCCGGACACCGACGACTGGAACTTCATCCAGACCTTCTCGCCGTACCACCTGTTCGACCCGAAGAAGACCTACCCGCCGGTGATCTTCCTGACTTCCACGCGCGATGACCGCGTGCATCCTGGCCACGCCCGCAAGATGGCAGCCAAGATGATCGAGGCCGGCAAGGACGTGACCTACTACGAGAACATCGAAGGCGGCCACGGCGGCGCGGCCAACAACGCACAGGCCGCGCACATGGCGGCGCTGGCCTACAGCTTCCTGTGGGAGCGGCTGGCGGATTGAGTTGTCGACTCAAGGCAACTCCGCAGTTCGAGTTGTCTTGATCATGTGCTGCGTTGAAAAAAGCCCTGGGCCGAATGTCCAGGGCTTTTTTGTTACTTCCTTCTCCCATCGGGAGAAGGTGCCCGAAGGGCGGATGAGGATACGTGCGCACGCCACTGGCTACGCCCAGCAGGGTGCCCATGCAGCCATGCGTGGCTGCGGCGCTTGGTTCGCTTCAGGGCGAGGCAAGCCCACAAGCAGTAGTGCAAAAGCAGCAGCAAATCGCAGTCACGGCTGTTTACATCGAGGCAGTGAATCTGCGGCCACGTCCAGGCGCTGCTCGACGAGATGCGCCGTGCGCACTGGCGCTGGTTCGATCAAAGACGTTGCAAACCACGCGCAATCCGCTCCACTGCCTGCTCAAGACGCGGCAGGCTCTGCGTATAGGCGATGCGGACGTGCTGGTTGGCGCGGTGGTGGCCGAAGTCGATGCCGGGGGTGAAGGCGACATGCTCGGTTTCCAGGAAATGCGCGCAGAACGCCTGGGCATCATTGGAGAACGTACTGATGTCGGCGTAGAGGTAGAACGCGCCTTGCGGTTCGACGGCAATGTCGAAACCCAGCTGGCGCAGCGCCGGCAGCAGATAGTCGCGGCGCTGCTGGAATTCGGCGCGGCGTGCTTCGAAGATGGCAATGCTCTCGGGCGTGAAGCAGGCCAGTGCGGCGTGTTGCGCAATGGTGGAGGCACTGATGTAGAGATTCTGTGCCAGCTTCTCCAGCTCGGGCACCGCGTCCGGCGGCGCGATCAGCCAGCCCAGCCGCCAACCGGTCATGCCGAAGTACTTGGAAAAACTGTTCAGCACGAAGGCGCTGTCGTCCACTTCCAGCACGCTGTGCGCGTCCAGGCCATAGGTCAGGCCGTGATAGATCTCATCCACCACCAGATGCCCGCCGCGGGCCTGCAACGCATGGGACAGCCCAGCCAGTTGTTCGCGCGACAACACGCTGCCGGTGGGATTGGCCGGCGAGGCGACCAGCGCGCCGACGCTGTCGGTGTTCCAGTACGCGTCCACCCGTGCCGGGGTCAGCTGGTAATCGCTGTCCGGCCCGACCGGCACCAGCTGCGCGGCGCCTTCGACCAGGCGCAGAAAATGGCGGTTGCATGGATACCCGGGGTCGGCCAGTAGCCAGTGCCTGCCTGGGTCCACCAGCAGGCTGCTGACCAGTAGCAGCGCGCCGGAGCCGCCCGGGGTGATCAGGATCCGCTCCGGATCCAGGCTGCAGCCATAACGCTGCGCATAAAAACCGGCGATGGCCTCGCGCAGTGCAGGCAGCCCGCGCGCAGCGGTGTAGCGGGTGTGGCCGGCGGCCAGGGCGGCTTGCCCGGCCGCCACGATCGGCGCGGCGGTGGTGAAGTCGGGTTCGCCGATTTCCAGGTGGATCACATCATGCCCGGCCTGTTCCAGCGCATTGGCGCGCGCCAACAGCGACATGACATGGAACGGGGCGATGTCCTGGCTGCGGCGGCTATAGCCGCTGAGGGGCGAAAGCGTGGAATCCATCAAGACGATGATAGACCAGCATGACCTAGGACACACAGGACGCTCGGCGATGGGCTCTTCCACACGCGGACGCTGGAATGGTATTGCGTTCATCCAGCGCACCCCAATCTGATGAAGCCTGTCCTGACCTTGTTGATCGCCAGCCTGATGACCACATCCGCCTCCTCCGCC
This sequence comes from Xanthomonas cassavae CFBP 4642, assembly GCF_000454545.1. NCBI lineage: Bacteria > Pseudomonadati > Pseudomonadota > Gammaproteobacteria > Lysobacterales > Lysobacteraceae > Xanthomonas > Xanthomonas cassavae. The sequence continues at coordinate 1,237,833 of NZ_CM002139.1, forward strand.
TTTGCCGCTCTCCCAACGCCGCCGGACGTCGCCAAGCATCCGCATGTGGTCAAGGCGCCGTTCGGTGCCACCCGCAACGACGACTACTACTGGCTGCGCGACGACAAGCGCGAAGACAAGGCGATGCTGGCTTATCTCAATGCCGAGAACACCTACACCAACCAGGTAATGGCGCCGCTCAAGCCGCTGGAGGACACGCTGTATACCGAGATCGTGGGGCGTATCAAGCAGGACGACGCCAGCGTGCCATACCGCGAGCGCGGCTATTGGTATTACACCCGCTTCGAAGCCGGCAAGGACTATCCGATCCAGGCACGCCGCAAAGGCAGCATGGAGGCGCCGGAACAGATCCTGCTGGACGTCAACCAGATGGCACAGGGCAAGGAGTATTTCAGCGTCGGTGAGGCGCAGGTCAGTCAGGACAACTGCATCCTGGCCTGGGCCGACGATGCGATCGGCCGCCGCCAGTACACGATCCGCTTCAAGAACCTGGAGACCGGCGAACTCTATCCCGACACGCTGGAAGGCGTGTCTCCGAACATGGTCTGGGCCGACGACAACAAGACGCTGTTCTATGTCGAAAACGATCCGGAAACGCTGCTCACCGTGCGCGTGAAAAAGCACGTGCTCGGCACGCCTTCCAAGGATGACGTGCTGGTGTACGAAGAAAAGGACGATAGCTTCTACATGGGCGTGGGGCGCACCCGCGACGACAAGTACATCACCATCGGCGTGGAAAGCACGGTGTCCTCGGAGACCCGTTATACCTCCGCCGCCAAGCCTGACAGATTCAATGTGCTGGCCATGCGCGAGCGCGACGTGGAATACCACGCCGACCATTTCGATGGCCGCTGGGTGATCCGCACCAATGCCGACGGCGCCAAGAACTTCAAGCTGGTGACCGCGCCGACCGATGCGACTACCCGCAAGCGGTGGACCGATTGGGTCGCGCACGGTGACAGCGTGTACATCGAGAATTTCGAGCTGTTCGACGGATTGACCGCCATCGAAGAACGCTCCGGCGGGCTGGAGCGCGTGCGTCTGCTCAAGCGCGATGGCAGCCATGAGTACGTCAAGGCCGATGAGCCGGCATATTCGATGGGGCTGTCGGTCAACGCCGAGCCGCAGACGCCGTGGCTGCGCTACAGCTACACCTCCTTGACGACACCGGCGACCACCTACGAGCTCAACACCCGGACCGGCGAACGCAAAACGCTCAAGCAGCAGCCTGTGATCGGCTACGACCCCACCGAGTACGTCACCGAGCGGGTGTGGGTGACCGCCCGCGACGGGGTCAAGGTGCCGGTGTCGCTGGTGTACAGGCAGGACTTCAGGAAGGATGGCTCGGCGGCGCTGTTCCAGTACGCCTACGGCAGCTATGGCATGTCGATGGATCCCGCGTTCAACCTGCCCGCCATCAGCCTGCTGGACCGTGGCGTGGTGTATGCCATCGCGCACATCCGCGGCGGCCAGGAAATGGGCCGCCAGTGGTACGACGACGGCAGGCTGCTGCACAAGACAAACACCTTCACCGATTTCGTCGATGTCACCCGTGGCCTGGTGGCACAGGGCTATGCCTTCAAGGACCGCGTGGCGGCCTCTGGCGGCAGCGCCGGTGGCCTGTTGATGGGCGCGGTGGCCAACATGGCGCCGCAGGACTACCGCGTGCTGGTGGCGCAGGTGCCATTCGTGGATGTGGTCACCACCATGCTGGATGCCAGCATTCCGCTGACCACCAACGAATACGACGAGTGGGGCAACCCGGAAAACAAGGACCATTACGACTACATGCTGTCGTACTCGCCGTACGACAACGTGCGCAAGCAGGCGTATCCGGCGATGTTCGTCGGCACCGGCCTGTGGGATTCGCAGGTGCAGTACTGGGAGCCGGCCAAGTGGGTGGCCAGGCTGCGTGACGACAACACCGGCAAGTATCCGATTGTGTTCCGCACCAACATGGAAGCCGGGCACGGCGGCAAATCCGGCCGGTTCCGGCGCTATCGCGAGCTGGCCGAGTCGTACGCCTTTGTGCTGGATCAGCTGGGGGGCAAGTAGCTCAAGGGTCGGGAGTTGGGATTGGGGATTGGTAAGGGCAGGTCTCTCATCCCTGCATGCAGGCGTCGCCTCATCCGCTCTTCGGGCGCCTTCTCCGCCGTGAAGGAGGACAATGTACGGGTGGGAGAAGGAGGATGCCCAGACATCTCGGCGCCTGCTGGCCGTATCATTTGCGCATGACGCAACCGAACCGATTTCGCTGGGCCTGGTGGTTGCTGGCGTATGCCAGCCTGGCGACCGGCATTGTTGGAATCTTCGTGCCCGGCTTGCCGACCACCGTGTTCATCCTGATCTCGGCCTGGGCCGCCTCGCGCGGGTCCGAACGCCTGCATCGCTGGTTGTTGTCGCACCCGCGCTTTGGCCCCGCCATCGTGGAATGGCAGACCTATCGGGCAGTCAGTCGCAAGGCCAAGTGGATGGCCACGCTGACCATGACCATCTGTGCCGGCATCATGCTGTGGTGCGTGCCGGTGCTGTGGGTGAAGTGCCTGTCGATCGGCAGCATGGCGGTGGTGGCGATCTGGTTGTGGTTGCGTCCGGAGCCGCCGCCGCGCACGCTGCCCGCGCCGCACTGAGCGCACGGCAGTCAGGGTGTTCTGGCTATACTCGGGGCCATGAGCCTCATGTCCCGACCTTCCGTTCGTCTCGCACTGGTTGGTGCGACCTTTGTCCTGCTTGCCGGCTGCGGCAACAAGGGCCCGCTGGTGATGCCGCAGAAGCCGGTGCCGGTGGAAGCCCAGCCCGTGCCGCAGCCGCCGGATGCACCGCAACCGCTGGACGAGTCCACGCCCCCGCCGGTGCAGACCGATACGCCGCCAGCCTCCACCACCGACCAGCCCGCTAGCAGCGGCAATGAGCGCTGACGGCCGCACCGGGCGCCTGCGTTTCACCAAAATGCATGGTGCCGGCAACGATTTCGTGGTGCTGGACCTGCGCGACGGCTCGCCGCCGCCGGATGCCGCACTGGCCGCCCGCCTGGCCGACCGGCATGTCGGCGTGGGCTGCGATCAGATCCTGACCATCGAAGCCCCGCGCAGCGATGGCGCCGTGGCCGCCTACGGCATCTGGAATTCCGATGGTTCGGCGGCCCGCCAGTGCGGCAACGGCGCGCGCTGCGTCGCGGCCTGGCTGGTGCGCGATGGCACTGCGCAAGGCGATCGCTTCATCATCGACAGTCCGGTCACCGCGCATGCGGTTGAGCGGGTGGGCGCGGATACTTACGCAGTGGCGATGGGCGTGCCGCAATTCGAACCAGCGCAGATTCCGCTGGCCGGCTTTGCGCATGCGCGCGAGGAATACGCGCTGCCGGTGCACGGCGAGACGGTGCGCTTTGGCGCAGTGTCGATGGGTAATCCGCACGCCGTGCTGGAGGTTGGTCGCGTGGAGGCCGCGCCGGTGGAACGTGTGGGCAGCCTGTTGCAACAGAACGCCGCGTTCCCCGATTCGGTCAACGTGGGCTTTGCCCAGGTCGTGGACCCTGCGCATCTCCATTTGCGCGTGTTCGAGCGCGGTGTCGGCGAGACGCTGGCCTGCGGCAGCGGTGCCTGCGCGGCGGCGGCGGTGCTGATGCAGCGCCGCCGCGTGGAGCGCGATGTTCGCGTGTCGCTGCCGGGCGGTGAGCTGCGGATCCGCTGGCCCGGCGACGGGCAGGACGTGGTGATGTCCGGTCCGGCCGTGTTCGTCTTCGATGGAGAATGGATCTGATGAGCGACACCACCGACAAGCTGGGCGCGCACGATGTGGCGACATGGTTGCGTCGTCATCCCACCTTCCTCAAGCAGTTTCCGGATCTGGCGGTCAGCCTGCTGGTGCCGCGTGACGATGGCCCCACCGCCTCGCTGGCGACCTACCAGTTGGAAGTGTTGCGCGACAAGAACCGCGAGCTGGCGCGGCGGCTGCACGAGCTGGGCAGCAATGCCCAGGTCAACGAGCGGCTGGCGGTGCGCACCCATCAGCTGACGCTGGCGCTGCTGCGCCAACGTACTGCGGCCGACACGCTGAAGGCCACGGCCGCTTCGCTGGCGGAAGATTTCAACGGCGATCTGGTGCGGCTGGTGCTGCTGACGCCGGTGGCTGGTCTGCAAGCCGACTGGCTGCAGACCATGGCTGCCGACGATGCACGCCTGGCGCCCTTCCGCGACTGCCTGAGCGACGGTGAGCCGATCTGCGGCCGCCTGCAGGCCGACAAGCACGCGCTGCTGTACGGCGAGCAGGCCGGCGAGGTGCAGTCCACTGCCTTGCTGGCGCTACCTGGCATCGGCCTGATCGCGGTCGGCAGCCACGACGCCAACCGCTTCTATCCCGGCATGGGGACCTTGTTCCTGCGCATGATGGGCGAGTCGCTGAGCGTGGCGCTGCAGCGCTTCGACGCGTGATGGCGGTGGTGTGGCAACGGATCGGCGCGTTGCAGCGCAGCGTTGCAGTGGCGCCGCGACCGCGGGACAGGTGACATGTCGTCGGTGGAGGATTTCCTGGCGTATCTGCAGGTCGAGCGGCAGGTCTCGGCCCACACGCTGGACGCGTATCGGCGCGATCTAGGCGCCCTGCTGAGCTGGGTGGCCGAGCAGGCCAAAGATGCCGCCGCACCGCTGGATGTCGTGCAGCTGGACAGCGCGCACCTGCGCCAGTTTGTCGCCGACGAACATCGACGCGGTCTGTCCGCAAAGAGCCTGCAGCGACGTCTGTCTGCCTGCCGCAGCTATTACGCCTGGTTGCTCAAGCATGGCCGCATTGCGGTCAGTCCTGCCGCGGCGTTGCGAGCGCCCAAGGCGCCGCGCAAGCTGCCGCAGGTGCTCGATGCCGACGAGGCCGTGCGCCTGGTCGAAGTGCCGACCGATGCGCCGCTGGGGTTGCGCGATCGCGCATTGCTGGAACTGTTTTATTCGTCGGGGCTGCGCCTGAGCGAAATCTGCGCGTTGCGCTGGCGCGATCTGGATCTGGCCAGTGGATTGGTGATGGTGCTGGGCAAGGGCGGCAAACAGCGCCTGGTGCCGGTGGGCTCGCATGCGATTGCGGCCTTGCGGCAGTGGCAGCGCGACAGCGGCGGGCGGGCCGAAACGCATGTCTTCCCCGGGCGTGCCGGCGGTGCGATTTCGCAGCGTGCGGTGCAGATCCGCATCAAGCAATTGGCCGTGCGCCAAGGCATGTTCAAGGACGTGCACCCGCATATGTTGCGGCACAGTTTTGCCAGCCACATCCTCGAATCCTCCGGCGATCTGCGCGGCGTGCAGGAGTTGCTCGGTCATTCCGATATCGCCACCACGCAGATCTACACACACCTGGATTTCCAGCACCTGGCCAAGGTCTACGACGCTGCGCACCCGCGCGCCAAGCGCAAGAAGGCGGTCGAGTGAGCGTGCGTGCGAGCAACGTTACCCGCAGCGTTGCATGATTGGCTGATGCAGCCGGATGAGTTGCTGTCGTTGATGGGAGCGGTGACAACAGGTGGGTTTCGGAGAGGTGGCTCCAGGCCGCTCTCCCGGCGTGAGAGAGGGGGTTGGTCGTCTGGCGTGTCGGCAGGGCGTCGTCGCCTGTCTCGGATCGAGTGAAGCGCGCGGCAGGCTCACGAAAGTCTGTCTCCTGCGTCGCCTCGTCGCAGCGCGCTTGAACCCGGCAGGGGCGTCCCCACCTCCTTGGAAACCCCCCGGAGGATCCATGGACCCCAGTCAGAACCCCAACATCGTTCACGCCACCACCATCATTTCGGTGCGGCGTGGTGGGCACGTCGCCGTCGCCGGCGATGGCCAGGTCACCCTTGGCCACACGGTCATGAAGGGCAACGCGCGCAAGGTGCGCCGGCTTGGCCGCGAGGGTCAGGTGCTGGCCGGATTCGCAGGCGCTGCGGCCGATGCATTCACGCTGTTCGAGTTGTTCGAAGCCAAGCTGGACAAGCATGGCCAGCTGACCCGTGCCGCAGTGGAACTGGCCAAGGATTGGCGCACCGAACGCCGCCTGGGCAAGCTCGAAGCCCTGCTGGCGGTGGCCGATAAAGAGACCTCGTTGATCATCAGCGGCACCGGTGATGTGATCGAACCGGAAGACGGCATCATCGCGATTGGTTCTGGCGGCTCGTACGCCTTGTCGGCCGCACGCGCCCTGCTGGCGCACACCGAGCTGGATGCCAGGACCATCGCCACCGAGGCCATCAACATCGCCGGCGACATCTGCATCTATACCAATCGCAACGTGGTGGTCGAAGAGCTGTGAATCGGGAGTGGAGAATCGGGAATCGCAACAGCGGTTTCGGCTCCACTCCAACCAATAGGCTCTTGATTCTTGCGCCCACGATTCCCCATTCCCAATTCTCGAATCCCCAATGCCAAATCCCGAAACTTCAACCATGACTCCGCGCGAAATCGTGCAGGAGCTCGACCGTCATATCGTGGGTCAGCACGATGCCAAGCGCGCCGTTGCCATCGCGCTGCGCAACCGCTGGCGTCGCATGCAGCTGCCTGAAGAGCTGCGCAACGAGGTGATGCCCAAGAACATCCTGATGATCGGCCCGACCGGCGTGGGCAAGACCGAGATCGCGCGGCGCCTGGCGACGCTGGCCAATGCACCGTTCGTCAAGGTGGAAGCCACCCGCTTTACCGAGGTTGGCTATGTCGGCAAGGACGTGGAGCAGATCATCCGCGATCTGGCCGATACTTCGGTCAAGCTGTACCGCGAGCAGGCCAAGGTGCGCGTGCGCAACCAGGCCGAAGACCGCGCCGAAGACCGCATCCTCGATGCGCTGCTGCCGCGTCGCGCTGCCGGCATCGGTTTTGACCCTGAAGCCGCACGCAACGAGCCTTCGTCGCAGGACAACGATACCCGCATCAAGTTCCGCCGCATGCTGCGTAACGGCGAACTGGACGAGCGCGAAATCGAACTGGACGTGGCCGTCAACGCCAGCATGGACATCATGACCCCGCCGGGCATGGAGGAAATGGGCCAGCAGCTGCGGCAGATGTTTGCCAATATCGGCAGTGGCAAGTCGCAAAAGCGCAAGCTCACCATCAAGGCCGCGCGTCCGCTGTTGATCGAAGAAGAAGCCGGCAAGCTGGTCAACGAAGACGATGTGCGCGCGGCGGCGATCGAGGCCTGCGAGCAGCACGGCATCGTGTTCATCGATGAGATCGACAAGGTCGCCAAGCGCGGCGAAGCCGGCTCCAATGGCGGCGATGTCAGCCGCGAGGGCGTGCAGCGCGATCTGCTGCCGCTGGTGGAAGGCTCCAACGTGTCGACCAAGTACGGCACAGTCAAGACCGACCATATCCTGTTCATCGCTTCGGGCGCGTTCCATCTGGCCAAGCCCAGCGACCTGATTCCCGAATTGCAGGGCCGTTTCCCGATCCGGGTGGAGCTGACCGCGCTGACCAAGGCCGATTTCGTGCGCATTCTCACCGAGCCGAAGGCCGCCTTGATCAAACAGTACGAAGCGCTGTTGCAGACCGAAGGCGTGTCGCTGAGCTTTGGTGCCGATGCAGTGGAACGGCTGGCCGAGATTGCCGCCCAGGTCAACGAGCGCCAGGAAAACATCGGCGCACGTCGACTGCACACGGTGCTCGAGCGCCTGCTGGATGGCCTGAGCTACGAAGCGCCCGACCGCGATGGCCACAGCGTGACCGTGGATGCGGCCTATGTGGACGCGCAGCTGGGCGAGCTGGTGCAGGATCCGGACCTGAGTCGCTACATCCTGTGAGGCAATGCCGATCAGGCGGCGGAAGTCAAAATGATCTCCCAGGCGTCCTGATCGGCGTTGCGTTACTCGTTGTGCAGCAAGATATGCCTCGGTCCTGCAACGACCGGCCCTCGGAGGGGCGTTGCGCCGCGGCATAGGCGCGATGCTCAGCGCGTGCTGCGGCGCAGACTGGCGCTGTAGCGTTGGATCAACAAGACGCCAAGGTGCGCACGGGCGTTGACTGCGGGATCCGTCAATGCAGGCTGCTGCGGCGTATCAAGCCGGCTCCCGCTAGCCGCTGGGGGTCTGGCAGCCGGTTGCGCAACAGGCGCCTGCAGCAGCGGCTTCTGCAATAGGGCCGTCATTTCCAATGTACATCCCTGCGTCGCTCCGCTTGCCGCCTGTGCAAGACCATTGCCAGCCAGCGCAGACGCGGCAACCGGGCGACCGACGTTCGATCCGAAACCTGCCGCCTGTCCTTCTCCCGCCTGCGGGAGAAGGTGCCCGAAGGGCGGATGAGGGCAGCGCGCATGGTCCACTGCGCGCAACCCTGAAGCCCACGCATCTACCGGCGCCACCGGCGCCACGCCCCGGGCCGCACCTGCCACTTCCATGACCGGCTGCGCCGTGGCGCGGCCGGGTATTACGACATCTGGCACTGCCATTGAACGATCCCCCCGTGGGCAAAGCGCGAGCCTAGCGTCGTGCATGTCAAGGCGCGTTGACGTCAGCAATGGGCATGCCTCACCGGCAGCTTGCAAGGCGTTGGCCGCACGCGTGGCAATCGCGAGGCCAGCCGTCGCGGGAACTCCGCAGGCGTCAATCCTCGCCGATGTCCTCATTCCACACATCCGGATTGGCGGCGATATAGCCGCCGAGCAGGTCGATGCATTCCTGGCTTTGCAGGTCGATCACGTTGACGCCATGCTCGCGCAGCCAGGCGATACCGCCCTGGAAGGTGACCGATTCGCCCACTACCACGGTGCCGATATTGAACTGGCGCACCAACCCGCTGCAGTACCAGCACGGGGCCAGCGTGGTGACCATGATGGTGTCCTTGTAGCGGCGCTGGCGGCCGGCCTTGCGGAAGGCATCGGTTTCGCCGTGCACGGACGGGTCGTTTTCCTGCACGCGGCGATTGTGGCCGCACCCAAGCAGGCGGCCGTCGTTGTAGTACAGCGCCGCGCCGATCGGAATGCCGCCTTCGGCCAGGCCCTGGCGGGCTTGGGCGATGGCGGTGTCGAGCAGGGCACGATAGTCGGGGGTGGTGATCATGTGGGCTCCAGAGGCGCTGCGCCGGCAGGGCGCAGCATGTCGAGGTGGGGAATGCCGTCTTCCAGATACGGTGCCGATGCCGGCGCAAATCCGTGCGCGGCGTAGAACCCTTGCAGATGCGCCTGTGCGCCCAGTTGAATGGCGCTGCCCGGCCAATGCGCATGCACCAGCTGCAGGCCGTGCTGCAACAAGGCATGTGCCAACCCGCTACCGCGAAACGCGCGGCCGATCACCACGCGTCCGATGCCGGGCTCGGGATAGCTCAACCCCGGCGGCAGCACGCGCAGACAGGCAGCCAGCTCGCCGGTGTCGGTCGTTCTAAGCAGATGCAGTACACCCGGGGCGGTGTCCTTGCCATCCAGCTCGGGATAGGCGCAGCGCTGCTCCACCACGAACACGTCGGTGCGCAGCGTCAGCAGCGCATACAGCTGCGCGGTGCCGAGCTGGGCAAAGCGCAGTGATTGCCGCTGCAGGTGGAGGCGCGTGGAAGAGGGCATCGCCGCATGATAGCGGCTGCATCGCGCGCGGGGCGCCGTGCAGCATGCCGATGGGTGCGCTCAGTCGACGGCGCTTGCAGTGTCCACGGCCACCACCACCGACATGCCCGGGCGCAGTCGTGCGGCCAGCGGTTGATCGGGGTCGACGCTGATCCGCAGCGGGATGCGTTGGGCAATCTTGACGAAGTTGCCGGTGGCGTTGTCGGCCGGCAGCACGCTGAATTCCGAGCCGGCCGCCGGCGAGATCTCCTGCACACGGCCGCGCAGGGTCGCGTTGTTCAACGCATCCACGGTGAAGCTGGCGCGCTGCCCGATGCGGATCTTGGCCATCTGGGTTTCCTTGAAGTTGGCCACCACCCACAGCGTGTCCGGTACCAGCGCCATCAGCTGCGTGCCGTTGGTGACGTAAGCGCCCTGGCGCACGCCGAGCTGGCCGAGCTGGCCATCGCGCGGGGCCAGGATGCGGGTGTTGTCCAGGTTGATCTGCGCCAGTTGCTGTGAGGCCTGCGCATTGGTCACCGCGGCTTCCAGCGCGGCGCGGTTGACGGTGACGCTGCGGGCGTTTTCTTCGGCCGCCTGCACTGCGGCGCGCGCTTGCGTCACGCCCGCTTCGGCCTGCGCGCGCGCCGCGAACGCAGTGTCGCGGTCCTGCTCGGACACCAGTTTCTGGTTGGCCAGTTGCTGCGCGCGGGCATAGGCCGAGCGGGTGCGTTCGCGCTGGGCCTGCGTGCTGCTCAGCGCTGCGCGCTGTTCGGCGATGGTGGCCTGCGCGCCATGCCGCTGCTGCTCCCAGTTGGCGAGATTGGCCTGCGCGGTCTGCAGCTGCGCCCTGGCCTGCTCGAGCTGCTGGGCATAGATGCGGTCGTCGATGGTGGCCAGCAACTGGCCGCGTGTGACGTGCGCAAAATCCTGCACCGGGACCTGCGTGACATAGCCGCTGACCTGCGGTGCGATCACCGTGATCTGGCCATGCACCATGGCGTTCTCGGTGCGTTCGATGGCGCTGACGAACGGCGGCAGCCGCCAGGCATACAGCACCAGCGCCACGCCGATCAGCGCCAGGCCGCCAACCCCGATCGCGCCAGTGATGCGACGGCGGCGGCGACGTTGCCGGTCGGCGACAGGGGAGGACTCTGCAGGTGTATTCATGGGCGCGCGCTGGAAGCAGGAGAGGAGGGAGAGGCGGCAGGGCGCAGATAGCGCCGCCACACCAGCACGGACAGGATCCACAGCCCGGTGGCGATGGCAATGCAGCCGATCAGTAGAAACACATCGTTATAGGCCAGCACATTGGCTTCGCGGGTGGCCACGCTGCCCAGCGCACGCACGCCCTGGGCCTGGCGCAAGGCCGGGTCGCCGATGCTGCTGCCGTATGCGCTCGCATAGGCCTGCACGCGCGCGGCCACCTGCGGGTCGGTCAGCACCAGGTGCTCCACCAACTGACTGGAATGGTATTTCTCGCGCACCGCCTGCACGCTGCCCAGCAGCGCGCTGCCGAGCAGGCCCCCCATGTTCTGCGCCATGCCGAACAGCACGATGAAGCTGATCAGGTTGCCGGGTTGCGCGATCACCCGGCCGATGCCGGCCACCATCGCCGGGCCAATGAAGAAGGTGCTGCCGAAGGCGAGCAGGAACTGGCTGATGTACATCTGTTCGGGGCGGGTGAGGCTGGTGGCATCGGCATCCATGAAACAGCCGGCACAGATGGCCGCCACTGCGATGATCAGGTGTTCGGCGATGCGCGCCGGATTGATCAGCCACGCACTGGCGGCCACGCCGACCACCGCGCCCAGTAGCATCAGCGCGAACAGGGTCTGCAGCTGGGAGTTGGCCAGGCCCAGGGTCTGGAAGAAGCCGATCGCGCCAGTGCTTTGTTCGGACAGCACCAGCCGGATCAGCAGGATGGCCAGGCCCAGCCGCAGCATGTCGCCGCTGGCCAGCCAGCGCGTGTTGATCATCGGGTTGCGGCGGTTGTGCTCGATCCAGGTGGCCGCGCACAGCAGTACGATCGAGGACGCCAGCACCACGCCCAGCCACGGAGTGCTGGTCCACCACAGCAGCCGGCCCAGCGACAGCACCGCCGCCAAGCCGGCCGCCCCGGCGGCAAACAGGCTGAAGGTGAGGAAATCCAGCGTCTCGAATACCCGGTAGCGGTCCCCCGGCGGCAGTTTGAGCGCCAGCACGCACGCCAATGCGAACACCGCCAGCCCGAACTCGAACAGGTACAGCCCCTGCCACTGCCCGAACTCGAGCAGGTCGGTGGAAAACACCCGTGCCAGCGGCAACGCCAGCTGGGTGATGCCCAGCCCCAGGACCACTGCCTTGAGGCGGTGTTTATTGGGGAAGGCCTGGATCACGTAATACAGCCCCAGCGAGCTGAGCGCCGCGCCCACCAGCCCATGCGCCGCACGCACGGTGATGGCCGAACTCAGGCTGTGCACGAACAGGTGGGCGAAGGCGATGGCCGCGTACAGCGCCAGGAAGATCTCGGTGAACCGGCGTAACCCGAACTGCTGGCGAAACTTCACCAGCAGCAGGTTGGCCGACATGTTGGTCATCACATAGGCGGCCGGCAGCCATGCCATTTCAGTGCTATAGGCGCCCAGCGTGCCTTGCAGATACGGCAGGTTGGCAGTCCAGCGCATTGCTCAGACCCCCGGTCAGCGCCACCACCACGCCCACCAGGCCGTACTGGATGCGGCGCCGGGTTGGGTGCAGGGGCGTGGAGGCCGACCCGGGCAGGGTGGGCTTTTCATGGGGCTGCCAGTCGCGCCGAACATACTTGTCGCGCACGCAATGCTCGCGGGGCCGTTGCGGAAGAGGCCGCAGTGTGGTCCGGTTGCGGTCACGGTGGCGTCAGCAGTGCGATAATCCCCCCATGAGCGAATCCCCCTATACCTCCGGTACCACCCATTTCGGCTTTCGCGATGTCGCTGCCAAGGACAAGCAGAAGCTGGTCGGCGAAGTGTTCACCTCGGTCGCGCGCAATTACGACCTGATGAACGACCTGATGAGCCTGGGCGTGCATCGCGCCTGGAAACGCTACTTCGTGGCCACCGCGCAGGTGAAGCCGGGCGACCGGGTGCTGGACCTGGCCGGCGGCACCGGCGACATCGCCGTGCTGCTGAAAGAGCGCGTGGGCGATGAAGGTGCGGTGGTGCTGGGCGACATCAATGCGGGCATGCTGTCGGTGGGCCGCGACCGGCTGACCAACCGCGGGCTGGTGGCCGGCTTCGACTACGTGCAATGCAACGCCGAAGCGCTGCCGTTCCCGGACCAGAGTTTCGACCTGGTCACGATTTCCTTCGGCCTGCGCAACGTGACCGACAAGGACGCTGCACTGCGCGAGATGTACCGCGTGCTCAAGGTGGGCGGCCAGGCGCGCGTGCTGGAATTCTCCGAAGTCACCGCCGAGTGGTTCAAGCCGATCTACGACTTTCACTCATTCAAGATCCTGCCCAAGCTGGGCCAGCTGTTCGCACGCGATGCCGACAGCTACCAGTACCTGGCCGAGAGCATCCGCAAGCACCCGCCGCAGGAGTCGCTCAAGGGCATGATGGGCGAGGCCGGATTCGCGCGCTGCCACTACAAGAATCTCACCGGCGGCATCGTGGCGATCCACTCCGGCTACAAGATCTGACGCCGCGCCACCGGGGCTGGCATGCGGCGCTTTGCGTGCTGCATGACTGCCCACGTGCTTCGCGCCGGTTGCTGCTTGCATCGGCGTGCGTACCGCCAGGTTCTGCGACTTCCGTCGCGTTGGCTCCATCAGCGGTCGGCGACACTAGGCGCCCCTTTGCCGGAGAGTTGGATGCGCTTGTACGCCGGGCTCTCGCGCGTGTTTCCCCGTTCCTTCAGCGCCAAGCTGCTGGCGGTGACCTTTGTCGGCATCCATCTGCCGCTGCTGTTGTTGATTGCATGGCTGGCCTCGCAAAGCGAACTGGGCGGGCACCTGCTGTGGTCGGTGATCCTCGTGGCGCTGCTGGCAACGCTGGCCGGCACTGCCTTGACGCTTTCGGCCCTGTACCGGTTGCTGGCGCCACTGCGTATCGCCGCCGATGCACTGGATACCTATTACGCCGACCAGCGTCTGCCCAGCCTGCCCGAGCATGGCGATGACGAATTGGGCCGGCTGCTGCGCGGGATCAACCGCAGCCTGCGCGGCATCGATGCCGGCATGCGTGACCTCAAGAAGCATGCCCTGTTCGACCCGCTCACCGAGGCGCTGAACCGACGCGGCTGCGAGCAGGCCATGCGCGACTCGGTGGCCGCCGCGCAACGCGAAGGCTGGCCGTTCGTGCTGTTCGTGTTGGACATGGACAACCTCAAGCCGATCAACGACCGCTTCGGGCACCTGGCCGGCGACCGCGTGCTGGTGCGTCTGGTGGAATCGGCCTACGGCTGGCTGGGGGCACAGGACTGGATCGGCCGTTGGGGTGGCGACGAATTCCTGGTCGGCGTGCACGCCAGCGAGGACGAGGCCACGCTCAAGCTCAATCAATGGCTGTCCATGCTCGAACGCGAAGACGGCGAGGAAGCGCCGTTGCACCTGAGCGCGGGCAGCGCGGTCTGCGCGCGGGGCGTGGACGCGACCGAGCTGTATCGGCGCGCGGATGCGGCGATGTACCGCGCCAAGTTTTCCGGCGGCCGGCGTCTGGTGCGCGACGGACATGACACGCCGCGCGGTCATCCGGTGACCTGAAACGCAGCTGCGCCTGCAGGCGCGCTGCCACCGGGTAGTGCGCCTGCCGTTGTGCCGCACCTGGGCGGCATGCCATCGCCGATGCTCTGCGCGTTCGTCGGCGCGTTGGTTCGATCGGCCGCCGTTGCGGTGCCGGCACACTGCGCATTGACGTAATGTAAGGATTGTGTCGAGGCATCTGCAGACAGACAGCAGCGTCGCGACCTCGCGGCAAGCGAACGCGGCCTTGGCGCGGCCAACGCAACGGCTGCGCAGCCGCCGGGTAGGCGCGCCGGCGCCCGGAATCCTCGTCTGTGAAGCGCACACTCCGGCTCCTGGGCGCCGTCGGTCCTTGGCTGAT